>NZ_AZUP01000001.1:307609-615218 GCF_000527135.1 Methyloversatilis discipulorum
CGCCAGCCAGGTCGACGAATCGCTGATCACCGGCGAAAGTCTGCCGGTCGCCAAACAGACGGGCGACCGCGTGACCGGTGGCGCAGTCAATGGCGAGGGGCGGCTGCTCGTGCGCACCCGCGCCGTCGGCGCCGAAACCGTGCTGGCGCGCATCGTGCGGCTGGTCGAGAGCGCGCAGGCGAAAAAGGCTCCGATACAGCGCCTGGTCGATCAGGTGAGCGCGGTGTTCGTGCCGGTGGTGATCGCGCTTGCCGCACTCACCTTCGGCGGCTGGATGGTGGCCGGCGCCGGTGTCGAAACGGCGCTGCTGAACGCGGTCGCGGTCATGGTGATCGCCTGCCCGTGCGCGCTCGGGCTGGCCACGCCGACCGCCATCATGGTGGGCACCGGCGCGGCGGCGCGGCACGGCATCCTGATCAAGGACGCGGAGGCGCTGGAAATCGCGCACCGCGTGTCGGTGGTCGCCTTCGACAAGACCGGCACGCTGACCGAGGGCCGACCGGAACTGGTGGCGTTCGAGCCGGCGGTCGGGGCACCCGGCGAACTGCTCGCACTGGCCGCTGCGCTGCAGGCCGGCAGCGAGCACCCGCTGGCGCGCGCCGTGAGCACGGCCGCGGTGCGCGAAGGCGTGACGGTATTGCCGGCGACTGCGCTGGCGGCGGTGGCTGGGCGCGGCATCGAGGCGACTGTCGACGGCTGCGCGTTGAAGCTGGGCAGTTCGCGTTTCATGGAAGAACTGGGCGTCGATCTGTTGCCGCTCGCCGCCCGCGCCGCGCAACTGCAGGCAGAGGGGCGCACCGTGTCCTGGCTGGCCGATCTGACGGAGGCGCCGCGCCTGATCGGACTGCTCGCCTTCGGCGATACGCTGAAGGCATCGGCGGCGCGAGCGGTGAGCCGCCTTCAGGCAGGCGGCGTGCGTACCGTGCTGGTCAGCGGCGACAACCGCGGGGCGGCCGCCGCGGTGGCTGCACAACTGGGCATGGCCGACGTGCGTGCCGAAGTGCTGCCGGAGCACAAGGCCGAGGTGGTCGCCGAACTGAAGCAGGGTGGGGCGGTAGTCGCCATGGTCGGCGACGGCATCAACGACGCGCCGGCGCTGGCCGCGGCCGACGTCGGTATCGCCATGTCCACCGGCACCGACGTGGCGATGCACGCCGCCGGCATCACGCTGATGCAGGGCGACCCGGCGCGCGTGGCCGACGCGCTCGACATTTCGCGGCGCACCTGGGCGAAGATCCGGCAGAACCTGTTCTGGGCCTTCGCCTATAACGTGGTCGGCATTCCGCTGGCCGCGGCCGGCATGCTGAATCCGGTGATCGCCGGCGCGGCGATGGCTTTCTCCAGCTTCAGCGTGGTCAGCAACGCGCTGCTGCTGCGGCGCTGGAAACCCGAAGAGGTGCGCGATGAACATCGGTGAGGCGGCTGCACGTTCCGGCGTGTCGGCCAAGATGGTGCGGCATTACGAATCGCTCGGTCTGCTGCCGGCTGTGGCGCGCACCGACGCCGGCTACCGGCAGTACGGCGAGCGCGAGGTGCATACGCTGCGCTTCATCCGCCGCGCGCGCGACCTCGGCTTCTCGATGGCGGAAATTACCGATCTGCTGGCCTTGTGGCAGAAACCGGACCGCGCCAGTGGCGACGTGAAACGCATCGCCGAAGCGCATATCGCCGACCTCGACCGGCGCATCGCCGAAATGACGGCGATGAAGCGCACGCTGGCGCAGCTCGCCCGCTGCTGCCACGGCGACGGCCGACCTGACTGTCCGATACTCGACGGGCTCGCGGATACCGCCCGGTAGTCCCGGCAACGGGTCCTCATTCGACGGTGCGGCCTTGGCCGCGACAGGGCGTCTGCGTCCCGCTTGCTTCGCTTCAGGCTGCTGTCCGGGTCAGAAGACCTCTCATACGGAACCCGGCCCAGCATCGGGCCGGATCAGTGCCAACAGTTCGGGCAGGCGGCGCGAGGCGGCGAGGCGGGCGTCTTCCTCGATCGCGCGGTAGAGCGCCAGCACCTGCTCTCCGATGGCGGTCAGTCGGGCGCCGCCGCCAGCGGAGCCGCCGCGCTGCTTGGTCACCAGCGGTTCGACGAAGTCCTTGTTCATCGCGTCGACCAGCGACCAGATGCGCTGATAGCTCATGCCCAGCCGGCGGCCGGTTTCGGCGAGCGAGCCGGTCGCCGCGATGCCCTCGAGCACGTCGGCCTTGCCCGGACCGATCGCCACCGCGTGCTTGATCTGCACGCGAAACCGGGTGCTGTGTTCGAGGGTGGCGGGCGCTGCCTTGGTGTTCATCGCGGATCGAGGACGAAGGGAAATGCATCGAGCACGATACTCGTTATACTCATCTGGCGATATCCATACGGATACATATCGAGTCGCCCGGAGGCGCGCCGTTCATGAGAGCTGTCTGCCTGATCCAACGCATCGTGCTGCTGTGTGTGCTCGCGTTTTCGCTGACGGCGCCGGCGCCGGCGCGCGGCGCCGAGCCGCCGACCGTCGCCGCGGCGTCCGACCTGAAGTTCGCGATCGAGGAGGTGGCGGCCCGCTTCGAACGCGAAACCGGCCAGCGGATGCGTCTGGTTTTCGGTTCGTCCGGCAATTTCTTCTCGCAGATCCGGCAGGGTGCGCCCTTCCATCTGTTCATGTCGGCCGACGAGGATTTCGTGTTCCGGCTGGCCGATCAGGGGCTGACTCAGGACCGCGGCCGGCTCTATGCCTACGGCCGCATCGGTCTGATGGTGCCGCGCGGGTCGTTGCTGAAGGCGGACGGCGAACTGCGGGATCTCGCGCAGGCGCTGCGCGACGGGCGCCTGAAGAAGTTCGCCATCGCCAACCCGGAACACGCGCCCTACGGCGCCCGGGCAAAGGAGGCGTTGCAGCACGCCGGCGTGTGGGCCGACATCGAACCGCGGCTGGTGCTCGGCGAGAACATTTCGCAGGCGGCGCAGTTCGCGACTTCGGGCGCGACTCAGGGCGGCATCATCGCGCTGTCGCTGGCGAAGGTGCCGCAGGTGAGTGCACTCGGTGAATTCGCGCTGATCCCGGAAAGCTGGCATCGCAAGCTGGCGCAACGCATGGTGCTGCTGCGTGGCGCGCCGCCCGCAGCGCGCGCCTTCTACGACTATCTCGCCACGCCGGCGGCGCAGGACATCATGCGCCGTCACGGCTTCGCGATGCCCGGCGCGTGATCGGCGCCGACGCACCGAACGAGGGATATCCATGGACTGGCAGGCTTTCTCGCTGTCGATCGAACTGGCGGCGGTGACGCTGCTGGTGCTGTTGCCGCCCGGCGTGCTTGCCGCGCGCTGGCTGGCGCGCACGCGCTTTTCCGGCAAGGCCTGGATCGAAGCTTTCGTCGTGCTGCCGCTGGTGCTGCCGCCCACGGTGCTGGGCTACTACCTGCTGGTGTCGCTCGGTGCCGGCTCGCCGTTCGGCGCCTGGATGCTCGACAGCTTCGACATCCGGATGACCTTCAATTTCGCCGGTCTGCTGATCGCCTCGCTGGTGTTCAACATCCCCTTCATCGTGCAGCCGGTGCAGCGCGCCTTCGAAGCGATACCCGACAACCTCGCCGAGGCCGCCGCGGTCTGCGGGCTGAGCGGCTGGCAGACCTTCTGGCGGGTCGAGCTGCCGCTGGCCTGGCCGGGCATCCTGTCCGCCATGGTGCTCACCTTCGTGCACACGCTGGGCGAATTCGGCGTCGTGCTGATGATGGGCGGCAGTATTCCCGGCGAGACCAAGACGGTGGCGATCGCGATCTATGACCGCGTACAGTCCTTCGACCTCGCCGGCGCCGACCGCATGGCGCTGCTGTTGCTGGCGCTGTCGCTCGGTGCCGTGGCGGCGTCCTTCTTCGCCTCGGCCAGACTGGCGGCCCGCCGATGAACGGCGATCACCGCGCTGCCCGCGCACTGCGGGTCGATATCGCCCAGACCGAGCCGATGCCGTTGCACGGTCGTTTCGACTGCGCCGCCGGCGAACTGCTCGCGCTGGTCGGCCCGTCGGGTGCCGGCAAGACCTCGATGCTGCGCGTGCTGGCCGGGCTGATGCGGCCGCAGCGTGGCCGTATCGAGGTCGGCACGCAGCTGTGGTGCGACAGCGAACAGGGCGTATTCCTGCCGCCACAGCGTCGCCACGTCGGGCTGGTGTTCCAGAACTACGCGCTGATGCCGCACCTCAGTGCGGTCGATAACGTCGCACTGGCCTTGCTGCATCTGCCGGCCGGCGATCGCGCAGCCCAAGCCCGGCGCTGGCTCGATCACGTCCATCTGTCGCACGAACAGCAGCAGCGGCGACCCGCCGCCCTGTCCGGCGGCCAGCAGCAGCGCGTGGCGGTGGCGCGTGCGCTCGCTCGCGAACCGAAGCTGCTGCTGCTCGACGAGCCGTTCTCCGCAGTCGACCAGATGAGCCGGCAGGGGCTCTACCGCTTGCTGGCCGATCTGCGCAGCGACCTCGATATTCCCATCCTGCTGGTGACGCACGACCTCAATGAAGCGCGTCTGCTGGCTGACCGGCTGGTGGTGATGGACGCCGGTGCGGTGCTGCAGGAGGGGCCGCCCGAGCACATCCATCGCGCACCGCGTAATGCGCGCGTGGCCGATCTGGTGGGCATGCACAACCGTTTCCAGGGTGTCTGGGTGGGGCCGTCGGGCAGGGCGGGCTGGGGTCTTCTGAAATGGGTGTCGGCGACCGGCGGCGACAGCGCGGACATGCTGCTCGAAGTGCGCGACAAGGGAAAGATCAAGCCAGGCCAACCGGTGAACTGGGTGGTGCCGGGCGACGGCATCCTGCTCGGCGCGGACGGCAGCGGGCAGGAACTGGAAGCGACGGTGAGCGAGGCCCGCCACCTCGGTGAGATCACGCTGGCGTCGCTGACGCTGGAGCGCAATCCGCAGATCAGCCTGCGCATCACGCTGGCCGGACCGCAGCGCCGGCGCATCGGCAACGGTGACCGGCTGGCCTTGCGGCTCGACCCCGCGCTGGTCCACGTGATGCCGCTGCACCAGCGGCCACCGGGCTTGAGCCCGGATTAGCCGGCGCGGTCCTGCCGGGTTGCCCATCGGCGCCAGAACCTTTTTGCGCCGCACAAACCGAGGGCGGAATACGCCCCGCGACGGTGCGGATGCGACGCTTTGCTGCCGTTGCGACACGCTTTGCCCGATACTTGTGCGTCGGCCGGGCGCGCATGAGCTGCGTCAAGTTGCAGGAGTGCGGCGGCCGGCATACTCCGTGACGCATCGGGCAGGGCTGCAGTGGCCTTGCCGCGCGCGTCGGTGATCGATCCGGACAGACCGACCGACATGAACGACAGCCACGCCATCATCGAATCCCGCCGCTACACGACCCGTGCCGTACCGCTGAGCCGACCGCTGGACTGGCTGGTCGCCGGCTGTCGCGATTTCCTGCGCTGCCCGGGGCCCGGATTGCTGCATGGCGCCGCCGTCGCGGTGTTCGGTGCGCTGCTGTGCTGGCAGATACCGGACCAGTTCTGGCTGCTCAACGGCGCCTTCACCGGGTTCATGCTGGTCGCACCGGTGGTGGCGACCGGCCTGTACGCGATCAGCCGCGCGCTGGAGCGTGGTCAGCCGGCCGGGCTGATGACCGCGGTGCATGCGTGGAAGCCGCGCGACAGCCGCATGGTGGTGTTCGGATTACTGCTGGCGCTGGCCGGCACCGGCTGGGTGATGACCTCGGCCGCGCTGATCTGGGCCTGTGCGCCGGCGCCGGTGGCGACGCCGGAAGATTTCCTGCGCCTGGTCGTGCTGGCGGAACAGGGCTGGCTGTTCGAGGCCTGGCTGGCGCTGGGCGGCCTGCTTGCCGCACCGGTGTTCGCGTCCAGCGTGGTGGCGATTCCGCTGCTGCTCGACCGCGACATCGGCGTGCTTGGCGCGGTGCTCACCAGCTGGCGCGTGGTGATGGAGAACCCGGCGCCGCTGGCGCTATGGGGTGTGGCGATTGCCGGATTCACGCTGTTCGGCATGGCGACCGGGCTGGTCGGCATGCTGGTGGTGGTGCCGCTGCTGGGTCACGCCAGCTGGCACGCCTATCGCGATCTGGTGCGCGCCGCCTGAGCGCGCACCGATCAACCTATTGAATATCGCTGGAGCAGGTTTCACACATGGGCGGCATCACTGAAGAGCAATTCGCCGAATTCGGGCTCACCTTCGGCGTCGCCGCCTTCATGCTCTACATGCTGTTCATCCTGCTGCAGCTCGCGCGCGAGTCCAAGGCCGGTCGCTTCGGCACCTTCGTCATCCTGATCGGCCTCGGCCTCGGCATGATGGGTTTCGTCGCCAAGGGTGTGATCAAGTGGATGCTCGGCGGCTGATCAGGCGCCCGTCGCGCAGACTCTCTCCCGTACCGTGGCGCGCATCGTGCGCGCCAGCGACTGCAGCGATCCGCCGGCGCGGTAGTTGAAGCTCACGTGCAGCGTATCGCCGGCCCGCGCCTCGACCGGCGTCGTCAGCGGCAGCACCATGTAATCGTTCAGCCAGTCCTGCGTCCGCCCCTGCGTGCCGAGCAGCGCCAGGATGTTCTTGGTGATGAAGCGCAGCGCATTGACCGTGCCGTCGGCAGTGATGGCGATGTCGCCCTTCCAGGCGATGTCGCGGCTGCAGGTCTGATCGAAATCCATCACGCCATAGACCACCGGTGCGCCCAGTTCGGTCGCGCCCGGGTGTTCGGCGCCGACGCGCTGGAACTGGATGATGGGAGCGTTGAAGCCGTAGAAATCGAACACCTGGTGCAGCGGCTGCACCGCCATCAGCGCAGCGGTTGGCAGGAAGATCGGCAGGCGGTCGCCGAAGCGGGCGCGGTAGCGCGCCTTGAAGGCTTCGATCACGTCGACCTGTTTTTCGCGCAGCATGCCGACGTGGATCATTTCGCAGATGACCACGTCCACCGGTTCCGGCGGCAGGTATTCGAAAGCGTCGGCGTGCACCACTTCGACCTTGTGTCCGTGCGCGTTCATCGCCAGCAGGCGGCGCGATTCGGCCACCATGTCCGGGTTGAATTCGACGCAGTACACCTTGCTCGCGTGTGCCGCGGCGAAGCAGGACAGCACGCCGGTGCCGCCACCCAGTTCGAGCACGCGCGCGCCCTTGAACACGACTGCATCGATGGCCGCCTTGAAATTGCTCATGCGGTTGGTGTCGAGCAGCATGTTGTGGTGGTAGTGCAGGGGAATGAACTGTCCGAGATGGCTGGGCTCGTCGTCGGCATCGCTCATCGGCAGGCTGGCGCCGGGCGCGGCCGGGGTGCCGAGGTGGGCTTCGGGTTCCATCCGTGACATGGTTCTTCCTCTCGTGTGGTCGGTTAATGTTTGCCGCGCGCTGCCGGCAACTTCTGCCTTGAACAATCCTTTGTTGCCGTCCGGACCGCCTTGCGGCAGTCACGGCAAGGCTCATCGCAGCTTTCGTGCCAGACTTCGGCGAGAACTGAACGACGGATGCAGCGGATGAACGGGTCGCAGGAGCAGGCCGGGCTGAACGCGGCGGAGGTGGCTGCGCGTCGCGCGCAGGACGGCTGGAACGAGATCGCCGCCGAGAAGCCGCACACGCTGCTTGCCACGGTCTTCGAGGTGGTGCGGGAGCCGATGTTCCTGCTGCTGCTGGGCGCCGGCGCCATCTATCTGCTGATGGGCGACGCGCACGAAGCGCTGGTGCTGCTCGGCTTCGTCGTGCTCATCATCGCCGTCACGGTCTTCCAGGAGCGGCGCACCGAACACGCGCTGGCCGCGCTGCGCGATCTGTCCAGCCCGCGTGCGCTGGTGATGCGCGATGGTGCGGTCAAGCGCATTGCCGGTCGCGAAGTGGTGCGCGGCGACCTGCTGCTGCTGACCGAGGGCGACCGCGTGCCGGCCGACGGCATGCTGCTGAGCGCCAACGACCTGGCGGTGGATGAATCGATGCTGACCGGCGAGTCGGTGCCGGTCGGCAAGCTGCCGGTCGACGGTGGCGAGACGCTGCGCGTGTTCTCCGGCACGCTGGTCGTGCGCGGTCGCGGCACGGTCGAGGTGACGGCAATCGGCGAGGCTACCGAGCTGGGGCGCATCGGCAAGTCGCTGGCCGAGACCGCCAGCGGTGCCTCGCCACTGCAGCGCGAACTGGGGCTGCTGGCACGTCGGCTGGCGGTGATCGGCATCGCGCTGTGCGTGCTGCTCGCCGTGTCGTACGCGACGCTGCGCGGCGGCTGGCTCGACGGCGTGCTGTACGGCATCACGCTGGCGATGAGCATCCTGCCGCAGGAATTTCCGGTCATCCTGATCGTGTTCCTCGCCTTCGGAGCGCGCCGCATCGCCGCCCGCCGCGTGCTGACGCGCCGGCTGTCGGCGATCGAAACGCTGGGCCAGACCACCGTGCTGTGCACCGACAAGACCGGCACGCTCACCCGCAACCGGATGGAAGTCGCCGCGCTCGCGGTCGATGGCGAGCTGCTGGCGCTCGACGGCGGCGTGCGGCTGGAGGAACTGCCGGAAACCTATCACCGCCTGCTCGAATATGCGGTGCTGGCGAGCGAAACCGATCCGCACGACCCGATGGAACAGGCCTTCCTGCGGCTGGCTGGCGACTATCTGGCCAATACCGAACACATGCATCCGGACTGGCAGCTGGCGCGCGAGTACGAACTGTCGCCCGACCTGCTGGCGATGTCGCACCTGTGGCAGGCACCGGACCGGCGCGACAGCGAGGTGGCGGCCAAGGGCGCGCCCGAGGCCATCATCGACCTCTGCCATCTGGCGCCGGACGCGGCCACGCACGTGATGGCGCGCGCTGGCGAACTTGCCGACCGCGGCCTGCGCGTGCTGGCGGTGGCGCATGCGGCACACCCGCAGGGTGCTGGCATGCCGGCCATCCAGCACGATTTCGAGTTCCGCTTCATCGGCCTGATCGGGCTGGCCGACCCGCTGCGCGCCGAGGTGCCGGCGGCGGTGGCGGAATGTCGCGCGGCCGGTGTGCGTGTGCTCATGATCACCGGCGACCACCCGCGCACCGCGCGTGCGATCGCGGCGCAGGCCGGCATCGACGGCACCCGCGTGCTGACCGGCCCGGATCTGGCTGCGATGGACGCCGCGACCTTCGCCGACGCGGTTGCCGGCTGCTGCGTGTTCGCCCGCGTCAGTCCGCAGCAGAAGCTGGCCATCGTCGATGCGCTGAAGGCACGCGGCGACATCGTCGCGATGACCGGTGACGGCGTGAATGACGCACCGGCGTTGAAGTCCGCACATATCGGCATCGCCATGGGCAAGCGCGGCACCGATGTCGCGCGCGAGGCGGCGGACCTGGTGCTGGTCGAGGACGACTTCGCCGCCATCGTCGACGCGATACGGCTGGGCCGCCGCATCTTCCGCAACCTGCGCCACGCGATGACCTACACGCTGGCGGTGCACGTGCCCATCATCGCGCTGGTGGCCGCGCCGGTGCTGTTCGGCTGGCCGGTGCTGCTGGCGCCGGTGCACATCGCCTTCCTCGAACTGGTGATCGACCCGACCTGTTCCATCGTGTTCGAAGCGGACGAGGCGGGCGACGAACTGATGCGCGAGCCGCCGCGGCCGCGCGGCGCCGTGTTGCTGCCGCCCTTGCGCATCGCGACGAGCCTGCTCTACGGCGCCATCGTGTCGGCCGCGCTGGTGGCATTCGATGTATGGGCGCTCGATGCCGGCTTCGCCGCCGACGAGGTCCGCACACTGGTGTTCGTCGCGCTGGTGGCGAGCGGCATCGCGCTCATCTTTACCGCACGCGCGTCGGCTGCGGACCCGAGCGGGCTCGGGCACGGCACCGCGGTCGCGCGCTGGGTGATCGGCGGCACGCTGTTCGCGCTGCTGCTGGTCACCACGGTGCCCTGGCTGGCGGCACAGTTCTCGTTTGCCGCGGTCGCCCCGGCTCAGTGGCTCGCGGCCTGCGCGCTCGGACTGGCAACGCTGCTGCCGCTGCTCGCCGCCCGCTGGCTGGCGTACGCGCGCAAGGCGGTGTGATGACGGGCATTCGCCGGACGAAAAAAATGCCCGACCAGCGGTCGGGCATCAAGGACATGCGTGTGACAGGGTCGTGCAGTAATCAGGTACGGCGGCGTGCGGCCATGCCGATCAGACCGAGACCGGCCAGCAGCATCGCGTAGGTTTCGGGTTCCGGCACCGGGGCGGCGACCGCCAGGTTGTCCAGCACCACGCCATTGCCCTTGAAGGAGATGGAGCGGATGTCGGCCACGTCGCGCGTGATGCCGAGGAACAGGCCCTCGTTGTAGTCGTCTTCGGCGGTGTCGATCGCCAGCGTGTAGGTTTCGATGATCTGGTTGTTGTCGCCGTAGGCGGACACCACGACCGAGAACGGGAAGTCGTTCATGGCGAAATGGTTCACCAGCGCGCCGGCACCGGTGGTCAGCTCGGCGAAAGTGAAGCGCAGTTCGCCGATGTTACCGGTGGCAGCGAAGTGGTTTCCGAGACCCCAAGTGCCATTGTTGCCCAGATTGGCAATGAAGCCACCGAGCTGCGAATCGGCGTCGCCGGTGAAGATGACGCCGGGGGCGACCTCTTCCGGGCCGGTCGTGAAGAAGCCTTCGTAGGCTTCGAAGTCCACCAGCAGCGGGTTGCCGATGTCGGCAGCGTTATTGGTCAGCGCGGCGTGGGCCGGCAGTGCGGCGGCGAAGGCCAGCGCGAGGGCGGCGAGTTTCAGTTTCATGATGAATCCTTTACGGAGGTTTCGTTGATGGAGGCGACGCTACGCCGCCTCCATGACGTCGATGTGAAGATCGACGGATCAGGTGCCGATCACGCCGCCGTCGTCCTTGGTGATGACAACCGTGGCCGAGCGCGGCTTGGCGACCGCATTGCCGCTCTGCGTGGTCGGGCCGTTGAAGCCGCTGTCCGGCCAGGTGCTGTTCGAGGTGAAGCTGCCGCTCCAGTCTTCGCCCGGATGCTGGATGTTCACGAACATGACCTTGCCGTCCGGCGTCGAGGTCACGCCGGTCACTTCGCAGTTGCGCGGGCTGGTCAGGAAGCGGGTGATCTGGCGGGTGGCCGGGTCGGCGCAGAACATCGCGTTGCCGCCGATGTTCACGAAGTCGCCGGTGGCGTTGCCGACCTGGTCGGTCTGGATCCACAGGCGGCCGTCCTTGTCGAACCACAGGCCGTCCGGCGCACCGAGGTCGTCACCGATAATGTTGCCTTGCAGGTGGGCGTTGGCGTTCAGCTTGTCACCGCACTCGACGAAGATGTCCCACTGGAAGGTGGTGGCGGCGACATCGCCGCCGGTTTCCGTCCAGCGCAGGATGTGGCCGTAGCGGTTGTCGCGGCGCGGGTTGGTCGCATCGACCGGCGGGCGGGCCGAAGCGGCGACCGTGGTGCCGTCGATCTTGTTCGACGAGGCCGGCGTCGTGCCGCGGCGGTTGTTGTTGGTCAGCGTCAGATAGACCTCGCGCGTCACCGGATGCACTGCAACCCATTCGGGGCGGTCCATCATGGTGGCGCCAAGGCGGTCGGCGGCCTGGCGGGCCTTGATCACCACCTCGCCCTGGTCGGCGAAGCCGTTCTCGGCGGTCAGGCCGTTCTGGCCCCACACCAGCGGCAGCCACTGGCCGCTGCCGTCTGCATTGAAGCGGGCGACGTACAGCGTGCCGCTGTCGAGCAGGTCGCGGTTGGCGGCGCGGTTCTTCGTGTCCATCTTCTTCGCGCAGACAAACTTGTACATGTAGTCGTTGCGCTCGTCGTCGCCCATGTAGACGGCGACCTTGTTGTCGGCGCCGACCGAGGTCCATGCGCCTTCGTGCTTGAAGCGGCCCAGCGCCGTGCGCTTGACCGGCACCGCGGTCGGGTTCCACGGGTCGATCTCGACCACCCAGCCGAAGCGGTTCGGCTCGTTCGGCGTGTCGCGGAAGTCGAAACGCGGATCGGCTTCATGCCAGCGGTAGCCGAAGCCGGCGGCGGCCATGCCGTAGCGGTTCTCAAGCGCCGTCAGCGGCTGGGCGGCCAGCTTGGCGGCAGTAGTACCGAAGTAGCCGTTGAAGTTCTCCTCACAGGTAAGGTAGGTGCCCCAGGGCGTGTAGCCGTTGGCGCAGTTGTTCAGCGTGCCGAGCACGGTGGTGCCCGACGGGTCGGCGGCGGTCTTCAGCAGGGCGTGACCGGCGGCCGGGCCGGACACCTTGCACGGGGTGGCGCCAGTGATGCGACGGGCGAAGGCGGACGGACGCTGCACCTTCATTTCGCCACCGACCTTGCGCACCTCGATCACGCTGACGCCGTGGCCGGCGATCTGCGCGTCGACCATGGCCTTGGTGATGACGTCGGTCCCGTAGGTGGTGGTGTGGGCGACCAGACCCGGATCGACGTACTCGTGGTTGGACACGAGCAGGCCGCGGTCATTGGCGATGCCGGCCGCGCCGGTGCCCGGGAAGGGGAACAGGTGCATGCCGTCGTTGTGCGCGCCCCAGGTCGTGAGCTGGCGAGCGGTCGTCATCGCGGTGGCCGGGTTCCAGTGCGTGTTCGCATCCGGACCGGTCTTGCCGATGGCGTCGCCCCAGGCGATCAGCACGCGCGCGGTGTAGCCGGACGGCACCGTGATGCCGTCGGTCATCGGCGCAATGTTGGCCGGCACGCCGGTGAAGCCGATGCCGCCGGCCGGCGACGGGCTGCCGGTGTAGGCGCCGTTGGCCAGCGATTCGAGGCTGAAGCCGCCGAGCGAGGCAAAGGTCGCGGTGGCCAGCGAACCCTTGATGAAGTTGCGACGGCCGGTGAAGCGGTCCATCACGTCGCGGATGGATTCGTTGCCCGACGGATTGATGGTCAGGTCGTTGTCGGGATGTTGCATCGAAGACATGGAAGCTCCTTGCGAGGGACGTTGTCGGGACGTCGGCGGCAAAGGGGCTGCGCGCCGATCTGACGCGCGGAGTCTGCGATGCGTTTCTGACAGGGATAAGAAGCGGCGACAGTAGCGGATAGTCCGTTTGGACTATCCGCTACTGTCGGGGTGTCATGGTCTGCAGGGCGGCGGAAGCGCCCGTTGGTTCAGGTCAGCGACGAGAGGGCGCTGTCGTAGGCGCCCTGCAACTCTGCTTCGCTGCCGGCTTCCATGCGCAGATTGCGCACCAGGCCGTCCTTCAGGCCGTAGATCCAGCCGTGCACGCGCACGTCCTGGCCGCGCGCCCAGGCTTCACGGACGACCGTGGTTTCGCAGACGTTCATTGCCTGCTCGATCACGTTCAGTTCGCACAGCCGGTCTTCCTGGAGTTCGCCGGCGCCAACCGCTTCGAGCAGACCACGGTGCTTGTTGCGCACGTCCTGCACGTTGCGCAGCCAGTTGTCGATCAGACCGAAACGCATGTCGTGCAGCGCGGCGCGCACGCCGCCGCAGCCGTAATGACCGACCACCAGGATGTGCTTCACCTTGAGCACATCGACCGCGTACTGCATGACCGACAGGCAGTTCAGGTCGGTCTGCACGACGACGTTGGCGACGTTGCGGTGCACGAACACCTCGCCCGGAATCAGACCGACGATCTGGTTGGCCGGCACCCGGCTGTCGGAACAGCCTATCCACAGATATTCAGGCGCCTGCAGCGTGGCCAGCCGCTCGAAGAACTGCGGGTCGTCGGCACGCATGCGTTCGGCCCAGCGGCGGTTTGCTTCGAATAGTTGATCAGTTTTTTTCAGTGTCATGGTGTCCTCGCATCAGGCGGGATTATATCTTTCCCGCCCTTGCGAGGCGCCACCGGCCGCCGCGACGGATCACGGCGGATCACTGTGCTGCGCGGCGGGATCAGCCGGCGGTAACAACGAGCCGGTTGTCGATGCCGGTCACGCCCTTGACCGAAGCCGCCAGCTCGGCGGCGCGGGCGCGCGCTGCTTCGGTCGGTGCCGGGCCACTCAGCGTGACCTTGCCGTCGGCGGTATCGACGTCGATCTTCAGCGCGCTCAGATCGGGGTCACCGGCAAGACGCGCGGCGACGTTGGCGGTGATGGTGGCGTCGTCGATCTTCTCACCCATGCGTTCGGCGGCGGATTCGACTGAGGCCTTGGCGTCGGCCGCGGCGACCTCAGCCTTCGCCTGCGCGCTGTCGAGCGAACTTTCGGCCTTGGCGCCCAGTTCGTCCGCCTTCTTCTCGGTCTGCGAAATGGCGGAATCGAGTTTCTGGCCGACGGTTGCGTTGTCGGTGGATTCGCCGCAGGCGGCCAGTGTGAGCGCCAGCGCGGTGGCGGTGGCCAGGCGGACGGCAGGCTTCAGCAGCGTGGAACGGGTGGCGGTAATCTGCATGGCAGTTCTCCTGTTGCGATGAAGAGGATGGCGTTCAGCCATGACGAAACTCTAGTTGCTCGCGGCACGCCGGCCTGTCGGCGACGTGGTCGGGTGTTGTAGGACGATGCGGACCGCCTGCGATGACGCAGGCAGCCGGTGCTGTGGTCAAATCGCGGCTGTCTCCACGCCAGAACGCCGACATGAGCGCCGTCCGCTACCGCATCACGCCCATCCATCCCGAAGCCCACCTGTTCGAGGTCGAACTCGACATCGACAAGCCGGCGGCCGACGGCCAGCTGCTGTCCCTGCCTGCCTGGATACCCGGCAGCTACATGATCCGCGAGTTCGCCCGCCACATCGTGCGCATCGACGCGCGCGACGGCGTGCGCGCGGTGCCGCTGACCAAGCTGGACAAGCACACCTGGCGCGCCGCACCGTGCGACGGCGCGCTGCGCGTGCGCTACGAGGTGTATGCGTGGGACCTGTCGGTGCGCGCCGCTCACCTCGACACCACGCACGGCTTCTTCAACGGCAGCAGCGTGTTCCTGATGGTGCATGGCTGCGAACAGCAGCCCTGCGAAATCGACATCCGTCCGCCGGCCGGTCGCGCCTACAAGGAATGGCGCGTCGCGACGACGCTGCCCGAGGCAGGCGGCCGCAGCGGCGCCAAGCGTCACGGCTTCGGTGCGTACCGGGCGACCAGCTACGACGAACTGATCGACCACCCGGTCGAGATGGGTGAGTTCGCGCTGTACGAATTCAAGGCATGCGGCGTGCCGCACGAGGTGGTGGTGACGGGTCGGCACGACATCGACGCCGCCCGGTTGTGCGCCGACCTGAAGCGTGTCTGCGAATGGCAGATCCGGCTGTTCGGCGAGCCGGCGCCGTTCGAGCGCTATCTCTTCCTGGTGATGGCGGTCGGCGACGGCTATGGCGGGCTCGAACACCGCTCCAGCACCGCGCTGCTGTGCTCGCGCAACGACCTGCCAGCGCCCGGCGCCAGCGCGATGAGCGATGCCTACCGCGGCTTCCTCGGACTGTGCAGCCACGAGTATTTCCACTCCTGGAACGTGAAGCGCATCAAGCCGGCGGCCTTCGTGCCCTACGACCTCAGGGTCGAGAACTACACGCGGCTGCTGTGGGCCTTCGAAGGTTTCACTTCCTATTACGACGATCTCGCGCTGGTGCGCTCCGGCGTCATCACGCAGGACGACTACCTGAAGCTGCTCGGCAAGACCGTGACCCAGGTGATGCGCGGCAGCGGCCGGCTCAAGCAGAGCGTGGCCGATTCATCCTTCGATGCCTGGATCAAGTATTACCGCCAGGACGAGAATGCGCCGAACGCCATCGTCAGTTACTACGCCAAGGGCGCGCTGGTGGCGCTGGCGCTCGACCTCACACTGCGCAGCAAGAGCCGCGGCGCGGTGTCGCTGGACGACGTGATGCGCAAGCTGTGGGCCGACCACGGACAGAGCGGGCAGGGCGTGCCGGAGGACGGCATCCGTCGCGCTGCCGAAGCGGTCAGCGGCATGAAGCTCAAGCGTTTCTTCGACGAGGCGACCGAAGGCACGGATGATCTGCCGCTGGACAGGCTGCTGCACGCGGTCGGTCTCGACCTCTCGTTCGAAGCGGCCGGCAGCACACCGGTGCTCGGCGTCAAAACCGCTAACGACGGCGACAACGTGAAGCTCACCCAGGTGCTGGACCACGGCGCCGCCCAGCGCGCCGGGCTGTCGGCCGGCGACGTGCTGGTCGCGCTGGACAATCTGCGCATCACCGCCAGTTCGCTCGATACGCTGCTCAAGCGCCGCAACGCCGGCGACGAGGTGAAGATCCACGCCTTCCGCCGCGACGAACTGATGAAGTTCCGCGTCCGACTCGACGCGCCGCCCGCCGATCAGGCGAAGATCGGCCCCGCCGCGCGCGCCAGTGCGGCGGCGAAGGAGTTGCTCAAACAGTGGCTGGGTCGAGGCTGAGGTCTGGCCGTGCACGCGCGTGCGCTCTGCCTGGGTCATCGGTGCTCGACCGCCGTATCGCGGCCAAGGCCGCTCCCACGGGGATCGCGCCCGACGTGTGGCCTGAGCCGGGATTCTGTGGGAGGGGTCTTGACCCCGACAGCAGCCTGCATCGAAGCCTGAGGACTGCAACGGCCCTGTCGCGGCCAAGGCCGCTCCCGCGGGGATCGCGCTCGGTCCGCCGCCGGTGCTTGGGCCGGGGTCTGCGCGGCCAAGATTGCTGTGGGGATAGCTTGTTCGCGATGCCGCCGGTGATCGGCGGCAGATCCCTCGGTCGACTGCGGTGAGTCGTCAGCGCCCGAGCTTGCGCGCCGCGCTCAGCACGATCATGCCCAGACCGCCCAGCATCATCATCCACTCGCGCGGTTCGGGCACGGCCGGCGTGGTCGCGATGTCCAGCGTGAAGCGATCGCCCGCACTCAGGCCGGCGAAGCCGATGCGCCAGTCGCTGAGGCCTTCTTCGTAGAAGGGGTTGCCGAAGTAGAACTCGGTAACGGTAGCGCCAGCGAAGAAGTCGGTGTCGAGCAGATCGCCATTCACCGTTGCCGCGCGCACCGAACCGGCCGTCCATGACACGGGCGCACCGCCCGTCGTCACGTTCAGCGAACCGATGCCGAAGCCGCTGACATCGCGCAGGATGGCGTTGAAGTCGGCACCGCCAGCGGCGACATCCGCAGCATCAAGCACGAAGCTGAAGCTCAGCGCAGCGTTGTTCAGCAGCGATACGTCGAGCGCGATCAGCGACGGCGTGCTGAAGCTGGTGTCGAGCAGGTTGCCGTTCAGCGTGGCGCTCTCGAGCATGACGGCGTGAGCGGGTAGCGACAGACCGGCGGCGACGGCCAGCGCGAGCAGGGTGTTCTTCATCGGGCGACTCCTGGAATGCGGTTGTTGCGACGCACGATAGGCAGTGCATGTGACAGGCGCATGTCGCCGCCTTGATCACGCGTTCAACAATCCGTCATCGACCTGTCACCGGCGCTCACCACACTCCGCGGCAACTTCTTCCGCCCGGAGCTTTCCCGATGTCACGCAATGTCTTTTCCCGCCGCGACTTCATGCGCGGCATCGGCGCCGGCGCGCTGGCCGGTTCCGCCGTCGTCCGCTCGGCCACGGCGCTGGCCGCGACCGACAGCCTGTTCCAGCACGGCGTGGCCAGCGGCGACCCGCTGTCCGACCGCGTCATCATCTGGACCCGCGTGTCGCCGACCCGGCCGGGCACCGTGGCCGTGCTGTGGGAAGTGGCGCTGGACGCGCGCTTCAGCCGCATCATCCGGCGCGGTCGCGTGCTCACCGGCGAGGACATCGACTACACGGTGAAGGCCGACGTGCTCGGCCTGCCGGCGGCTGCGCGGCTTTACTACCGCTTCCGTGCCGACGGCCAGCTGTCGCCGGTTGGCCGCACGCGCACGCTGCCGGCCGGTGCGGTCGAGCAGGTGAAGCTGGCGGTGTTTTCCTGTTCCAACTACCCGGCCGGCTACTTCCACGTCTATGCCGAGGCGGCGAGGCTGGACGACCTGCACGCGGCAATCCATCTGGGCGACTACATTTACGAATACCCGCGCGGCGGCTACGCCTCGGGCGACGCAGCGGCGCTGGGTCGCGTGTCCGAGCCGGCCGGCGAAATACTGACGCTGGACGACTACCGCATCCGTCACGCGCAGTACCGCACCGATCCGGACCTGCAGGCGCTGCACGCGGCGCTGCCGGTGATCGCCGTGTGGGACGACCACGAAATCGCCAACGACACCTGGCGAGACGGCGCCGAGAACCACAGCGAAGGGCTGGAAGGCGTGTTCGCCGAGCGGCGTGCGGCCGCGATCAAGGCCTATCACGAGTGGATGCCGACCCGCGTTGCCGATCCGGCGCAACCGGAGCGCATCTACCGCAGCTTCCGCTTCGGCAATCTGCTGTCACTGCACATGCTGGACACGCGCGTCATCGGCCGCGACCGGCAGATGGATTACGCTGACTACTTCGGTGCTACCGGTTTCGACGGCGCGCGCTTCGCCGCCGATCTGGCCGACCCGAACCGCACGCTGTTGGGCGCCGAGCAGAACGACTGGCTGGGCCTGCAACTGGCGAAGTCCGACACCACCTGGGACGTGCTCGGTCAGCAGGTGCTGATGGGCCGCATGAACATTCCGGCGCCGCTGGTGCTCGGCCAGATCAGCTTCTCCGCCTACAGCGCGCTGGTCGTGAAGGCGCAGACCGCACCGGCCACGCTGACGCCGCAGGAGCAGGCCGTGCTCGCGCAGCCGGCGATTCCGTACAACCTCGACGCCTGGGACGGCTACGCGGTCGCGCGCGAAACGGTGCTCGGCACCGCGCGTGCGCTCGACAGGAATCTGGTCGTGCTGTCGGGCGACACGCACAACGCCTGGGCCAGCGACCTGGCGGATTTCGCCGGCCGCGCCGTGGGCGTCGAGTTCGCCACACCCGGCGTGACCTCACCCGGTTTCGAGGAGTACTTCCCGAGCGAGAATCCGCTGGCCGTCGCCGCCGGGCTGACGCAGATCATCGGTCCGCTGCAGTACGCCGACACCGCGCGCCGCGGCTTCATGATCGTCACCGCGACGCAGGATGCTTGCCGCTGCGAATGGCGCTACGTCAGCACGGTGAAGAGCCGCAGCTATGTGCTGCAGCAGGGGCCGGCGCTGAAGGTGCTGCCGGGCGCGGGCAACCGGAAGCTGATGCCGGCCTGACGCGTAGCACGGGCCGGCTTGCGCTCCGGCGTTGCGGGCGCGGTCAGGGCTGTGGATGCGCCGGCGCCGCGGCCGCCTTCTTCGGCTGAAACAGCTTTACCAGCGCGCTGCCGGCGATGCCCATCAGCAGCATCATGCCGGCGCCGATCAGCCACACCGTCCATACGATGAAGCCGAGCAGACCGCGCAGGTCGGGTGTCTGCTGCAGCCAGGCCTGGATTTCCGGGCCGGCGTCGAGCAGCCAGGCGCGACTCTGATCCAGCCATTCCTGCGGCAGCCAGGGGGCCAACCAGACCGGCGGCCGCAGGCCGTCCAGCCACAACGGCCATTCGGCCAGCGCGTTGGCGCTCCAGCCGGGCCAGTTCAGTACCGAGTCGGCGGTCCAGGCCATCAGCGTCCAGATGCCGACGACCAGTGCGACGAAGATCCAGATCACGGCGTGAGCCATAGCGTTTTCCTTAGAGCAGTTTTTTCAGTGCGTACAGCGCGTCCAGCGCCTCGCGCGGGCTGAGGCTGTCCGGGTCGAGCGCGGTCAGTGCATCGACCGCGGCGTGCGACGGCGGTTCGGGCGGCGGTGGCGCAGGCGCGAACAGATCGGCCTGCGGACCGGCGTTGATGCGGCTTGCTTCGAGCTGCTGCAGCGCGCGTCGTGCGTCGCGGATCACCGTGCCCGGCACGCCAGCCAGCGCGGCGACCTCGATACCGTAGGACTGCGAGGCCGGGCCTTCTTCTATCGCGTGCAGGAACACGATGCGGCTGCCGTGCTCGACCGCGTCCAGGTGCATGTTGGCGCAACTCGGGTGCGTCTGCGCGAGCTGGGTCAGTTCGAAGTAGTGGGTGGCGAACAGCGTCCAGCTGCGGTTGCGCGTCAGCAGGTGGCGGGCGATCGACTGCGCCAGGGCCACACCGTCGAAGGTCGAGGTGCCGCGGCCGATCTCGTCCATCAGCACCAGGCTGCGCTCGGTCGCGCCGTGCAGGATGCCGGCTGCTTCGGTCATTTCGACCATGAAGGTCGAGCGGCCGGAGGCGAGGTCGTCTGAGGCGCCGATGCGGGTGTGGATGGCGTCGAGCGGCCCGAGCCGCACCGCGCGCGCCGGCACCGGGCAGCCGCAGTGCGCCAGCAGCGCGATCAGCGCCACCTGCCGCATATAGGTCGACTTGCCGCCCATGTTGGGGCCGGTGATCAGCAGCATGCGACGCGCGTCATGCATCGCGGTGTCGTTGGCGATGAAGTTTTCGACCTGCCGCTCGACCACCGGATGACGCCCGCGCTCTATCGTGATTTCCGGTTCATCGACGAACTGCGGCCGGCAGTAGTCGTGGCGCTGGGCGGCGCGGGCGAAGGCGATCAGGCCGTCCAGTTCGGACAGCGCACGGGCGATGTCGCCGAGCAGCGGCAGTTCCGGCGCCAGCGCGTCGAGCAGCTGCTCGTAAAGGAACTTCTCGCGCGAGGTGGCGCGGTCGGCAGCCGACAGCGCGCGGTCCTCGAAGGCTTTCAGTTCGGGCGTGATGTAGCGCTCGGCGTTCTTCAGCGTTTGCCGGCGGCGGTAGTCGTCCGGAATGCGCTCGACATTGGCGTGGGTGACTTCGATGTAGAAGCCGTGCACGCGGTTGTACTCGACCTTCAGGTTGGCGATGCCGGTGCGCTCACGCTCGCGCGCTTCGAGCGCCAGCAGGAACTCGCCGCAGTTGTCCTGCAGGCCGCGCAGTTCGTCCAGCTCGGCGTCGAACCCGGCGCGCATGACGCGACCGTCACGCAGCTGCGCGGCCGGCTCGTCCATGATGGCGCGGGCGAGCAGGTCGCTGGCCGCCAGCGGCTGCGCCAGCGTGGCGCGCGCCTGATCGAGCAGACCGCGATCGAGCGGGATCGCCTCTGCGATGGCCGGCAGCTTCGCCAGCGAGTCGCGCAGGCTGGACAGGTCGCGCGGCCGTGCGGTGCGCAGCGCGACCCGCGCCGCGATGCGCTCGATGTCGGCGATGCCGCGCAGCGCGTCGTGCACGCGGTCGGCGCGGTCGGTGTCGCGCAGTGCCGCCACCGCTTCCTGACGCGCGTCGGCTCGCGCGCGTTCGCGCAGCGGGTGGTGCAGCGCGCGGCGCAGCCAGCGCGAACCCATCGAGGTGGCGCAGGTGTCGAGCAGCGACAGCAGAGTCGGTGACGCCTCGCCGCGCAGGGTTTCGGTCAGTTCGAGATTGCGCCGGGTGGCGGCGTCCATGCGCAGCCAGTTCGAATCGTGCTCGACCGCCAGCGTCGTGACATGCGCCAGCGCCCGCTGCTGCGTGGCCTGCGCGTAGCTGAACAGCGCGCCACAGGCGGCCAGTGCGATCGGCACCTCGGCGACATCGAAGGCGGCGAGGTCGCGGCTGCCGAAGTGCTCGCACAGCAGCCGGGTCGCTTCGGTCACGTCGAACTGCCAGGCACTGCGCGGCGTGACCGCCCACGGGCCTTCGGGCGCAGTGGCGGCATCGGCGACCAGCAGCTCTGCCGGCCGCAGGCGGTCGAGCAGCGACGGCAGCACGTTGGCCGCCACTTCGGTCAACTTCAGTTCGCCGCTGGCGAGGTTGAGCCAGGCGACGCCAGCCCGCGCGCGTTCAAGGTGCAGCGCCATCAGCAGCGAATCGGAACGTTCGTCGAGCAGGCTGGCGTCGGTCAGCGTACCCGGCGTGACGATGCGCGAAATGGCGCGCTCTACCGGGCCCTTGGAAGTAGCGGGGTCACCGATCTGTTCGACGATGACCACCGACTCGCCCATCTTCACCAGTCGCGCGAGGTATTGCTCGACCGCGTGGAAGGGCACGCCGGCCATCGGAATCGGCTGGCCGGCGGACTGGCCGCGGTGGGTCTGCGTGATGTCGAGCAGCCGCGCGACGCGGATCGCGTCCTCGAAGAACAGCTCGTAGAAATCGCCCATGCGATAGAACACCAGCAGGTCGGGGTGCTGTCTTTTGAACCCCAGGTACTGCTGCATCATCGGCGTGTGGCCCGACAGGTCTTTGTTATCCATGTAGAACGAGGTTGCGGGCGGGTCCGGAGAGGGGAGGGGGCTGCGGAACGGACCGGTGATTGTATCGGCTCGCTGCGATCCGGCGCGATGACGACAGGAATGTTGCGGCGCGGAATTAAAGTTGGGAAAGTTTCCCGCCGATATAGATGACTGATTTCAATTACTTACGGAGTCGTCATGTTCGGCAACTGGACTTTGCGAAGCAAGATGCTGGCGGTGGCCGTGGCGGCGCTGGTGGGCATGCTGCTGATAGGCATCATCGGCGCATTCGAGATGCGCAGCGCCGCGCACGAGCAGCGCATGCAGCTGCTGCGCGCCCTGGTCGAATCGACGCGCACACAGATCGGCTATTACGAGCAGCTGGCCAAGGACGGCACGCTGACGCGCGAGCAGGCACAGGCGCAGGCGCGCGAGGCGCTGCGCAACGTGCGCTTCCAGCAACGCGAGTACTTCTACATCTACAGCACGGACGGCGTGAACGTGCTGCATCCGACGCAGCCGCAGCGCGAGGGCAAGCCCTTCATCGCCGAGCAGGACAAGCTCGGCAAGCCTTTCGTCGCCGAAATCGTGAAGGCCGGCCAGGCTGGTGGCGGCTTCGTCGATTACCACTTCCCGCGTCCGAACGAGACCGAGGCCGTGCGCAAGGTCGCCTACGTGGCGCCGGTGCCGGACTGGCAGTGGGTGGTCGGCACCGGGCTGTACGTCGATGACGTGGAAGCCGCTTTCCGCGAGGATCTGGCGATCAATCTGGGCATCGTCGTCGCGCTCGCGGGCGTCGTGCTGACACTGGTGATCGCGATCGGCCGTTCGGTCATGCGGCAGGTCGGCGGCGAGCCGACGGTGGCCGTCCAGGCGATGAAGAAGGTGGCCGAGGGCGATCTGCGCGCGGGGATTGGCAATGCGCCGGCCGGCAGCATGCTGGCCGAGCTGGACACGCTGATCTCCCGGCTGCGCAACACGGTGTCCGAAATCAGCGCTGGCGCGCAGAAGGTGGGCGCTGCCACCGCCGACATCAGCGCCACCTCGCGCCAGGTCGCCGGATCGGCGCAGCAGCAGACCGACTCCACCCAGACCATGGCGGCCGCGATGGAAGAGCTGACGGTGAGCATCACGCACATTTCCGAGAATGCAGGTGAAACCGAAAAGCAGTCGGTCGAGTCGTCGGAAATGGCGGTGGCCGGCGAACGGCAAGTACACGAAGCGGCCGAGGAAATGCGCTCGCTGGCCGACGCGGTGGTGCAGGCGAGCGAGCGTATCGCGTCGCTGAGTGCCCGCGCCAACGAGGTAGGCGGCATCGCTACCGCGATCAACGACATCGCCGCGCAGACCAATCTGCTGGCGCTGAACGCTGCCATCGAGGCGGCGCGTGCCGGCGAACAGGGCAGGGGCTTCGCGGTGGTGGCCGACGAAGTGCGCAAGCTGGCCGAACGCACGACGCAGGCGACGCTGCAGATCGGTCAGACGGTCAGTGCGATCCGTGGGGAAAGTGAGGCGGCGGTCAGCGCGATGGACGCCGCGTCCGAGCGGGCGCGCAACAGCGTGAGCTCGGCCGAACAGTCGGCCGACATGCTGCGCCGGATCGCCGAGGGCGCGACCCGCGCCCGCGAGCTGGTGGCCGAGGTCGCCAACTCGACGCGCGAACAGGGCATCGCCAGCAACAGCCTGGCGGGCCAGATCGAGCAGGTGGCGCAGATGGTCGAGGCGACCAGCCAGGGCATGCACGCCACCGCCACGGCGACCGAAGAACTGACCCGGGTGGCGGGTGATCTCAACAGCGTCGTGTCCCGCTTCCGCTGCTGACGGAGTTCAGCGGCCGGCCCGACGGGCCGGCCGTCTTTCAGCCGCGCAGGGCTTCGGTCAGGTGCGGCTCGATGGCCTGCAGGATGGCCGGGTAGATGCGCGGCGTCGCGGCGACCAGATTGCCGCTTTCCATATAGCCGGTTTCGCCCTGCAGATTGCCGACCAGGCCGCCAGCTTCGCTCACCAGCAGGCTGCCGCCGGCGATGTCCCACGGCGACAGGCCGATTTCGAAGAAGCCGTCGAAGCGGCCGCAGGCGACATAGGCCAGATCGAGCGCTGCAGCGCCCGGGCGGCGCAGGCCGGCGGTCTTTTCCATCAGTGACTTGAACATGCCCAGATAGGCATCGACGTGGTCCCACACGCGATAGGGGAAACCGGTGCCGAGCAGCGCCTCGCCCAGCTTGGCGCGGCGCGACACGCGGATGCGGCGGTCGTTCAGGAAGGCGCCACGGCCGCGGCTGGCGGTGAACATTTCGTTGCGCACCGGATCGAATACGACCGCCGACTGCATCTGGCCGCGGTGTTCGAGCGCGATCGACACCGCGTACTGCGGCATGCCGTGGATGAAGTTGGTGGTGCCGTCCAGCGGATCGATGATCCAGCGGTATTCCGACTCGGGGCCGGACTCGCCGCTCTCCTCGGCTAGAATGGCGTGGTCCGGATAGGCTTCGCGCAGGATGCCGACGATGGCGTCTTCAGCGGCACGGTCGACCTCGGTCACGAAATCGTTCTGGCGTTTGCTGCTGACCTTCAGCAGGTCCACATCCTGGCTGGCCCGGGTGATGATCTGACCCGCGCGGCGGGCGGCCTTGACGGCGGTGGTGAGCGTCGGATGCATGAATGTCTCTGTACGCGGACCTTGTGGCCCGCATCTCGGCAGGAAAACCCTGCATTCTAATATGAACCCGTTCGCTTCTCTCGACCGCGTGCGCGTGGTCATGTCGCACACCACCCATCCGGGCAATATCGGCGCCTGTGCGCGGGCGATGAAGGTGATGGGGCTGTCTCGCCTCTATCTGGTCAATCCGAAACACTTCCCGCACGAGGACGCGGTGGCGATGAGTTCGGGCGCGACCGACGTGCTCGATAACGCCGTGGTCGTCGACAGCATCGAGGCGGCGCTGGCTGGCACCGTCGCGCAGGCGGCGCTGACCGCGCGCCGGCGCGAAATGGCACTTCCGGTGCGCGACGTGCGTTCGGCTGCCACCGAACTGGCCACGCTGCTGGCCGGCAGTGATGCCGAGGTGGCGCTGGTGTTCGGCACCGAAAGTTCGGGCCTCACCAACGAGGAAGTCGCGATGTGTTCGCTGCCGGTCACCATTTCGACCAGCGAAACCTACCGTTCGCTGAATGTCGCGGCCGCCGCCCAGATCATGTGCCACGAACTGCGCATGGCGGTCGGTGGCGCCGTGCTGCCGGCCGAAGTGCCGCCGGAGCTTGCGCCACATGAGGGGCTGGAAAGCCTGTTCGCGCTGTTCGAGCAGCTGATGCTGGAATCCGGTTTCCTCGACCGGGTGAACCCGGGCCGTGCCCTGCCACGCCTGCGTCGCCTGTTTGGCCGGGCTCAGGTCGAGGCGGAGGAACTGCATCTGCTGATGGGCGCCCTCAAGGCCATCGGCGGCAAGAAACCGCGTGCGCCCGAGCGGTAGCGAACTTCGCAGGTGCACAAAAACCGACTAAAATTCTCGGGTTTCAACTGTCCGGCAGCGCTGCCGGCGCTTCCCACAAGGAAAGACGATGTTCCAACGCCTGCGCGAAGACGTTGCCAGCGTGCTCGACCGTGACCCGGCCGCCCGCTCCGCCTTCGAAGTGCTGACCTGCTATCCGGGCATCCACGCGCTGTTCATCCATCGCATGGCCAACGCCTGCTGGCGCCGCGGTTTTCTGTGGCTCGGCCGCTTCCTGTCGCACATCGGCCGCGTGCTGACCGGCATCGAGATCCACCCGGGTGCGACCATGGGGCGTCGCGTATTCATCGATCACGGCATGGGCGTGGTGATCGGTGAAACCGCCGTGGTGGGCGACGAATGCACGATCTATCAGGGCGTTACGCTTGGCGGAACCTCGCTTTACCGCGGCGCCAAGCGCCATCCGACCCTGGGCCGGGGGGTTGTCATCGGTGCTGGTGCGCAGGTGCTGGGCGGTTTCGACGTTGGCGACGGCGCCAAGATCGGTTCCTGCGCAGTGGTGGTAAAACCGGTGCCGGCCGGCGCCACCGCGGTCGGCAACCCGGCGCGCATCATCGAGGCGACCGCACCCGGGGTCGAGGACGAGAAGAAGCGGCGAGCCGAACAGGCCGGCTTCACTGCCTACGGCGTCACCCGCGACATGGAAGATCCGATGGCCAAGGCGCTCACTGCGCTGGTCGACCACGCGCTGGAAAGCGATCGCCGCATCGAGTGCCTGCTGCAGAAGCTGGAGCGCGCGGGCATCCAGCTCGACGACGAGGCCAAGGAGGAAATGGCCGACCACTCGCACGTCGATCTGGACAAGATCCGTACGAATTGTTGACTGAACTTGTCGGGAATTATAAAGTCGACTGAAATGATCGGGAATAGAACCGGAGTCTTCCGGTTTGCCGATGTCCCGGCTGATTTCAGGAGCCCACGCGATGAGACTGACCACCAAAGGACGCTTCGCAGTCACTGCGATGCTTGACCTCGCCCTGCGGCAGGAAAACGGTCCGGTCACGCTGTCCGGCGTGGCCGAGCGCCAGCGCATCAGCCTGTCCTACCTCGAACAGCTGTTTGGCAAGCTGCGCCGCCAGGAACTGGTGGCCAGCGTGCGCGGCCCGGGCGGTGGCTACTGTCTGGCGCGTGACGCGCGCACGATTTCGGTGGCGCAGATCATCATCGCGGTGGATGAACCGCTCGACGCGACCCAGTGCGGCGGCAAGGAAAACTGTCTGGACGAGCACCGCTGCATGACGCACGACCTGTGGTCCAACCTCAGTCGTCACATGTTCGATTATCTCGACTCGATCAATCTGCACGATCTGATGGTGCAGCAGCGCGAGCGCAACAGTCACAAGGTGGTGCTGCACGACCACGCGCCGCGCACCTGTTCGACCGAGCCGGCGAGCGTGCAGGCCTGATCATGTTTGCGCCGGTCTACCTCGACCACAACGCCAGCACGCCGCTGCTCGACGCGGTGCGCGAGGCGATGCTGCCCTGGCTGGGCGTGCGCTTCGGCAATGCGTCGAGCCGCCACGAGTACGGCCGCGCAGCCCGCCGTGCGATTGACGACGCACGGGCGCAGGTGGCGGCCGCCGTGAAGGCGCATCCGACCGAGGTGGTATTCACCAGCGGTGGTTCGGAAGCGAACAACCTGTTCATCAAGGGCGCGGCCGCCCGGATGAAGCCAGGCGTGATCGCAGTGTCGGCGATCGAGCACCCGTGCGTGCGCGAACCGGCGCGCCAGCTCGTGCGCGGTGGCTGGGAGCTGGCCGGCATCGCGGCCGACACGCAGGGCAGGGTACTGGTCGATACGCTCGACCCGCGTGCGGCGCTGGTGTCGGTCATGGCGGCCAACAACGAAACCGGCGTGCTGCAGGACATTCCGGCCTTCGCAGCGGCGGCCAAGCGCAGTGGTGCCTGGCTGCACAGCGACGCCGTACAGGCGCTGGGCAAGGTGGAACTGGATTTCCGCGCACTTGGCGTGGCGGCGATGACGCTGTCGGCGCACAAGATTGGTGGCCCGCAGGGTGCTGGTGCGCTGGTGCTGGACAAGCGGGTCGATATCGAACCGCTGATTGCCGGAGGTGGCCATGAGCGCGGTCTGCGCTCGGGCACCGAGAACATTGCGGCCATCGTCGGTTTCGGTGTGGCCTGCGAACAGGCGGTTGCCGCGCTCGGCGACCGCCGCGACGTGATGCAGGCGCAGCGTGCGCGCATCGAAGGCTGCGTGGCAGCACTCGGTGGCGTCGTGTTCGGCGCGCAGGCCGATCGCCTGCCCAACACCTGCTATTTCGCGCTCGCCGGCATCGACGGCGAAACCCTGGTCGGCAAGCTCGACCGTGCCGGTTTTGCGGTGGCCAGCGGGGCTGCCTGTTCCAGCGCGTCGCCCGAGCCGTCGCGCACGCTGACGGCGATGGGCGTCGAGGCGGACCTTGCACGTGGCGCGGTGCGGGTGAGCGTCGGTGCGGCGACGACGATGCAGGAAGTAGATGATTTTTGCAGCGCGCTGACGCGGGTCGCGGACGAGCTCCGTGGTCTGCGGGCGATGGCTGCGGCGTGATGAAGTAAACAAGGACCTGATGGAGCCGATGACATGCTGAAATTCCCGATCTACCTCGACTACTCGGCGACCACGCCGGTGGATCCGCGCGTGGCGGCCAAGATGATTCCCTGGCTGACCGAACACTTCGGCAACCCGGCTTCGCGCAGCCATGCCTACGGCTGGGAAGCGGAAGCCGCGGTCGAGGAAGCGCGCGAGCAGGTGGCCAAGCTGGTCAATGCCGACCCGAAGGAAATCGTCTGGACCTCGGGCGCGACCGAATCGAACAACCTCGCCATCAAGGGCGCGGCACATTTCTACTCGGGCAAGGGCAAGCACATCATCACGATGCGCACCGAACACAAGGCGGTGCTCGACACCTTCCGCGAACTGGAGCGCGAAGGCTTCGAGGCGACCTATCTCGATCCGCAGGACAACGGTCTGGTCGATCTCGACGTGTTCCGCGCAGCGCTGCGTCCGGACACGGTGCTGGTGTCCATCATGTTCGTGAACAACGAGATTGGCGTCATCCAGCCGATCGCCGAGATCGGCGAGATCTGCCGCGAGAAGGGCATCATCTTCCACGTCGACGCCGCACAAGCGACCGGCAAGGTGGCGATCGACCTCGACAAGCTCAAGGTCGACCTGATGAGCTTCTCGGCGCACAAGACCTACGGCCCGAAGGGCATCGGCGCGCTGTACGTCCGCCGCAAGCCGCGCATCCGCCTGGAAGCGCAGATGCATGGCGGTGGTCACGAACGCGGCCTGCGTTCGGGCACGCTGGCGACGCACCAGATCGTCGGCATGGGCGAGGCCTTCCGCATCGCGCGCGAGGAAATGGGCGCCGAGAACGAGCGCGTGCGCATGCTGCGCGACCGTCTGCTCAAGGGCCTGCAGGACATCGAGGCGACCTATGTGAACGGCGACCTTGAAGCGCGCGTGCCGCACAACCTGAACATCAGCTTCGCCTACGTCGAGGGCGAGTCGCTGATCATGGCGATCAAGGAAGTGGCGGTGTCCTCCGGCTCGGCCTGTACCTCTGCCAGCCTGGAGCCGTCCTATGTGCTGCGCGCCCTCGGTCGCGAAGACGAACTGGCGCACAGCTCGATCCGCTTCTCGATCGGCCGCTTCACCACCGAAGAGGAAGTCGACTTCACCATCGATCTGCTCCACCGCAAGATCGGCAAGCTGCGCGAGCTGTCGCCGCTGTGGGAAATGGTGCAGGACGGCGTGGATCTGAATACCGTGCAGTGGGCTCATCACTGAGCACAGACCACTGACGATGCGCCATCGGGCGCATCAGGGACAGACAGGAAGACAAGGAGAAAGACATGGCCTATAGCGACAAACTGCTCGACCACTACGAGAACCCCCGCAACGTCGGCTCCTTCGGCAAGGAAGACGACGACGTCGGCACCGGCATGGTCGGTGCGCCGGCCTGCGGCGACGTGATGAAGCTGCAGATCAAGGTCGGTGCGGACGGCATCATCGAGGACGCCAAGTTCAAGACCTACGGCTGCGGCTCGGCCATCGCGTCGAGTTCGCTGGTGACCGAATGGGTCAAGGGCAAGACACTCGACCAGGCGATGGAGATCAAGAACACCGCCATCGCCGAGGAACTGGCGCTGCCGCCGGTGAAGATCCACTGCTCCATCCTCGCCGAAGACGCGATCAAGGCGGCGGTCGAGGATTACCGCAAGAAGCACGGCGCAGTGGCGCCGGAGTCCGACGCAGCCTGAAGGAGCACGACATGGGTGTCACACTGAGCGAAAAGGCGGCGAAACACGTCGCCAACTACATCGCCAAGCGCGGTCGCGGCGTCGGCCTGCGCCTGGGCGTGCGCACCAGCGGGTGTTCCGGTATGGCTTACAAGCTTGAATTCGCGGACGATCTCGCGGCGGACGATCTGGTGTTCGAGAGCCATGGCGTCAAGGTGCTGATCGACCCGAAAAGCCTGCCCTACCTCGAAGGGACCGAACTGGACTTCGTGCGCGAAGGCCTGAACGAGGGGTTCAAGTTCAACAACCCCAACGTCAAGGACGAGTGCGGCTGCGGCGAAAGCTTCAATGTCTGAGTCCGCCGGCCTGCTGCCCGAAGCCGACCTGTTCAGCCGCGACCACTTCGCGCTGTTCGGTCTGCCGCGCCGCTTCGAGATCGACGAACGCGCGCTCGAGTCGCGTTACCACGAGCTGCAGTCGGCGGCGCACCCTGACCGCCACGCGCACCGTGCGGAACAGGAGCGCCGGCTGTCGATGCAGTGGGCCACGCGCATTAACGAAGGTTACCGGCTGCTGCGATCGTCGCTGTCGCGGGCGCGCTACCTGCTCGAGCTGGAAGGCATCGACGTCGGTGCCGAGAACAATACGGCCATGCCGGCCGACTTCCTGATGCAGCAGATGGAATGGCGCGAGGCGCTGGACGAGGCGCGCGACGCGCGCGACGTCGATGCGCTGGACGCACTGGCGCGCAACCTCCGTCAGGCGCGCCGCGATGCCGAAACGCTGCTGGCCCGCCAGCTAGATGTCGACCACGACAAGGCTGCGGCGGCCGCCACCGTGCGTCGCATGATGTTCATCGCGAAGCTCGGCGAGGACATCGCCGAGGCACACGAAACACTGGAAAACTGATGGCCCTGCTGCAGATCGCCGAACCCGGCGAATCCACCGCGCCGCACCAGCACCGGCTGGCTGTGGGCATAGATCTGGGCACCACGAATTCACTGGTCGCCACCGTGCGTAACAGCGTGCCGGTGGTGCTGAACGACGACAAGGGCCGCGCGCTGCTGCCGTCGGTCGTGCGCTATTTTGCCGACGGTCGCACCGTCGTCGGTCATGCCGCGCAGGCGGCGCAGGCGCAGGACCCGCGCAACACCATCGCCTCGGTCAAGCGCTTCATGGGGCGCGGTCTGGCCGACGTCGCGCACGTCGAATCCATGCCCTATGTGTTCGAGGACGCGCCGGGCATGGTGCGCCTGCGTACCGCGCAGGGCGCGAAAAGCCCGGTCGAGGTATCGGCCGACATCCTGCGTACGCTGCGCGAGCGTGCCGAAGCCAGTCTGGGCGGTCCGCTGACGGGCGCCGTCATCACCGTGCCCGCCTATTTCGACGACGCCCAGCGCCAGGCGACCAAGGATGCGGCCCGCGTGGCCGGCCTCGAAGTGCTGCGCCTGCTGAACGAGCCGACCGCCGCCGCCATCGCCTACGGGCTCGATAACGCTTCCGAGGGCATCTACGCGGTTTATGACCTCGGCGGCGGTACCTTCGACATTTCGATCCTCAAGCTGTCGCGCGGTGTGTTCGAAGTGCTGGCGACCAGTGGTGACGCAGCACTTGGCGGTGACGATTTCGACCATCGCGTTTATTGCTGGCTGATCGAAGCTTCGCGCATCGGCCCGCCGGGGCTGGAGGACATGCGCACGCTGTACATGGAAGCGCGTCGTGCCAAGGAAGTGCTCAGCGCGCAGGACTCCGTGCATATCGGTCTCAAACTGTCGGGAGGCGATGAGATCGACGTCACGCTGACGCGCGACGCCTTCGCCGACATGACGAAGAAGCTGGTCGAGAAGACCTTGGCGCCGACCCGCAAGGCCTTGCGCGACGCCGGCCTGTCGCCGGAAGAGGTCAAGGGCGTCGTGATGGTTGGCGGCGCCACCCGCATGCCGCACGTGCAGCGTGCGGTGGGCGAGTTCTTCGGTCAGGAGCCGCTGACCAATCTCGACCCGGACAAGGTGGTCGCCATCGGCGCTGCCATCCAGGCCAATGTGCTCGCGGGCAACCGCAGCGCCGACGAGGACTGGCTGCTGCTCGACGTGATCCCGCTGTCGCTCGGGCTGGAGACGATGGGCGGGCTGGTCGAGAAGATCATTCCGCGCAATTCGACGATTCCGACCGCGCGCGCGCAGGAATTCACCACCTTCAAGGACGGCCAGACGGCGATGGCCATCCACGTCGTGCAGGGCGAACGCGAGCGCGTGTCCGACTGCCGTTCGCTGGCCCGCTTCGAACTGCGCGGCATTCCGCCCATGGTGGCCGGTGCGGCGCGCATACGCGTGAGCTTCCAGGTCGATGCCGACGGGCTGCTCAGCGTGTCTGCGCGCGAGATGGGCACCGGCATTGAGGCGCGCATCGAGGTCAAGCCCAGCTATGGTCTGGGCGACGACGAAGTCACCCGCATGCTGCGCGAGGGCTTCGAGCACGCGCAGGAAGACATGAGTGCGCGTGCGTTGGCCGAACAGCGCGTCGAGGCGCAGCGCCTCGGCGAGGCGACGCGCGCTGCGCTGGCCGCCGACGGCGATCTGCTCGATCCGGCCGAACGCGCCGCGATCGACGCGGTATTGGTCGACCTGGCGAACGCCGCCGCTGGCGAGGACACCTCCGCCATCAAGAAGGCGATCGACGCCTTGGGCCGCGGTACCGACGAGTTCGCCGCGCGTCGCATGAACCGCAGCATCCAGCGTGCGCTGGCCGGCCGCAGCGTCGAATCACTGTAAGCAACCGAATTCCGAGACCCGCATGACCCAGATCGTTGTTCTGCCCCATGTCGAACTGTGCCCCGACGGCGCAGTGATCGAAGCCGCCCCCGGCACCACCATCTGCGACGCGCTGCTCGCCAACGGCGTCGAGATCGAGCACGCCTGCGAGAAGTCCTGCGCCTGCACCACCTGCCACGTCGTCGTGCGCGAGGGCTTCAACAGCCTCGAAGCCGCAGAGGAACTGGAGGAGGATCTGCTCGACAAGGCCTGGGGCCTGGAGCCGAACTCGCGCCTGTCCTGTCAGGCCGCGGTGGCCGGCACGCCGCTGGTGGTCGAGATTCCGAAATACACCATCAACATGGTCAGCGAAGGAAAGAGGTAACAGCGATGAAATGGACCGATTCACGCGAGATCGCGATTGCGCTGACCGAGGCGCGGCCCGACGTCGATCCGCAGTACGTGCGCTTCACCGACCTGATGGAGTGGGTGATGGCGCTGCCCGGTTTCGACGACGAGCAGAGCCGCTGCGGCGAAAAGATTCTGGAAGCCATACAGCTCGCCTGGATAGACGAAGCGGATTGATGCATCGCTGAGCGTTGCAAGGGGAGCGGGAAGGGCGGAAAAGAGGGCGCCGCGTCGCCGGCAACTGCCCTGGTCAGCGCGCCGCGGTGTTCAAGGGCCGCCGCTTTTCCGGTAAACTGCGCATTTCCCGCTGCAGCGCAATACATGACCAAGTACGTATTCGTCACCGGTGGCGTGGTGTCCTCGCTCGGCAAGGGCATTGCAGCCGCCTCGCTGGGCGCGATTCTCGAGTCGCGCTCCATCCGTGTCACCCACCTCAAGCTCGACCCCTACATCAACGTCGATCCGGGCACGATGAGCCCGTTTCAGCACGGTGAGGTCTTCGTCACCGAAGACGGGGCGGAAACCGATCTCGATCTCGGCCATTACGAGCGCTTCACCAGCGCCAAGATGGGCAAGCGCAACAACTTCACGACCGGCCAGATCTACGAGTCGGTGATCAAGAAGGAGCGCCGCGGCGAGTATCTGGGCAAGACGGTGCAGGTCATCCCGCACATCACCGACGAGATCAAGGCCTATGTGAAGCGCGGCGCCGAAGGTGCCGACGTGGCCATCGTCGAGGTCGGCGGCACGGTGGGCGACATCGAGTCGCTGCCCTTCCTCGAAGCGATCCGCCAGATGGGTATCGAAGAGGGCCGCGGCAACACCTGCTTCATGCACCTGACGCTGGTGCCTTACATCGCCACCGCCGGCGAACTGAAGACCAAGCCGACCCAGCACTCGGTCAAGGAACTGCGCGAGATCGGTATCCAGCCGGACATCCTGCTGTGCCGCTCCGACCGCGTGGTGCCGGACGACGAACGCCGCAAGATCGCGCTGTTCACCAACGTGTTGCCGGAAGCCGTCATTTCGGTCACCGACGCCGACAGCATCTACAAGATCCCGGCCATGCTGCACAACCAGATGCTGGACGAGATCGTCTGTCACAAGCTGAACATCCTGGCCCGCGCTGCGGACCTGAGCGCGTGGACGCGACTGATTGACGCGCTGGAGCATCCGGAGCGCGACGTGGACATCGCCTTCGTCGGCAAGTACGTCGACCTGACCGAGTCCTACAAGTCGCTGTCGGAAGCGCTGGTGCACGCCGGCATCCACACCCGTTCGCGCATCAACATCCATTACATCGATTCGGAGGCGATCGAGCGCGCCAGCGACGGCGGTCGTGCGCTGCTCGACCCGATGGACGCCATCCTGGTGCCTGGTGGCTTCGGTCGTCGCGGTGTCGAGGGCAAGATCGCCGCCATCCGCTACGCCCGCGAGAACGGCGTGCCCTATCTGGGCATCTGTCTGGGCATGCAGCTGGCCGTGGTCGAATACGCCCGCAACGTGGCCGGCCTGACCGGTGCGCACAGCACCGAATTCGAGCGCGACGCGCCGCACCCGGTGATCGGCCTGATCACCGAGTGGATGAGCGCCGAGGGCAAGCTCGAGCGTCGCGACGAGTCGTCGGACATCGGCGGCACCATGCGTCTGGGCGGCCAGAACTGCAATCTGACCGAAGGCAGCCTGGCGCGCGACATCTACGGCGCCGCGACCATCGTCGAGCGCCATCGTCACCGTTACGAGGTGAACAACCAGTATCTGGCCCAGCTCGAAAAGGTGGGCCTGCGCGTGTCCGGCCGTTCGCAGGACGCGACCGACCCGCTGTGCGAAATGATCGAACTGCCGGACCACCCGTGGTTCGTCGCCTGCCAGTTCCACCCCGAATTCACCTCGACGCCGCGCGCCGGCCACCCGCTGTTCTCCGCCTTCGCCCGCGCGGCAATCGCCCGCCAGGACGCGCGCGGCGCGGTCAAGCGGTCCGTGCGCAAGGTGACGGGCTAAGGAGATCGCCATGAAACTGTGCGGATTCGACGTCGGCCTCGACAAACCCTTCTTCCTGATCGCCGGCCCTTGCGTGATCGAGTCGCGCGAAATGGCTTTCGATACCGCCGGCAAGCTGAAGGAAATCACCACCCGTCTGGGCATTCCTTTCATCTACAAGTCGTCGTTCGACAAGGCCAACCGCAGCTCGGGCAAGAGCTATCGCGGTCCCGGCATGGAAAAGGGCCTGGAAATCCTGGCCGACGTGAAGCGCGAGCTGAACGTGCCGGTGCTGACCGACGTGCACACCGCCGAAGAGGCGCCCATCGTTGCGCAGTACGTCGATGTGCTGCAGACGCCGGCCTTCCTGTGCCGCCAGACCGACTTCATTCACGCCTGCGCCGCGACCGGCAAGCCGGTGAACATCAAGAAGGGCCAGTTCATGGCGCCGGGCGACATGAAGAACGTGGTCGACAAGGCGAAGGAAGCGAACGGCGGCGCTGACACCATCATGGTGTGCGAGCGCGGCGCCTCCTTCGGCTACAACAACCTCGTGTCCGACATGCGTTCGCTGGCCATCATGCGCAACACCGATTGCCCGGTCGTGTTCGACGCGACGCATTCGGTACAGCTGCCAGGCGGGCAGGGCAGCACTTCGGGGGGGCAGCGCGAGTTCGTGCCGGTGCTGGCGCGCGCCGCCGTAGCCGTGGGTATCGCCGGCCTGTTCATGGAAAGCCACCCGAATCCCGAGAAGGCGATGTCGGACGGCCCCAATGCCTGGCCGCTGCCGATGATGGAAGCGCTGCTGACCCAGCTGCGCGACCTCGACGCCGTCACGAAGAAGCACGGATTCCTCGAATCCGCCTTCGCCTGATGGTGCGGGACACGATCAAAATTCGAATTCAATAAATTTACTGAGGACCTGGAGCGACCATGAGTGCAATCGTCGATGTCGTCGCGCGCGAGATACTGGATTCGCGCGGCAATCCCACCGTTGAAGCGGACGTGCTGCTCGAGTCGGGCATCATGGGCCGCGCCGCCGTGCCGTCCGGCGCCTCGACCGGTTCGCGTGAAGCCATCGAGCTGCGCGACGGCGACAAGGACCGCTATCTCGGCAAGGGCGTTCTGGCCGCGGTCGAGAACGTCAATACCGAAATTTCGGAAGCCATCATCGGCCTCGACGCCGAAGAGCAGGCCTTCATCGACAAGACCCTGATCGAGCTCGACGGCACCGAAAACAAGTCGCGTCTCGGCGCCAACGCCACGCTGGCGGTGTCGATGGCGGTGGCCAAGGCGGCGGCCGAAGAAGCCGGCCTGCCGCTGTACCGCTACTTCGGCGGCTCGGGTGGCATGGCCATGCCGGTGCCGATGATGAACGTGATCAACGGCGGCGCGCACGCCAACAACAGCCTGGATTTCCAGGAATGCATGATCATGCCGGTCGGCGTGACCAGCTTCCGCGAAGCGCTGCGCATGGGCGCAGAAGTGTTCCACGCGCTGAAGAAGCTCACCGACAAGAAGGGTTACCCGACCACGGTCGGTGACGAAGGCGGTTTCGCGCCCAATGTCGGCAGCGCCGAAGAAGCGCTGAACATGATTCTCGACGCCGCCTCGGCCGCCGGCTACGAGCCGGGCCGCGACCTCGTGCTGGCGCTGGACTGCGCCGCCTCCGAGTTCTACAAGGACGGCAAGTACCACCTCGAAGGCGCTGGCCTGACGATGGAATCGGCCCAGCTGGTCGACTACCTCGCCACGCTGGCCGACAAGTTCCCCATCGTCAGCATCGAAGACGGCATGGCGGAGAACGACTGGGACGGCTGGAAGCTGCTGACCGAGCGCCTGGGCAGCCGCGTGCAGATCGTCGGTGACGACCTGTTCGTCACCAACACCAAGATCCTGAAAGAAGGCATCGCCCGCGGCATCGCCAACTCCATCCTGATCAAGATCAACCAGATCGGCACGCTGACCGAAACCTTCGCCGCCGTCGAGATGGCCAAGCGCGCGAGCTACACCGCCGTCATTTCGCACCGCTCGGGCGAAACCGAGGACAGCACCATCGCTGACATCGCGGTCGGCCTGAACGCGATGCAGATCAAGACCGGTTCGCTGAGCCGCTCCGACCGTATCGCCAAGTACAACCAGCTGCTGCGCATCGAAGAAGACCTCGGCGATACCGCGTGGTACCCGGGCGCTTCGGCGTTCTACAACCTGCGCAAGTAAGCGGGCAGGTCGGCGATCATGGTCCGCCACTGGCCGTCCTTGTTGCTGGTGGCGCTAATCGCCGCGCTGCAGTACCCGCTCTGGCTCGGCAAGGGCGGGTGGCTGCAGGCATGGGAAGCCGAGCGTGCGCTGGAAGCGCAGCGCGAGCTCAACACCCGGCTCGAAGCGCGCAACGTCGCGCTCGAAGCGGATGTGAAAGACCTGAAGACCGGCTTCGATGCGGTCGAGGAGCGCGCACGGATCGAACTGGGCCTGGTCAAGCCGGGCGAGGTGTTCGTGCAGGTGCCACGCAGCAACAAGCCCTGACGTCCGTCAGGCAGTCTCTCCGGATTTCGTTCAGACGTCGCGGCGCAGCGTGCGCAGCCCGCTGATGCGCGCTGCGAACCAGCCGCTGTCCAGCGCGTCGGTGCGTACGTACTTGCCACGTGTGCTCGGCGCGTGGATGAAGCGCCCTTCGCCGGCGTAGATACCCATGTGCGAATGCGGCTTGCCGCTGGTGTTGAAGAACACCAGATCACCCGGCTGCAGCGACGCGCGATCGACCGGGCGCGCCAGGCGGGCGATCTGCGCCGCGTTGTGCGGCAGGCGGATCCCGGCCACCTGCTCGAATATCCAGCTCACCATGCCGCTGCAGTCCAGCCCGCTGTCCGGGTTGCGACCGCCGAAGCGATACTGGTTGCCGATCAGCCCGAGCGCGTAGATGACCGCGTCCTGCGCGTGGGAGTCGTCGGCCAGTTGCAGCGCCGTGGTCGGTGCGGGCGCCGGCGCTTGCGGAGCCGGCGGCTGCGGTGCGGCCGGTGCCTCCGCTGCCGGTGGCGGCAGCGTGCCGCAGCCCGCCAGCAGCAGCGCGGCAGTAAAGGCGAAGGCGCGCTTACTTGCGGTCAATCTCGATCTGTCCGCTGATGTTCACGCTGACGCGCGACTCGCCGGCCTCGACCGGCATGTCGGCCATCGCCGCTTCGGCCATCGCCACCTTGCTGCGCATCAGCGGGCGCGGCGGCGGCATGCCGGAGGTGTTGTTCACATTCATGTGCAGCACGCGCCAGTTGCCGCCGAGCGAGGCGGCGACGATCTTCGCGCGTGCGTTGAAGGCGGCGATGGCATCGCCGATGGCGGCGTTCTCGGCTTCGCGCGCGGTGTCCTCGCTCGGTTCCAGCGTCAGCTGGCCGACCGCCAGCTGCGTCTGCAGCTTGCCCAGCAGTTCGGACAGCGCCGCCTGGTCCTTCGATTCCAGCAGCAGTTCCGAGCGCATGCGCCAGCTTTCGATGGTGCGGCCGTTCTTGCTGTAGACCGGATAGGTCGAGGTGTTGCCGCTACGCACCTTCACGCTGGAATAGGGCTTGGTCGTGGCGAGTGCGGCCTGCATCGCCGCGTTCACCTTCTTCGCCAGCGGGCCGGGTGTGGTGTCGCCCAGTTCGATGTAGGCCTGGGCGCGCGCGAGGTCGTTCTGGGCGAGACGGGACGCTTCGGCGTTCAGGTCGACCACGATGCCTTCGCGCCGCGCGGCAGACGGTTCGGCCGCATTCGCGCCGGACACGCAGGCTGCAAGCAGCAGCCAGAGGGGGTATTTCATTTGTACTCCCGCAATCGTCATGACGACGGGAGTATAGCGGCCGGGGATTTCAGCGGCGACGGTGGATGTCCCGCTCTTCGTCGGCCTTGATGCGCACCGGCACGCGGGCGTGCTCCTCGCCCATCGCCGACAGCAGTGCGACGCCGAGCAGCGCCAGATAGGTGAGCACCGCCATCACGGTGGTTTCGCCGTTGGCGGCCAGCATGACGGCCGGCAGCACGTGGGCGCCGGTGAAGAAGAAGTGGGTGCGCTGGGTCATTGCGGTCTCCCGATGTCGGTGGTTCACCGGGATAACGACCGCCTGCGCGCCGGGCTGAAGGGTACGTCAGTCCCCAAGGTCATCAGACCCGGGGGACGGCCTGCAGACTGTCACGGTACAGGCGCGATTTCTCGACGTAGCCGGCGGCGCTGCGCATCAGCCCTTCGACCTCTTCGTCGGTGAGCTGGCGCACCACGCGGCCGGGCGAACCGAGGACCAGGGAACGGTCAGGGATGACGCGGCCCTCCGGAATCAGCGCATTGGCGCCGATCAGGCAGTTGCGGCCGATCACCACGCGGTTGAGGATGACGGCGTGGATGCCGACCAGCGAGCCGTCGCCGACGGTGCAGCCGTGCAGCATCGCGTGGTGGCCGATGGTGACGTCGCTGCCTATGGTCAGTGGCACGCCGTCGTCGATGTGCAGCACCGCGCCATCCTGTACATTCGAGCGCTCGCCGATCGAAATGTGGTCGTTGTCGGCGCGGATGACCGCACCGAACCACACGCTGGTGTCCGCCTTCAGTTCGGCGTCGCCGATGATGCTCGCGCTGGGTGCGATCCAGGTGCTGGAATGGACGACAGGTGTCTTGCCGTCGAGGGCGTACAGACTCATGCGGACTCCCGGCTGCCGCGACCGTCGGTCGGGCGAATTATTGTGCAATGCAACCAGGGTCGCGATTGTACGCGCATGCCTTGGTACCGGCGCAAGCGGCAGGCCGCGGGAACGCGTGTTCCGACATGGGAAAGGATAGCGATGAACGAAGCACTGGGCCGTTCACTGGCCGATTTCGAAGCAGGGCGCATCGACATGGATGCGCTGATCGCCACCTGGCGTCGCCATGGTGTGGACGATGCGACGCTACCGGCCAAGTGGCGCGAAGTACTCGACGGCCTGCTGATGCGGCTCGAATCGGCGCGGCTGTTTTCGGGAGAAAGCTGTTCGTTCAGCCAGGGCGAACTGCTGGCAACGATGCGCGAATGGCTGAACCGGGTGCAGGCGCAGATCCAGGCGCAGCAGTAAGGGCGCGGACGGGTGATCGAGTGTGAGAGAATGAGAAACATTCCACTATTTCTCATGCGCTGACACGCCCCAGCCAACGCCAGGCCACGGGTCGGCGTGCGGAAGCTGCATCGTTCCGTACCGCCCGTGTTCGAATCCCATTACAGAGAACTGCTGAAGTTTCTGGCGCAGAAGGTTGCCAGCCGAGAAGACGCCGCGGATCTGGCTCAGGAGAGCTATGTGCGGGTGCTCACCATGGCGCGCGGTGGCAAGGCCATCGCCGACCCGCGCGCGCTGCTCTACCGTATTGCACGCAATCTGCTGGTCGACCGGCACCGCGCCGTTCGCGTGCGCGATCACGATGCACTCGACGCGCTGGCCGAAGCCGACCTGCCACCGGCACCGCAGCAGGACGAACCGGAACAGCTGTGCGCGGCCACCCAGGCCGCCCGTGCCTATGTGCGCACCATCGAGTCGCTGTCGCCGCGCACGCGCGAGGCTTTCGTCATGCATCTTTACGACGGCCTCCCTCAATCCGAGATCGCACGTCGCATGGGCATTTCACGCAGCATGGTCGAGAAGCACATCGTGCGCGGACTGATGGCCTGCCGTGCCTGCCGCAGCGCACTGCACGACGGCACCGGTCATCCAGACGGGCAGGACAGGGAATGAGCGCCGATCATGACATGCCCCGGGAGCGGTCCCGGACCGCGGGGGATAGCTGTACGGATGCGGCCGCCCTTGAGGCGGCACGCTGGGTGGTGCGCCGGCGCGAACACGGGCCGGCAGTCGACGCCGCCCATCGCGCCTGGCTTGCCGAACACCCGGATCATCGCGCCGCTTGGCGGCAGATCGAGGCGACGCACGCCGATCTGCTCGCCTTGCCGGACGAGGTGGTGCGTGCGTTCCGGCGTCCGCCGTCGGCAGCGACGCCCGCGCCTGTGCGGCGTCGCCTTGTCGCATACGGGCCGCTGCTGGCCGGATTGTGCGCGGTACTCATGTTGGTGGCCGGGCTGAAACTGCTGTTGCCATGGTCGGCGCCCTCGGTGTTCGAACAGCGTTTCGCGACCACGCGTGGCCTGGTTACGTCGGTGGCGCTGCCCGATGGCAGCGTGCTTGATCTCGATACAGCCACCGGCGTGCAGGTCCGCTTTGACAATGCCGGACGCGAGGTCCGGCTGGACGAAGGGCAGCTCCGCCTCGACGTGCAACAGGATGCTGCACGGCCGTTGCGCGTGATTGCGGGGGACGTGCAAGTGACGGTGACCGGCACGCGTTTTTCGGTGCGCCACACCCGCACTGGCCTTGATGCCGGCGCCACGCGGATCATGGTCGAGCACGGCAGCGTGCTCGTCGAGCGGACGACCATGCCCGTGACCGCGCCCTTGCGGCTGGCTGCAGGCGACACCGTGCTGATCGAGCGGGGTCGCTGGCCCGACGCCGTCGATCGGCTCGTATCGGCGGATGCGGCCTGGCGGGAGGGGCGCCTCAATTTCGTCGCCACACCGATTGCCGCGGCGCTCGCTGAATTCGAACGCTACGGACCCACCGGGCTGGTGGTGGAGGATGCGGACGTGGCGGCACTGCGCATCGACGGCAGCTTCCGCGTGCAGCGTCTGGCCGATTTCCGGCGTGCGCTGGTGGAGGCGCTGCCGCTCAAGGTGGTGACGCGTGGCTCGACCCAGGTGCTGGTGGCGGACGGAGCGCGCGATCGCTGAGATGCCGGACACCGCACCTGCATCCGTGTTTCGGCCGCGATGTCGCCATAGCGACTCCAATTGCGAACAAGAATTTTTCTTATTGAGGTGTGGATGTGAGCGACTGATCCGTCTTCTTCGATAGAGACCTTCTTTCATCTATCGAACACACGGAGCATCCACATCATGTCGTTGCTGTATCCGGCCCCGGCCATCCTGTCCTTCGCGCTGGCCCTGTCCGCTGCTGTCCCGTCCCTGGCTGCTGCCGAAGCGCCGGCCGCCCTCGATTTCCACATTCCGGCGCAGGCGCTCGGCCCGGCGCTGAATGCGCTGGCTGCACAGGCCGATCTGCAGTTGATGGTCGACTCCAGCCTGGTGAGCGGAAAGCGTGCGCCGGCGGTGAGCGGACGACTCACCCCGCAGCAGGCGCTGGACCGGATTCTTGCCGGCAGTGGCCTGGCGGCCGTGGTGCGCGGTCGCGCCGTCGTTGTGCAGCCGGCGCGGACCGACGAATCAGCTGTGCCGACCTTGCCCAGCGTGGCGGTCAATGCTGCGTCCGTGGGGGAGACTGCGCTGGGGCCGGTCGATGGCTATGTGGCGCGGCGCAGCCTGACTGCGACCAAGACCGATGTTCCGCTGCAGGAGGTGCCGCAGTCGGTGTCGGTGGTGACGCGCGAGCAGATGGAAACGCAGAACGCACAGACCTTGGTGCAGGCCCTGCAATACACGCCTGGCGTGCACGGCCTGACGGGCGACGCCAACAGCACGACCAGCGACGGCATGCAGATGCGCGGATTCAACGTGACCGGTTCGGCGCCCATGTACCTGAATGGCGCCAAGCTGTCGCGCAATGTGTTCGCCGGGGTGGCCGAGCCCTACGGGCTGGAACGCATCGAAGTGCTGCGCGGACCGGCATCCGTGCTGTATGGCTCGACCGCGCCGGGCGGTGTGGTGAACATGGTGAGCAAGCTGCCGGCGGCTGACATGGTGCGGGAGATCCAGCTGCGCACGGATACCTACGGGCGGGCCCAGGTGGCCGCCGACCTCGGGGGAACCATCGACGAGGGCAGCGAATGGACCTACCGGCTGACCGGCCTGAGCCGGCGCAGCGACACCATGATCGATCACGTCGATGACGATCGCGATTTCCTGTCCGGGGCCCTGACCTGGCGGCCTGATACGGATACTTCGCTCACCCTACTCGCGAACTGGCAGCACAACGACACCACCTATGTCTATGGTCTGCCGCGCGAAGGCGTGCTCACGAAGACGGCGAGCGGACGCATTTCACGCAGCCGCTTCGTCGGCGAACCGGGCTTTAACGGGTTCGACAGCCGCAACCACATGCTGGGCTATCTGCTGAGCCATCGCATCAACGAACAGATCGAACTGCGCCAGAACTTCATCTACTTCGATTCCGAGAGCCGCTACGGCGACATCTGGATCGGTGCGCTCGACGTGGCTCAGCGCACAGTGAGCCGGGGCGCCTATCACCGGACCGACCAGAACCGCAGCTGGAGTCTGGACAACCAGGTACAGATCAAGGGCCGTATCGGTAACACTGAACACACGGTGGTGGCCGGCGTCGATTACACGAAGGCACGCTTCGAACGTCTGCAGTACAACGGCACGGTGGCGGCGCTCGACCTGTATGCGCCGGTGTACGGCGCTCCGGTCACAATGTCGACGAATGCCGCGATCGACAACGAAGAGCACACGCGCCAGACCGGCTTCTACCTGCAGGACCACATCAAGTTCGACCAGCGCTGGGTGCTGCTGCTGGGGGGCCGTTACGACCGCGTCGACGGCTATCTGCGCAATCACCTCAACAGCGTGCGCACCGATAGTTACGACGACAGTGCGCTGACCGGACGCGCTGGTCTGGTCTATCTGTTCGACAACGGCGTGGCGCCGTACCTGAGCTATTCGGAATCGTTCGAGCCGACCAATGGCCAGGACGTGAGCGGGCGCTCGTTCGAGCCGACCACGGGCGAACAGTACGAGATCGGCGTGAAGGTGGCGCCGCCCGGCACACGCACCAGCTTCACCGCGGCCGTCTATGACCTGACACGGCGAAATGTCACCACCACCGACCTGGCGAATCCCGGCTTCAGCATCCAGCAGGGCGAGGTGCGTTCGCGCGGTCTGGAACTGGAGGCGCGCGCCCACCTGAACCGGCAGTTGAGCGTCATCGCTGCCTACACCTACACGGACGCGGAAATCACGCGCAGCAACACCGGCAACGAGGGCGAACGGCCGGGCGGCGTGCCGCGCCACATGGCCTCGCTGTGGGCCGACTACCGCTTCGGCGAGCGCATGCCGGGACTGGGTGTGGGCGCGGGCATGCGCTATTTCGGAGATACGGAGAACAACGCCAATACCTATGTGGTGCCCTCCTATACGGTGACCGACGCGCGGATCGACTACCGGCTCGACCGTCACTGGCAGCTCGCGATGAATGTCGAGAACCTGTTCGACAAGCGCTACGCGGTGTGCACCTATGCCTGCTTCTACGGGCAGGAACGGCGCGCCACCGTGACCGCGGCCTACCGCTGGTGAGCGCGATGAACCGCCGGTGGTGGGTGTTGCTGCATCGCTGGGCCGGCCTGCTCATGGCCGGCTTCCTGGTGGTGGCCGGCCTGACCGGCGCCATCATTTCCTGGGATCACGAACTGGACGAATGGCTGAACCCGCATCTGCTCGAAGCGCAGGGGGCGGGGGCCGTACGCGATCCCCTGCAACTCGCCGCGGACATCGAAGCCCGTCATCCGACAGTGCAGGTGACCTATGTCCCGCTGGTGTCGGAAGCCGGCCATAGCTGGGGCTTCGGTGTGGCGCCGCGCGTCGATCGGGCACACGGCCGGTTGCACGAACCGGGCTTCAACCAGGTGTTCGTCCATCCTTCGTCCGGCGAGGAGCTGGGGCGGCGCGAGTGGGGCGCCGTATGGCCACTGTCGCGCGAGAACGTGGTGTCCTTCCTCTACAAGCTGCACTACAGCCTGCACGTGCCGGCGATGTGGGGCAGCAACCGGTGGGGCATCTGGCTCATGGGCGTCATCGCACTCATCTGGACGCTGGACTGTTTTACCGGGGCCTACCTCACGCTGCCGGCGCGTCAGCGCGCAACGGCAGCGGTGGCCGGGAGCACGCGGCGCAGCTTCTGGCAGCGCTGGCGGCCGGCATGGACGGTGCGTCCGGGCGGCGGTAGCTACCGTCTGAATTTCGACCTGCATCGTGCGGGCAGCCTGTGGACCTGGGGACTGCTGTTCATCGTGGCCTTCACGGCATTTTCGCTGAACCTGTACCGCGAGGTGTTCCTGCCGGTCATGTCCCGCGTGTCCGACGTGACGCCCACACCGTTCCAGCAACGCACGCCGGCGCCGCTGCTGGAACCGGTCGTGCCCGCAATCGGATTCGCGCAGGCGATCGCTGCCGGGCGCACCGAAGCGGTGGCGGCCGGCTGGCCGCATGCGCCGGGAAGCGTGTCGTACAACCGCATGTACGGCATCTACACCGTGTCTTTCTTCCAGCCGGAAGACGGACACGGTGCGGGCGGCGCAGGGCATCCGCGCGTCTGGGTCGATGGTCTGACCGGCGAGGCGCTGGGTCACATGGTTCCCTGGACAGGCACCGCAGCCGATCTTTTCGTGCACGCGCAGTTCCCGTTGCATTCCGGCCGCATCCTGGGGCTGCCCGGTCGCATCGCGATTTCCGCGCTCGGACTGGTGGTGGCAGGGCTGTCGGTGACGGGCGTGTACGTGTGGTGGTACAAGCGGCGCGGCCGGGTGGCGAAGGAGCGGGCGGGGCAGAGTGCGATGGTGCCGGCGAAGTGAGCGGTGCGTCCGGGGCGGCACTGAGACGGGAAAGAAAAAAGGGCGCCCGCAGGCGCCCTTGAGATGCGGAGCAGGCGGATCAGAGCTTGCTCTTCACGACCTCGACGACACGGTCAGCCTCGGCCACCCACTTGGCCAGCAGGGCGTCGGTTTCGGCACGGCGCGAAGCGGCGAAATCGGCGTCCTTGATGCTGGGCACGTTGATGTCGACGTTCAGTGCTGCCGAGCGCAGCGCGGCGACGGCGGCCAGGGCGGCCACACCGGCGTCCGACACGACGTTCTTGTTGCCCTTCTCGGCGGCGACCAGCGACAGCGCGATCACGTCGGCGCAGGCGCGGGCGCAGGCCAGCGGTGCGTCGGTGGCCTTCTTCAGACCGTCCTGGATCGCGGCCGAACGGGCGGCCTTCTGCTCGTCGGTGTCCTTCGGCAGACCGTAGGCGGCCATCAGGCCGTCGAAGGCTTCGACGTCGGCGCGGATGAAGTCGGTCAGCTGGGCGCGCAGTGCTTCTGCCTTGGCCAGCAGATCCTTCATTTCGCCTTCGACTTCGACGTAGGCTTTCTTGCCGATGGTCAGGTTGCACACCATGCTGACCAGCGCCGCACCCATGCCGCCCATGATGGCCGCGGCACTGCCGCCGCCCGGGGTCGGCGCGCTGGAGGCGAGCTCGTCGAGGAAGGTGGTGACCGGCTTGTCCTTGATCATCGTCATGGCTCAGCCCACCATGGTCTTCGCCATCGCGTAGATTTCCGACGCGTCGAGCGAAATGTCGTTGCTTTCGAACAGCTTGCCGACGCAGGCGCGCTGCAGCGCGATCTTCAGCGCGCCGAAGCCAATGGCGCCGAACACGATCTTGCCGTGCTTGACCACGCCCTTGTCCATCATGTCCACGCCTTCGATGCCCAGCGGCGGCGTCGCGTTGGCGTCGGCAATCATTTCAAGCGTCGGGTTGTCCTTCCAGTGACGCTCTTCCAGCAGCTGGATGCCGCCGGCGCCGGTGGCGATCACCACGTTCGCGCCTTCGATGGCACGGCCGCGGGCGTCGTTGTCAGCCGCTTCGGCGACGCCGACGTCGAGGTTGAAGTTGGCCTTGAGCTGCTTGGCCGCTTCTTCGGCGGTGGCGATCTTGCGCGACACCAGCGTCACCGAGGCGCCCTCGCTGGCCAGCATCACGGCAGCGCGCGTGCCCACCGGGCCGGTGCCGCCGAGGATCACTGCCTTCTTGCCCTTCAGCGAACCGCTGTGCGCCAGCCAGGCAACGCAGGCTGCCGCGGTGGTATTGGAGCCGTTCGAGTCCAGCATCACCGACACGCGGAAGTTCGAGAAGAACTTCTTCTTGACCGCCTTGAACAGCGTCTCGCCTTCGGCCATGTTGCTGCCGCCGATGAAGATGGCGGTGTTCTTCTTGTCCTTCGGTGCGCGGGTGAAGATCGCGCCGTCGACCATGGCGCCGACGTTGTGCGGATGCACGCCGCCGTAACCGATCACGTGGTCCGCGCCGCCGTCGTGGCACACGACGCTGTCGAACACCGACGGATGTTCATCGGTATCGAATTGGTAAAGCAGTTTTTTCATTGTGATGTCTCGGAGGTCTGAAAGAGGGTAGACCGCCGGCCGCACAGCCGGCGGATTCATGTCAGTCCCGCACGGCCGTTCCGAAGGAACTGACGTCCCCCTCGGGGGGAAACGAGCGTAGCGAGTAAGGGGGCTGTTTCATTTCAGGTCACGGTGTTGACCGGGCTGCCCTTGACGTAGGCTTCGACATTGTCGATCAGCTGGTCAGCCAGGAACTGCATCGCGCCGTCCGAGGCCCAGGCCACGTGCGGGGTCAGGATGAAGTTGGGCAGGCGCAGGTCGAGCAGCGGGTTGCCTTCCTTCGGCGGTTCCTTGGTCAGTACGTCGAAACCGGCGCCGCCGATGATGCCTTCCTTCAGCGCGGTCACCAGGTCTTCCTCGTGCACCAGGCCGCCGCGGGCGGTGTTGATCAGGATGGCGCTGCGCTTCATCTTCTTGAACTGCTCCATGCTGAACATGTTCCGGCTTTCCGGCGTCAGCGGGCAGTGCAGGGAGATGATGTCGGACTGGGCCAGCACGTCCTCGACCGGCGTGAATTCCACGCCCGGCGCCTTCGGGCCCGGGTGGTCGGCGAACAGCACCTTCATGCCGAAGCCGCGGGCGATCTTGGCCGTACCCTGACCGAGCACGCCTTCACCGAAGATGCCGATGGTGCTGTCGAAGAGGTCGTAGATCGGGTGGTCGAAGAAGCAGAACTGGTCCACTTCCTGCCAGCGGCCGCGCTCGACGTCCTGGCGGTACGCGATGATGCTGCGGCGCAGGGCCAGGATCAGCGCGAACGCGTGTTCCGGCACGGTGTGCACCGCGTAGTTGCGGATGTTCGACACGACGATGCCGCGCTCGCGGCAGGCCGGCACGTCGATCACGTCGTAGCCGGTGGCGGCCACGCCGATCATCTTCAGGTTCGGCAGCTGGGCCAGCACGTCGCCGCGCAGCGGCACCTTGTTGGTGATGGCGACGGTGGCGTCCTTCAGACGTTCGACGATCTGGTCCGGGGCGGTGGTGTCGTACTCGGCCCAGGTGTGGTCGAAGGACGGACGACGGACATTGGCCTTCAGCGTGGAGCGGTCGAGAAACACAACGTGGTGCGACATGTCTCTTCCTTCTGTTCTATGGATGTAAAAGGCCGGGCGAACCCGGCCGAGCAGCAGACACGCAGGCCCGCCGGAGCGGGCCGCCGCAATATTACTTCGCCTGCGGAGCGTTCGTGCGCCAGTAGGTCGAGGCAGCCGCCACGCCCGAACCCGGGGTGACGTTGATGCCGTTGTCCAGCATCGACATTTCGGCACCGGCGATCGCGCTCATCAGCGACAGCGCGTTCAGGTCGCCGAGGTGACCGATGCGGAACACCTTGCCGGCAACCTTCGACAGGCCGGCGCCCAGCGACAGGTTGTACTTGTTGTAGGCGTTGCTGATCACCTTGGCGGCGTCGAAACCTTCCGGCACCAGAATGGCGCTGACGGTGTTCGAGTACCACTCCGGTGCCTTGGCGCACAGGTTCAGCTTCCAGCCTTCCTGGACGGCGGCGCGGACGCCGTTGGCCAGGTATTCGTGGCGGGCGAAGATGTTCTCCAAGCCTTCCTCGAAAATGGTGTTCAGCGCTTCACGCATGCCGTACAGCATCGGGATCGACGGCGTGTAGGGGAAGTAGCCGGTGGCGTTGTTCTTCTGCATGTCGCCGATGTCGAAGTAGCAGCGACGCGAGGTCGCGGTTTCCATCGCCTTCAGCGCCTTCGGGCTCATGCCCAGGATGCCCATGCCGGCCGGCAGCATGAAGCCCTTCTGCGAACCGGACACCGTGCAATCGACGCCCCACTCGTCCATGCGGAAGTCGATCGACACCAGCGACGACACGGTATCGACCATCAGCAGCGCCGGGTGGTTGGCGTTGTTCATCGCCTTGCGCACCTTCGCGATGTCGCTCGACACGCCGGTGGCGGTCTCGTTCTGGCAGGCCAGCACGGCCTTGATCTTGTGCTCCTTGTCGGCGCGCAGGATTTCTTCGTACTGGTCGTAAGGCACGCCGGTGCCCCACTCGACGTCGAGCACCTGGACTTCGAACCCCAGACGCTGCGCCATGTCGGCCCACAGGTGGCTGAACTGGCCGAAGCGCGAGCACAGCACCTTGTCGCCCGGCGACAGCGTGTTGGTCAGCGCCGCTTCCCACATGCCGGTACCGGATGCCGGGAAGGTGAAGATGGTGCCTTCGGTGGTCTTGAACACCTTCTTCAGGTCGGCCAGCACCGACAGCGCCAGTTCCGGGAACTTGGGCGAGCGGTGGTCTTCCTGCGGCACGACCATGGCGCGCAGGATGCGCTCCGGCGTGTTGGTGGGACCAGGCACGTAAAGATGGTTACGACCGGCGATTCGAGACATGGCGAAACTCCTGTAATTGCTTTGAAAGGTGTCGGGGTGGCTGACCGCTTGTTTTATTTGTTGCGGCCGTAGACCGGGAACGCGTCGCACAGCTTGGTGACGTCGGCGACCACGCGTGCGATCACGGCGTCGTCGTTCGGTGCGTCCAGCACGTCCACGATCAGGTTTGCAACTTGCTTCGCCTCGGCTTCCTTAAAGCCGCGGGTCGTCATGGCAGGGCTGCCGATTCGAATGCCACTGGTCACGAACGGCTTTTGCGGGTCGTTCGGGATGGCGTTCTTATTGACCGTGATGTGTGCACGGCCCAGCGCTGCTTCTGCGTCCTTGCCAGTGATGTTTTTGGCACGCAGATCGACGAGGAACAGGTGGGACTGGGTACGGCCCGAAACGATGCGCACGCCACGCTCGACGAGCGTTTCGGCCATCACCTGGGCGTTCTTCAGCACCTGTTGCTGGTAAGTCTTGAATTCCGGGGTCGCGGCTTCCTTGAAGGCGACGGCCTTGGCGGCGATGACGTGCATCAGCGGGCCGCCCTGGATACCCGGGAAAATCATCGAGTTCAGCGGCTTCTCGAACTCGGCCTTGGCCATGATCACGCCACCGCGCGGGCCGCGCAGCGTCTTGTGCGTGGTCGAGGTGACGAAGTCGGCGATGCCGATCGGGCTCGGGTACAGGCCGGCAGCGACCAGGCCGGAGTAGTGGGCCATGTCGACCAGCAGGTAGGCGCCGACCGAATCAGCGATCTCGCGGAAGCGCTTGAAATCGATGTGCAGGGCGTAGGCGGACGCACCGGCCACGATCATCTTCGGCTTGTGTTCCTTGGCCAGCGCTTCGACCTGTGCGTAGTCGATCGCTTCGGTTTCGGGATCGAGACCGTAGGCCACGCCCTTGTAGATCTTGCCGGAGAAGTTCACCGACGAACCGTGCGTCAGGTGACCGCCGTGGGCCAGCGACATGCCGAGGATGGTGTCGCCCGGCTGCAGCATCGCCATATAGACACCGGCGTTGGCCTGCGAACCCGAATGCGGCTGCACGTTGGCGTATTCGGCGCCGAACAGTGCCTTGAGGCGATCGATCGCCAGCTGTTCCGCGACGTCGACATGCTCACAGCCACCGTAGTAACGCTTGCCCGGATAACCTTCGGCGTACTTGTTCGTCAGTACGGAGCCCTGGGCTTCCATGACCGCCGGGCTGGCGTAGTTTTCCGACGCGATCAGCTCGATGTGGTGTTCCTGACGGGCGTACTCCGCTTCCATGGCGGCCCACAGTTCGGGGTCGGAATGGGCGATGGTCTGTTTCGGGTCAAACATTCGGATTACCTTTCTGAGTGAGCTTTCGGCCCGCGTCCTCTGCAGGCCTTATGAAGTAATACAAGGCAAGCAGACTATATCTGATGGATCAAGGGCCTCGTATCGGACTTTCTTATTGCCGTGATAAGTATAAGTGAAGCTTAATTGAAAAGACCTCATCCATAATTCTTTACAACGAATCCGGTGTTCGACCCTGTGCGGGCACCTCGCGGTTCAGCGATGAACCACCACTCTCTTCCACACGACAGAAGGTGAAGCATGGACATTCACGAGTACCAAGCGAAAGAGCTTTTGGCGGGCTTCGGCGTGCCGGTGCCGCGCGGCAGCGTGGCCTACAGCCCCGACCAGGCCGTCTATACGGCGACGGAACTGGGCGGCTGGCACTGGGCGGTGAAGGCCCAGGTGCACTCCGGAGCCCGCGGCAAGGCCGGCGGCATCAAGCTGTGCAAGACCTACCATGAGGTCGATGCCGCCGCCCGCGAACTGCTGGGCAAGCGTCTGGTGACCATCCAGACCGGTCCGGAAGGCAAACCCGTTCAGCGCGTCTACGTGGAAGTGGCCGAGCCGTTCGAGCGCGAACTCTATCTGGGCATCGTGCTGGACCGCAAAGCCGAGCGCGTTCGCGTCATCGCCTCTGCCGAAGGTGGGATGGAAATTGAAGAATTGGCACACAGTGCTCCGGAAAAGATCATGCAGGTCGTGGTCGAACCGGCGGTCGGCCTGCAGGCTTTCCAGGCCCGCCAGATCGCCTTCGGTCTGGGCCTGTCGATCAAGCAGGTGTCGCGTGCGGTGACCGCGATCATGGGTGCCTACCGCGCCTTCCGCGATCTCGACGCCACCATGGTCGAAATCAACCCGCTGGTCGTGACCAAGGACGACCGCGTGCTGGCGCTCGACGCCAAGATGTCCTTCGACGACAACGCGATGTTCCGCCAGCGTGCCGTGGCCGACATGCGTGATCCGTCGCAGGAGGATCCGCGCGAAGTGCAGGCCGCCGAGCACAACCTGAACTACGTCGGCCTCGACGGCGACATCGGCTGCATCATCAATGGTGCCGGTCTGGCCATGGCGACGATGGACACCATCAAGTACGCCGGCGGCGCACCGGCCAACTTCCTCGACGTTGGCGGCGGCGCCTCGCCCGAGCGCGTGGCCAATTCCTTCCGTCTGGTGCTGTCGGACAAGAACGTGAAGGCCATCCTGGTGAATATCTTCGCCGGTATCAACCGCTGCGACTGGGTGGCCCAGGGCGTTGTTCAGGCCTGCAACGACATCGACATCACGGTGCCGCTGATCGTCCGCCTGGCCGGTACGAACGAGGAAGAAGGCCGCCGCATCATCCGCGAGAGCGGTCTGCCCATCATCAGCGCCGATTCGCTGACCGAAGCGGCCCAGAAGGCGGTCGATGCCGCCCGCGCCCACGCCGCCAGCTGAGTGAAGAGACCCCCACGCTCACTCCGTTCGCTGCCCCCCGAGGGGGCTGCGCTCGCCCTAGGGGCGGCCCGGCGGGCGGCGCGCGGCGAATAACCGATGCACAAGAGGATTTAGTTATGAGCATTCTGATCAACGAAAAGACCAAGATCATCGTCCAGGGCTTCACCGGCGACAAAGGTACCTTCCACGCCAAGGAGATGATCGAGTACGGCACCAACGTCGTCGGCGGCGTGACCCCGGGCAAGGGCGGCACCACTCACCTCGGCAAGCCGGTGTTCAACACGGTGGCCGACGCGGTCGCCGCGACCGGTGCCGAAGCGTCGATCACCTTCGTCGCGCCGGCCTTCTGCGCCGACGCCATCATGGAAGCGGCCGACGCCGGCATCCAACTGGTGTGCTCGATCACCGACGGCATCCCGGCGCAGGACATGATGCGCGTCAAGCGCTACTTCATGCGCTACCCGAAGGAGCGTCGCACGCTGATGGTCGGCCCGAACTGCGCCGGCATCATCAGCCCGGGCAAGGCCATGCTGGGCATCATGCCGGGCCACATCTACAAGCAGGGCAACATCGGCATTGTGTCGCGTTCGGGCACGCTGGGCTACGAAGCGGCTGCGCAGATGAAGCAGCTGGGCATTGGCGTGTCGACCTCGGTCGGCATCGGCGGCGACCCGATCAACGGCTCGTCCTTTCTTGACCACCTGATGAAGTTCCAGGAAGACCCGGACACCCACGCCGTGGTGATGATCGGCGAGATCGGCGGCCCGCAGGAAGCCGAAGCCTCGGCCTGGGTGAAGGAAAACATGAAGAAGCCGGTGATCGGCTACGTTGCCGGCCTGACCGCACCGAAGGGCCGCCGCATGGGCCACGCCGGCGCCATCATTTCGGCGGCCGGTGATTCGGCTGCCGAGAAGTCGGAAATCATGCGGTCCTTCGGCCTGACCGTCGCGCCGAGCGCCGGCGAGCTGGGCAGCACCGTGGCCTCCGTCCTGGCCAAGCTGTAAGAGCAGAGCAGCACGGGGCGTGCGGAGCGCGCCCTGCTTTCCGTCCGCCCCGGTGGGGCGGACGCCCGCCACCAGCCTGCGAGACTCCCACCGTGGTGAGTGATCCCATTTCCGTTCCCGCGTCTGCCGACGCCTCCGGGGCGGCTTTCTCGGAAAAGGCGATCGACCTGCTGTTTTCGCTGCTGCGCGAAGTGGTCGAACGTCACCATCCCGAACTGCTGCCGGTGCTTGCCGGCGAGTCGGGCAACAGCCTTTCCCCGCAGATGCTGGGCCGTGCCATCCAGGCCCAGGGCATCCTGTTCCAGCTGCTGTCCATCGCCGAACAGAACGGCGCCATGCGCAAGCGGCGCGAAATCGAGCGCCACCAGGGCCGCGAAAGCCTGCCCGGCACCTTTGCCAGCGTGCTGGCCTCGGCGAAGAAGGCCGGCCTGTCGACGGAGCGCGTGCGCGAAGCCTTTGCCGGCCTCAAGGTGCGGCCGGTGCTGACCGCGCACCCGACCGAAGCCAAGCGCGTGACCGTGCTCGAGCGCCATCGCCGCATCTACCGCATGCTGATCGAGCTCGAGTCGCCGCGCTGGACGCCGCGCGAGCGCCATGACCTCGAAGACGCGCTGCGCAACGAAATCGAACTGCTGTGGCTGACCGGCGAACTGCGTCTGGAAAAGCCGAATGTGTCGCAGGAAATCGCCTGGGGCCTGCACTTCTTCAACGAAACCCTGTTCGAGGTCGGCCCCGACGTGTTGGCGCGCGCCGACGAGGCGATGGCGCAGCATTTCGGCGAAGCGGATCTGCCGGGCTTCCTCGAATTCGGTTCCTGGATCGGTGGCGACCGCGACGGCAACCCCTTCGTCACCAACGCGATCACGCGCGGTGCACTGATCGAATGCCGGCAGGCCAGCCTGCGTCGTCACCGCCAGTCGGTGCTCGAACTGCTGCGCGGCCTGTCGGTGACCGAAGCGTCGCTCATGCTGTCCGGTGAGTTCCGCGACGCGCTGATGCTGGCGCTCGAAGAGAGCGGCGAGGGCAATGCGATCGCCGCGCGCAATCCGGGCGAACCCTTCCGCCAGTTCCTGGTGTGCGTGCTGGGCAAGTTGGACGACACCATCACCTGCACCCAGGCGGAAGAGGGCGCGGCCTGTCGTCGTGGCTATGAATCGGCCGACCGCCTGATCGCCGACCTGCGCACGCTGGAAGCCGGCCTGCGCGACGCGAAGCTCGGCCGCATCGCCGACACCGAAGTGGTGCCGCTGCGCCGCCAGATCGAGATGTTCCGCTTCAGCACCGTGCGCCTCGATGTGCGCGAGAACTCGACCCGCGTCACGCAGACGCTGGAGGCGCTGTGGCGCGCCAGCCGCGGCGAGCCTGACGATGTGCCGGCACCGGCGCAGGACAGCGCCGAGTGGCGCGAGTGGCTCTTGGCCGAACTGGCCGCGCCGCGCGCCGGCGTACGCGACACCAGCGGCCTGCCGGCGGTGGCGGCCGAAACGCTGGGCCTGTTCCGGCTGATCGCCGACATGCGTCCGCGCGTCGGCCGCGAAGCCTTCGGCAGCTTCATCCTGAGCATGACGCGCAATGTGTCGGACGTGCTCGGCGTCTATCTGCTGGCGAAGGAAGCCGGCCTGTACGCCGACCCGGCCGGCGTCGAGCGCTGTTCGCTGCCCATCATGCCGCTGTTCGAAACCATCGACGACCTGCGCCGCGCGCCGGCCATCATGCGCGAGCTGCTGGCCATGCCGCTGATCAAGCGCTCGGTGCGCGCGCTCGGCGGTGTGCAGGAAGTGATGATCGGCTACTCCGATTCGAACAAGGACGGCGGCTTCCTGTCGTCGAACTGGGAGTTGTTCAAGGCGCAGCAGAAACTGACCGCGGTCGGCGGCGAAGCGGGCGTGAAGATCGCCTTCTTCCACGGTCGCGGCGGTTCGGTCAGCCGCGGCGGCGTGCCTGCCGGGCGCGCGATCGCCGCGCAGCCGGCCGGTTCGATCCAGGGCCTGTTCCGGCTGACCGAGCAGGGCGAGGTGATTTCGAGCAAGTACGCCAACAAGGGGACGGCCGCCTTCAACCTCGAACTGCTGGCCGCCAGCGTGTTCGACCACGCGCTGAAATCCGGCCGCGCCGACGGCCCGCATGCGGTGCCGGAGTTCGACGACGCGCTCGAAGCGCTGTCCGGTGCCGCGCACGCAGCCTACCAGAACCTGATTTCGAACCCGGCTCTGGTCGCCTACTTCCAGGAAGCCAGCCCGCTGGAAGAGATTTCGCTGCTCAATATCGGCTCGCGCCCGGCGCGCCGCTTCGGCGCCAAGTCGCTGGCCGAACTGCGCGCGATCCCGTGGGTGTTTGCCTGGTCGCAGAACCGCCACATCGTCACCGGCTGGTACGGCGTCGGCTCCAGCCTCGCCAATTTCATCGGCGTGCGCGGTGCCAGTGGCGAAGCGCTGCTGGCGCGCATGTTCAACGAGTCGCCGCTGTTCCGCCTGATCGTCGATGAAGTGGAAAAGACGCTGGCCGTGGTCGATCTCGACATCGCCCGCGAATACAGCCAGCTGGTGGCCGACGCCGGCGTGCGCGAAGAGGTGTTCGGCATGATCGCCCGCGAATACGACATCACGCGCACGCAGATCCTGCGCCTGTCGGGCACCCGCGGCCTGGCCGAGCGCTTCCCCGACTACCGCCAGAAACTCGACCACCGGCTGCCGGTGGTCAACCAGGTGAGCCGCCAGCAGATTTCGCTGCTGCGCGCTTTCCGCATGACCGACGACGCCGCGCGGAAAGAGGAGTTCCGCAAGGCCCTGCTGCTGTCGATCAACTGCGTGTCCGCCGGCTTCGGCGCCACCGGCTGATCGTCCGACCCGACTTCTGAACCGACTTCGCACCATCCACCGGAGGAGACATCCATGAGCTTCACGATCATCGAACAAGCCACGCCCCGCCTGCACCGTTCCGAACTGGCCGTTCCGGGTTCCAACCCGGGCATGTTCGAGAAGGCCGCCAAGTCGGCTGCCGACATCATCTTCCTCGACTGCGAGGACGCGGTCGCGCCGGACGACAAGGAGCAGGCGCGCAAGAACATCATCGAGGGTCTGAACGACATCGACTGGGGCAACAAGACCATGATGGTGCGCATCAATGGTCTGGACACCCACTACATGTACCGCGACGTGGTGGACATCGTCGAAGCCTGCCCGCGCCTGGACATGATCCTGATCCCGAAGGCCGGCACCGCCGCCGACGTGTACGCGGTCGACATGATGGTCACCCAGATCGAAGCGGCCAAGAAGCGCACCAAGCGCATCGGCTTCGAAGTGCTGATCGAGACCGCGCTCGGCATGGCCAACGTCGAAGCGATCGCGCAGTCGTCGAAGCGCCTGGAGGCGATGAGCTTCGGCGTGGCCGACTACGCCGCCTCGACCCGCGCCCGCACCACCGTGATCGGTGGCGTGAACAAGGACAGCGTGGTGCTGACCGACAAGGACGAGCAGGGCAACCGCCAGTCCTTCTGGACCGATCCGTGGCACGCCGCGCAGACCCGCATGATGGTCGCCTGCCGCGCCTACGGCCTGCGTCCGATCGACGGCCCGTTTGGTGACTTCAACGATCCGGACGGCTATATTTCCGCGGCGAACCGCGCTGCCGTGCTCGGTTACGAAGGCAAGTGGGCGATTCACCCGTCGCAGATCGAACTGGCGAACAAGGTCTACACGCCGTCGGAAGCCGAAGTGACCAAGGCACGCCGCATTCTCGAAGCGATGGCGCAGGCGGCGAAGGAAGGTCGCGGTGCGGTGTCGCTCGACGGTCGCCTGATCGACATCGCCAGCATCCGCATGGCCGAAGCGCTGATCGCCAAGGCGGACACGATCGCCGCGGCACGCTGAGCGTGCGGCAGCGCGGCCGGGGAGGGCCCGGCCGCGTGATCAATATATAAAAGCAGACAGATAAAAGCAGACGCAGTAACGGCGGGTAGTGAGGCCCGCCGCTTTCCACCCCGATTGACGACTACACGGAAAAAACCAATATGGCATCCGATATCGAAATCGCCCAGCAGGCGAAAATGCAGCGCATCAGCCAGGTGGTGTCCAAGCTGGGCATCCCGGAAGACGCGATCGAGCCCTACGGCCACTACAAGGCCAAAGTGTCGCTCGACTACCTGAACAGCCTGAAGGACCGTCCGGACGGCAAGCTCATCCTGGTCACCGCGATCAGCCCGACGCCGGCAGGCGAAGGCAAGACCACGACCACCGTCGGTCTGGGCGACGCGCTGAACCGTATCGGCAAGAAGACCATGATCTGCCTGCGCGAGCCCTCGCTGGGCCCGGTATTCGGTGTCAAGGGCGGTGCGGCGGGTGGCGGCTACGCGCAGATCGTGCCGATGGAAGACATCAACCTGCACTTCACCGGTGACTTCCACGCCATCGGTGCAGCGCACAACCTGCTGTCGGCACTGATCGACAACCACATCAACCACGGCAACGAACTGCGTATCGACCCGCGCCTGATTCAGTGGAAGCGTGTGGTCGATATGAACGACCGCGCGCTGCGCAAGATCACCATCGGCCTCGGCGGCACCGCCAACGGCTTCGTGCGGGAGGACGGCTACGACATCGTGGTCGCGTCCGAAGTCATGGCGATACTGTGTCTGGCGAATTCGCTGATGGACCTGAAGGAGCGTCTCGGCCGCATCATCATCGGCTACACGCTGGGCGACAAGAAGCCGGTGTACGCGAGCGACCTGAAGGCGCAGGGCGCCATGGCCACGCTGCTGAAGGACGCGATCAAGCCGAACATCGTGCAGACGCTGGAGAACAACCCGGCCATCATCCACGGCGGCCCCTTCGCCAACATCGCGCACGGCTGCAACTCGGTCACCGCGACCAAGGCCGGCCTGAAGATGGCCGACTACGTCGTGACCGAAGCCGGGTTCGGTGCCGACCTCGGCGCCGAGAAGTTCATCGACATCAAGTGCCGCATGGCCGGGCTGAACCCGTCGGCCGTCGTGCTGGTCGCCACCATCCGCGCGCTGAAGTTCCACGGCGGCGTGAAGAAGGAAGACCTGAACCAGGAAAACCTGGCCGCGCTGGAAAAGGGCATCGTCAACATCGAGCGCCACCTGAAGAACATCACCGAGCACTACGGCCTGCCCTGCGTCGTGTCGGTGAACCACTTCACCTTCGACACCGACGCCGAAATCGCGCTGCTGAAGAGCCGCATCGAAGCGCTCGGCGGCAAGTTCGTGATCGCCCGTCACTGGGCGAGCGGCGGTGCTGGCGCCGAGGAACTGGCGCGCATGGTTGCCGACATCTGCGACAACGCACCGGGCAAGCACACTTTCGTCTACGACGAGAACGCAACGCTGCAGGACAAGATCACCACCATCGCCACCAAGATCTACGGCGCCGGCGCGGTGACCTTCTCCGACGCCGCCCGCAAGCAGCTCGAAAGCTGGAACGCCGACTACGGCCGTTTCCCGGTCTGCATGGCGAAGACCCAGATGTCCTTCTCCGCCGACCCTGCTGCCCGCGGCGCACCGAGCGGCCACACGCTCAACGTGCGCGAAGTGCGCCTGGCCAACGGCGCCGGTTTCGTCGTCGCCATCTGCGGCGACATGATGACCATGCCGGGCCTGCCCAAGGTGCCGGCGTCGGAGAAGATCGACATCGATGAGCACGGCAAGGTGTCGGGATTGTTCTGATCGTCCTTCCGCAGCAATGAAAAAGGCCGCCCTCGGGCGGCCTTTTTCATTTTGATGCTTCCGTCATCGTCCGGACAGGATTTCGTCCGCATGGATGATCGCCCGCGCGATCTCCTCGGTCGGGATGCGCTTGCTCATCGCCTGTTCGCGGATGATCTTGTAGGCCTCGGCGTCGCTGACGCCGCGGGTGCGCATCAGGATGGCCTTGGCGTCGTTGATCTGGTTCACGCTGAGCAGCTTCTGCTCAAGTCGCTGCACCCTTTTCTTGTAGCCGCGCATTTCCTGCGTCAGGCCGACCGTGAGCACCAGTGAGGCGAGCACGCCGGTCGAACGCAGCGGGGCGCTGAGTACGCCGGTCGCACCCAGGCGCAGCATCACTTCGAAGATGGTCGGGTTCTCGTAGCCGACGACGGCGATCACCGCCGGCGGCTGTTCGAAGTTGCTGAAGTTCAGCGGCGCGTGCATCTCGTTGGACTGGATCGCGTAGTACACGACATCGACGTTGTCCGGGATGTCCTGCACCGGCGGCCAGAAGGTCTGCACCTGGCAGCCTATGCGCTTCAGTTGCTGGATCAGCACCTCGCCGTCGGCGTCGCGCGGATGCAACACGACGATGCGCAGATTGCGCAGCTGGGTCAGGAATTCCGGCGTGATCCGCTTGCTGCGTACGCCTGCGCGCGGCGGACTGCTCACGTCGATTCCTCTTCGCTCGCATTGACGCGCAGCCGCGTGCTCCAGTCGTCGAAGGAATGGCTGACCAGATAGGGGTCGGCATCGACGCCGCCCGGTGTCTCGGCCAGTATCGTGAACTGGCCTTCGCTGTTCACCCGGCCGATGCGCGGGTAGAGGCGGGCGTGGTGGTTGTGCGGCAGGATGCGGATGCGGCCCTGCGGCGCGTCGAACTCGCGCCCGAGAACGTGCGGCAGCAGGATGTCATGTTCGTCGCTGCCCGCTTCGCGGAAGGCGTCGGCGAATACATGCACCTGGTAGTAGGACGACTCCCAGCTCATATTGGGCTGCACCTCGTTGCCGAACAGCTTGCGGAACAGCGCCACGCAGTCGCGGTTGCGTGGGGTGTCGATCGACTGGAAATAGGTGCCGGCCGTGTAGTGACCTTCGGCCAGCCGGATACCCATTTCCGATACTTCCTCCTCGCTGGTGCACAGGCTGGCGATCGGCATCTTCTTCGGATCGAAACCGGCGTCCGCGTAGGCCTGGTAGAGCATGCGGGTGGTCTTGCCGACCATGGTCGAGAAGATGAAGTCCGGCTGCTTGGACTTGATGTCCTTCATGATCGGCGTGAAGGCGCTTTCCTTCGCGTCGAGATGCACATAGCGCTCGCCCACCTTGGCGCCACCCTGACGGTGGTGCACGAAGTCGCTCATGATGCGGTTCGACTCGTAGGGAAAGATGTAGTCGCTGCCGATCAGGTACACCCGCGCGCCGAAACGGGACGACATGTAGTCGGCGAGCAGGGCGCTGTTCTGGTTCGGCGCACCGCCGGTATAGATGATGTTGTTCGAGAACTCGAAGCCCTCGTACATGGTCGGGCAGAACAGCAGGCGGTTCCATCTTTCGACCACCGGCAGCACCGCCTTGCGCGTGCTCGACATATAGCAGCCGAAAATGACATTGACCTTGTCGTCCTGTACCAGACGGGTCGCGAGCGAGCGGAATTGTTGCGGATTCGACTGCGGATCGTAGTAGACCGGAACCAGCTCCCGGCCGTGGATGCCGCCGGCATCGTTGATCTCGCGGATCGCGAAAAGCGTTCCGGCGAGCATCGTGTTTTCGATGCGCGATGTCACTCCCTCGCGCGAGAACAGAACACCGACCTTGATGGGATCGTTTGTGGACACGGGTTTGCGGCCGGGTGACAAAAAACGTGATCGATACTAACAGAGCTTGACCGCGCGAAAGAGGCTCACTAAGATTCACTCAACGCTTCGCCCCGCCAACACTGCCGGGCGCGAAGACGGGCAAAAAGGCCTGCACGGATCTCCGGATCCGGCAGGCCTTTTTGTTTTGGTTTTTCGCTTTCGAGTTTTTGCGATTTTTCGCGATTTTTCGCATTGGCCAGTGCCGGCCGGTCGCGACAGGAGCTTCCAGATGTTCAACCCTTGAAGGAGAGTGCAGTGATTCCGATACCCAGGAAAGGCACGCCGGAACGCGACCGGCTGATCCAGGAACACCTCGAGTGCGTGAAGTCCATGGCCGGCGTGGCCGGCTTCTCGGTGCTCAAGTGCGCGACGCCGGGTGACACCACCCATATCAGCGGCGGCGTGCACGAAGACCCCTTGCTCAAGCGCGTGCTGCTGCGCATGCGCGGCGCCTCGCCCAAAGGCAAGCTCATCGTCATCTGCACGAAGATCGACGCGGAGTGGCGCATCGGGCGTCTGTCCGGCATTCGCGGCGTGCCGCCGGTGTTCGTCGACGACACCGTCTACACCAGCGAGCAGGACATCCAGCACGCCATCTTCCTGATGCGTCTCGACGAGATGGAAGAAACCGACGGCATGCCTGAGCACTACCACGAAGGCTATAAGCGGCGCGACGACAACTGGCCGGTGACCTGATCACCGCCCGGCGCTGACGCGCGGCTGCGGCCGCACCCGTCTTCACCCTACTACTGCAAAAGTATCCGAGCCCCCGGAGGGCGGCGCTCGGCCTGGAGAAATGACCATGTGTGCAATGCGACTGACCGGATACGCCGACAAGTTCAGTGTCCATCCGGGCGACACCATCAAGTTCTACGTCAATTGCGACGGACCGAAGAAGTACAGCGCGTCCATCGTGCAGATGATCAACGGCGACACCAATCCGCGTGGTCCCGGCTTCATCGAGAAGGCTGTGAAGGCCGACTGCGAGGGCGTCTACGACGGCATAACACAGGTCGTCTATGGTGGCTCCTACGGTTTCGTCGCCGACGCGCCGCAGCTGAAGCCGGACAGTTTCACGCTGCAATGCTGGATCTGGCCGACCACGCCGAAGACCGACAAGCGCTACTGGAAGCACGGCGCCCAGGGGCTGGTGACCAAGTGGTCCGGCGGCAAGGGCTACGGCCTGTTCATCAATACCGACGGTTGCGTCGAGCTGCGCATCAACGGTGAAACTTACTCGACCGGCGCGCCGCTGCGCGACCACGCCTGGCACTTCATCGCGGCCAGCTTCGACGCGAAGACCGGCGAGGTGGTGCTGTATCACGAGCCGCAGGTGGTTTATGCGCTGGACCCCGAGATCCCGCCGGTCAAGGCGAGCTTCAAGGGCAAGGTCGAACATACTGACTTGCCGCTGGTGATCGCCGGTTACGTCGACCATGTCGAACCGGGGCCGCTGGGCCTGTCCTCGCTGCCGCAGGGCGTCATCGTCGGTGGCCACTACAACGGCAAGATCGACAGCCCGCGCCTGTGCAGCCGCGCGTTGTCGCGCTTCGAGATAGAAATGATGAAGGGCGGCGCGCAGCCCGGCCTGACCGAGCGGCGCAACGCCGGCCCGACCGGCGTGCTGTCGGAAGCCATCGTCGCCGCCTGGGATTTTTCCGACGGCATCGACACGCTGGTGGCGAAGGACGCCGGCCCCTACCGCTTCGACGCCACGCTCGTTAACTGTCCGACGCGCGCACTGACCGGCTATAACTGGGCCGGCCAGACCTTCGACTGGAAGGTGGCGCCGAAGGAATACGGCGCCATCCACTTCCACGACGACGATCTCGACAATGCGCGCTGGGAAGTGAGCTTTGAGTGGACGGTGCCGGCCGACATCAAGAGCCGCTTCTACGCCGCCAAGCTGACGACGCCGGAAGGGGACGAGGACTACATTCCGTTCTGGATCGTGCCGAAGATCGGCCAGGAGCAGTCGAAGATCGCGGTCATGGTGCCCACCATCAGCTACATGGCCTACGCGAACGAACACGTCGCGTGCAACGCGGGCGGCGCTGAACTGTTCGTCTATCGCGTACCCATCATGCAGCAGCAGAACATGTTCCTCGCGGAGCACCGCGAGTACGGCGGCTCGATCTACGACACCCACACCGACGGCAGCGGCATCTGCCTGTCGTCGCGACTGCGTCCCATCCTGAGCATCCGCCCGAAGTACGACCACTTCCTCGCGCAGGCGCCCTGGCAGTACCCGGCCGACCTGCACCTGATCTGCTGGCTGGAACAGATGGGCTACGAGTACGACGTGTTCACCGACGAGGACGTGACCTACGACGGTCTGGCCCGGCTGGAGAACTACAACGTCATCATCACCGGCTCGCACCCCGAGCACAATTCGGGCACCCAGCTCGACGCGCTGCACAACTACACGCAGCGCGGCGGCCGGCTGATGTATATGGGCGCCGACGCCTGGTACTGGGTGCATTCCTTCCACCCGGCCTACGACGGACTGGGCCGCGGCATCGTCACCGAAATGCGCCGCTGCGAATCCGGCATCCGCACCTGGCGCGCCGATCCGGGCGAGTACTACCACCAGGGCACCGGCGAGCTGGGCGGCATGTGGCGCTATCGCGGCCGCTACCTGCACTCGGTGGCCGGCACCGGCATGTCGTCGGAGGGTTTCGACATCTCGTCCTACTTCTCGCGCACGCCGGAAAGTCTGGATCCGCGCGTCAGCTGGGCCTTCGACGGCATCAGCTACGAGGAGAACCTCGGCAACTTCGGTCTGGTCGGTGGCGGAGCGGCCGGTCTGGAACTGGACATCGTCGACACCATGCTGGGTTCGCCGCCGCACATCCTCACCGTCGCCACCTCGGCTGGCCGTCACACCGAGGCCTACCTGCTGGTGATGGAGGATTTCGGTTTCAACCAGCAGGGTCTGGACGGCACCGTGCATCCGCGCGTGCGCGCCGACATCACCTTCCACGAAACGCCCAACGGCGGCGGCTGCTTCGCATTCAGCTCCATCGCCTACTGCGGTTCGCTGCCGTGGAACAACTGCGACAACAACATTTCGCGTCTGACCAAGAACGTGCTCGACCGCTTCATGCAGGACGGCCCGCTGCCGGCCGCGCCGAAGGAAGCGTACAAGCACCGCGGTCGCGCGGACTATGAGTCGCCGGCGCTGGCGTCGAAGAACTGATGTGAGGTGCACGCAGGGTTCGCTCGCGGTGCGGGCGAACCCTGCGCAGACGGAATCAGACTGAGGACTCGTCGATGGAATGCATGACCGAACATCCGGTGCATCTGCACCGCGGGCCGGCGAAACCCGGTGGCGCATTCGACGTCGCCGCGTTTCGCGGGCTCGATTTCGCCCGCGCCGAGGACGACGCGATCTGGACGCGCGAATGGGTGTGCGTGGGCAGCACGCTCGACATACCGGCTGCCGGCGACCTGCTGCCCTTCACCGTCGGCGACCACGCCATCCACGTGCAGCGTCTGCCTGACGGCGGTTTCGCCGGCCGCTTCAACAAGGCGCAGCACGGCGGCTGCCGTGTGGTGCCGCTGCAGTGTCAGCAGGGCGCGAAGACGCCGTGCTCGTTCACATCCTGCGGCCACAGTCTCGACCGTCCGCCGATCGCCGCTGGCGAACTGGGCGAAGGCACGCCCGAGATGTACCAGTACCTAGGGCTGCGGCCGGAGCGTCTGCTGCCGGTGCGCACTGCGATCTGGGGGCCGTTGCTGTATGTCAGCCTCGATCCGCACGGGCCGTCGTTCGATCCGACCGCCCGCGCGCTGACGTCGGCACTGCCGGCGTGGCGCGGCGAACCCGCGGACCGCCACCGTGCCCGCTGGATAGCCTGCGACGCCAACTGGAAGCTGGTCGCCCAGCACTTGCTGGGGGCCTCCGCCACGTGTGCGTCCGGCGACGTCGCGCTGTGCCGTGCCGACGCCGAAGACCAGGCGGCGCTGCTGTTTCCCAATCTCGTGCTGCTGTCATCCGCTGCAGGCTGCTGTGCCGTCGTGCTGCAGCCGGTATCGCTCACCCGCACGCTGTGCCGGGTCGCGCACTTCGGGCCAGACGACAGCTCGCTCTCGTGGGAGACGCTGCTGCACACCCGGCTTGCCGCCGCCGCGCAGGCGCAGTCGGCGATCGAAGGCGGCGGTATCGGCGGTCGCGGTTGTGATCCGGCCGGCCAGCTGAATGCCGGCGGACGATGGATCGAGACACAGGTGATGGCGCGCATCGCTGCGCGCTGAATGCAGATCGGGCAGACCGGGAGATATCTATATGCAAGCACAGATGGAAATGACTGCGGGGCTCGACGATGCGGTGGCCGCTTACCGCGACGGCGATCTGGCGACCGCGGCGCAGCTGTTCGAGACCCTGGCGGAAGAGGGCGACGTCGAAGCGCAGGCCTGGATCGGCGCGCTGCACGCGAACGGCGAAGGCGTAACGGCCGATCTGACGACGGCCTTCCGCTGGTATCTGCGCGCCGCAGAGGGCGGCCACGTGCCGGCGCAGACCAATGTCGGCGCCATGCTCATCATGGGCAACGGCACGCCCGCCGACCCCGAACGCGGGTTGCACTGGCTGCGTACGGCAGCCGAAGCCGGCGACGCGATGGCGCAGAGCAATCTGGCGACGCTGTACTTTAAAGGGCAGGGCACGGCGCAGGACGAGGCGCAGGCGGCCCGCTGGTATCGGCAGGCGGCGGGGCAGGGGCACTTCCCCTCTCAGGCGCGGCTGGGTTTCATGTACGCCAACGGGCTGGGCGTGGACAAGGACCGGGCGCAGGCCTTCGCCTGGCTGTCGCTGGCCGCGCAGCACGGCGTGGGCAGCGCGCTCAATGCGCTCGAAGGGATGATCGGCCAGATGTCGGCCGAAGAGAAACAGAAGGGGGCTGCGCTTTTTGACCAGTGGCGCAGCCGCACCGCGGCGGTGTCGTCGCCGGCGCGACTGATTCCGGTTCCGGGGTGATGCAATGAGCTACAGCGTGCAGCAGATCAAGTTCGAATGCCTCTCCTATATCAAGGAGTTCGGCGCGCGCATGGACGAGTGGTCCATCGGCATGGCGGACGACCCGGAACACGCGCTGTTCGGCCTGTGCGGCGTCGACCCGGAGCGCGACATCTGGCTGTGGAAGCCTGCACTGTCGGTGAATGCTGCGCGCACCGTGGTCGACTTCATGACCGGCCGCTACCGGCTGCATCCTGCGCGTGCGTCGAGTGCACCCGGCGGCCGCTGCGTGTTCATGTACCGACGATCGAAAATTGTAGATGGATAGCGACCCGAGCCGGGGTCGGGGTTTTGTGGGAGGGGTCGTCTGACCCCGACAGCGGCATAGATCGAAGCCGGCGGACTGCAGCGGCCGCGTCGCGGCCAAGGCCGCTCCCACAGTGGACGTGCGCCAGATCCGCGACCCTAGCCTGAGTAGGGGTTCTGTGGGGAGGGTCTTCTGACCCCGACAGCGGCCTGTACCGAAGCCCACAGTCTGCACCGGCCACGTCGCGGCCAAGGCCGCTCCCACAAGGCATGCGTGACCCACGGCGGGAGCCGAGGTGTTGTGGGAGCGAGCTTGCTCGCGATTGCAGCCTTGATCGGAGCTTGCAGCTCGTCGAAGCCGCGTCGCGGCCGTCCCGCGCGCGCACGAGAATGCCGATGTCTTGATGATCCGGAAGCGCGTGCATCCGCGCTCCCGGATCATCGAAAAGAATTTGAAAAAAAGCCGTTGCCGATGCTTGACGCACCGCAACAGCCTTCCTATCATCGATTCAACTTTCAGCGCCGCCAGCATTGCCGGCGCTGAACAAGGCAAAAGGGCCTGCCCTGGATCTCCGGATCCGGGCAGGCCCTTTTTTTTCGCCTTCACGACACGTAAGTCCGCCCCGGCAACGACGACGGTGCGATCGAAAGCCACTTTCTTTCATCACTTCCATCGAGGTTCACCATGAAGAATCAAATCAGGCGCGACATTATCAAAGGCCTTGCGCTCGCATCCGTCGCCGGTCCGTGGATGGTGCGCAACGCCATGGCCGACGACACCGTGAAGGTGGGCATCCTGCATTCACTGACCGGCACCATCGCGCTGGCCGAAGCGTCGGTGGTCGATGCTGAAAAGCTCGCCATCGACGAGATCAACGCCGCCGGTGGCGTGCTCGGCAAGAAGATCGTTCCGGTGGTCGAGGACGGCGCCAGCGACTGGCCCACCTTCGCCGAGAAGGCGCGCAAGCTGCTTGACCGCGACAAGGTCGCGGCCGTGTTCGGCTGCTACACCTCGGCTTCGCGCAAGGCGGTGCTGCCGGTATTCGAACAGATGAAGGGCCTGTTGTACTACCCGACCTACTACGAAGGCCAGGAACAGTCGCCGAACATTCTCTACACCGCACACGAGGCGACGCAGCAGTGCATTCAGGCCTGCAACTGGCTGCTGGCCAACCGCGGCAAGACGGTGTACCTGATCGGCTCCGACTACATCTGGCCGCGCGTCACCAACAAGATCGCACGCCCGACCATCGTCAAGGGCGGCGGCAAGGTGCTGGGCGAGGAATACCTGCCGCTGGGCAGCACCAACTTCGGTTCGACCATCAACAAGATCAAGGCCACCAAGCCGGACATCATCCTGAGTACCGTGGTCGGCGGTTCCAACGTGGCCTTCTACAAGCAGCTCAAGGCGGCCGGCGTGAACTTCAACAAGACCACGGTGATGGCGCTCGCGGTGTCGGAAGAGGAAGTGTCGGGCATCGGCAAGGAGAACGTGCAGGACGTGCTCACCTGCATGAGCTATCTGCAGAGCCTCGATAACCCCGCGAACAAGAAATTCGTTGCCGCCTTCAAGGCCAAGTACGGCGACAAGCGCGTCACCGGCGACACGCTGGCCAGCGCCTATACCGCGGTCTATCTGTGGAAGATGGCGGTCGAGAAGGCCAAGAGCTTCGACGTCGACAAGGTGGTCGCCGCCTCGGCCAACCTCGAGTTCGAAGGGCCGGAAGGCAAGGTGAAGTTCCACGCGACCAACCACCACCTGTGGAAGCAGGCGCGCATCGGCTCCTTCACCGCCGACGGTCAGGTCAAGCTGATCTACGAATCGCCGCTGATCGAACCCAATCCTTATCCGACGCTGTAAGCCGCACGCCGCCCGCGGGCGGCTGCGCTGATGGTGGCTGTCCCGCGGCATTTGCGGGACAGCCCGGACCCGACCGCAAGGAAGAGACCGAACAATGCTCAGACTGACAGACATCGTCGGCAATGCGTCCGACCCGGACATCGCCGATCGGCTGCATCACATCGAACACGACGGCGGCGTCGAGCGCGTGCGCCTGTCGCGCAACGACCTGGCGCGCCGTCGGCAGCGTCTGGTGACCGACCGCGGCACCGAACTGGCGCTGATGCTGGACCGCGGTGCGCAGCTCGAGAACGGCTCGGTGCTGCTGCTCGAACCGGGGCGCGCCGTGCTGGTGATGCTCGACGAACCACAGTGGCTGGTGCTGCGCGCCGCCCACGCGGCCGGCGCGCTGGAGATCGGCTACTTCGCCGGCAACATGCACTGGAAGGTGCGCTTCGACGGCGACTGCCTGTGGATCGCGCTCGAAGGCCCGCGCGAGGGTTATCTGAAGCGCATGACCCACCTGCTGGCGCGCGGCGACGCGAACGTGCTCGATGCGCCGGCGCAGGGCGGCACACGCTACCTCACCGTTCCGCATGCGCACTGACATGAACGCACCATACGCTCCCTTTCATCTTCCGCCGCCCGACGACGAGGGCCGAGGCGACGCGATCGGCATGCTCGGCATGCTGCAGTTCGCCGACAGCTTCTTTCCCAGCGGCGCCACCTCGTTCTCGTGGGGCCTGGAATCGCTGAAGCTCGACGGCAAGGTCGGCGGCGCAGAACAGGTGTTCGAGCTGCTGTGCAGCCACATCGAACAGCGCTGGGCCGGCTTCGACCGGCCGCTGATGCAGGCGTCACGCACCGCGTGGACGCAGCGCGGCGCCGCTGCACTGGCCGACGTGACCGGACTGGACCGCCTGTGCGAGGCGATGAACCTCGTGCGCGGCTGGCGCGATGCAAGCCGCCGCCTTGGCTTCACGCAGCTGCGCGTGCACGCCGATCTCGGCCTGGGCATCGCTCAGGTCTATCTGGACCAGGTGCGCGCCGCCGGTCTGCCCGGACATCTGCCGGTGGTGCAAGGCCTGGTGTGGGGCGCCTACGGACTGTCGGCCTCCGGCTGCGACGCGATGGCTGCGAGCGGCCTGTGCACCACGGTGGTCGGTGCCGCGCTGCGCATGGGCCTGATCGGTCACACCGAAGGCCAGCGTCTGCTGGCGCGCACGCGGCCGCTGATTGCGCGCGTCATCGACACGCCCCCGCCATCGACCGACGAATTGTGGAACGGCGCGCCGGCGCTCGACATCGCGGCCATGCGCCACGAACCGCGCAGCGCCCGGCTGTTCGCCAACTGACTGGAAAGCGCACACATGCTGCTCACACCGACCGAACTCGAAAGACTGACGATATTCAACGCCGCCGAACTGGCGCGCCGGCGCCGCGCGCGCGGCCTCAAGCTTAATTGCCCCGAGGCGATCGCGATCATCGTCGACGACATCCTCGAAGGCGCACGCGACGGTCGTACGGTGGCCGAACTGATTGGCTACGGCTCGCAGATCCTGAACAGCGACGACGTGTTGCCTGGCGTCGCCGCGCTGATGCCGATGATCCAGGTCGAAGCGAGCTTTCCGGACGGCACCAAGCTGGTGACCGTGCATGACCCGATACGGCCCGGACCCGATGCCGCGAACGCGCCGGTGCCCGACCGCATACCGGGCGAAATCATCCCGGCAGACGGCCGCATCGAACTGAATCCCGGTCGCCGCCGCGCCACGCTGCGTGCGTTGAACACCGGCGACCGGCCGATACAGGTTGGCAGCCACTTCCATTTCTTCGAGGTGAACCGCGCGCTCGAATTCGACCGCGCCCAGGCCTGGGGCATGCACCTGGACATCGCCGCCGGCACCGCGGTGCGCTTCGAGCCGGGCGAGGACAAGGAGGTGACGCTGGTGGCCTTCGGCGGCAGCGGCGAGGTGTTCGGCCTGAACCGGCTGGCCGAAGGATCGACCGCCGACGGCGCCGGCCTGCCCGACGCGCTGACCCGCGCCCGCGCCGCCGGATTCCGCGGCGCCTGACCGACAGATCACGGAGAACACCACATGACATCGCTCACCCGCCGCGACTACGCGGCGATGTACGGACCGACCAAGGGCGACATGGTGCGCCTGGGCGACACCTCGCTGCTGGCGGAAATCGAGCACGACTTCTCGACGCCCGGTGACGAGTGCCTGCACGGCGGCGGCAAGACGCTGCGCGACGGCCTTGGCATGATGGGCGGGCTCACGTCCGAACAGGGTGCGCTCGACATGCTGATCAGCAACGTTGTCGTGATCGACGCGGTGGCCGGCATCGTCAAGGGCGACATCGGCATCAAGGACGGGCGCATCGTCGCCATCGGCAAGGCCGGCAATCCGCACGTGATGGATGGCGTGCATCCGCAGCTGCTGGTCGGCAACGCCACCACCGTGCGCGACGGCGAAGGGCTGATCGCCACCGCCGGCGGGCTGGATGTGCACGTGCATTTCGATTCGGCGCAACTGGTCGAGCACGCACTGGCCTCCGGCATCACGACGATGTTCGGCGGCTCGCTCGGACCGATCACCGTGGGCATCGACTGCGGCGGCGCGTGGAATGTCGGCCGCATGCTGCAGGCGTCCGAACAGTGGCCGATGAATTTCGGCTTCCTCGGCCGCGGCAATTCGTCGCGCCCGGAATCGCTGGTGGAGCAGATGAAGGCGGGTTGCATCGGCCTGAAGATCCACGAGGACTGGGGCGCCACGCCGGCCACGATAGACACCTGCCTGTCGGTGGCCGACGAGATGGATTTCCAGGTACAACTGCACACCGACACGCTGAACGAATCCGGCTTTCTCGAAGACACGCTGGCCGCGACGAAGGGTCGCACCATCCACATGTATCACACCGAGGGCGCGGGCGGCGGCCATGCGCCGGACGTGATCTGTGTGGCCGGTCTGCAGCACTGCCTGCCGTCGTCGACCAACCCGACCAACCCCTACACGGTGAACACTTTCGACGAGCACCTGGACATGATCATGGTGTGCCACCACCTGAATCCTGCGGTGCCGGAGGACGTGGCCTTCGCCGAAAGCCGCATCCGCGCGCAGACCATCGCCGCCGAAGACGTGCTGCACGACATGGGCGCGATCTCGATGCTGGGCTCGGACAGCCAGGGCATGGGGCGCATCAACGAAGTGATCTGCCGCACCTGGCAGCTGGCCAGCAAGATGAAGGACCAGTTCGGCCGCCTGCCGGAAGAGACCACGCGCAGCGCCGACAACGAACGCATCCTGCGTTACATCGCCAAGTACACGATCAACGCTGCGCGCTCGTTCGGCGTCGATCACCACGTCGGCTCGCTGGAGCCGGGCAAGCTCGCCGACATCGTGCTGTGGCGTCCGGCCTTCTTCGGCATCAAGCCGGAAATCGTGGTCAAGGGCGGCTTCATCGCCTACGGCGCGATGGGTGATTCCGCGGCGTCACTGATGACCTGTGAGCCGCTCATCATGCGCCCGCAGTGGGGCGCCTTCGGTCGCGCACCGCAGGGCCTGTCGGCCAACTTCGTCTGCGCCGCCTCGCTCGACAGCGACCTCAATGGCCGGCTCGACATCCGCAAGGCACTGCTGCCCTGCAAGGGCACGCGCACGCTGCAGAAGGCCGACATGGTGCGCAACGCTGCCTGCCCCAACATCACGGTCAATCCGCAGACCTTCGAAGTGAGTGTCGACGGGCGCGTCATCAGCTGCCCGCCGGTCGACCGCGTGCCATTGAACCGTCTTTACATGCTGAGGTGATGTCATGTCCGCACAACTGAACACCCATTCGCGACCGCGCGGCGCCGCCCGGGTCGGCATCGGCGGCCCGGTCGGTTCCGGCAAGACCGCTCTGCTGGAACAGCTCATTCCGCGCTTCATCAAACGCGGCACCGACATCGCGGTCATCACCAACGATCTGGTGACCGCCGAGGACGCCGAGCGCGTGCGCCGCAGCGGCCTGATCGCGCCGGAGCGCGTGCTGGCGGTCGAAACCGGCGCCTGCCCGCACACCGCGATCCGCGAGGACCCCACGCTCAACCTCGCCGCGGCCGACGAGCTGGACCGCGCCTACCCGGGCCTGGAACTGATCCTGATCGAGAGCGGCGGCGACAACCTGGCGTCGTCCTTCTCGCTCGATCTGGTCGACTACTGGCTGTTCGTGATCGACGTGGCCGGCGGCGACGACATTCCGCGCAAGCGCGGGCTGGGGGTACTGCAGTGCGATCTGCTGGTGATCAACAAGGTCGACCTGGCGCCGCATGTGAACGTGAACCTCGATCGCATGGTGGCCGAGGCGGAAGAGGTGCGCGCCGGCCGCGCCACGCTGCTCACCAACTGTTCGCGTGGCGACGGTGTTGACGCGGTGGTCGAGCGCATCGCGCAGGAGGTGCTGTTTGACCGTTGAGCCGGCACTTGTCGAGGCGCTGCGCCCGGATGCGCACGAACGCGTGCCGCTGGTCGAGGTGCCGCCCTGCGTCGATCTCGCCTTCGCGCGCGACGCGACCGGCCGCAGCTATCTCGGGCGCCAGTACGTCGGCTACCCGGTGCACGTCGGCCGCGCGCTGCATGTCGATGGATCGGCGCCCGATCTGTGCGTCGTGTATCTGCAGTCGGTGTCCGGCGGCCTGTTCGAGCACGAGCGGCTGGCCAGTCGCATCGAGGTGGGGAAGGGAGCACGCGCCCATATCGCGACGCCGGCATCGACCATCGTGCATGCGATGCAGGGCGGGTCGACCGTGCAGCGCACACGTCTCGTCGTGCAACCGGGCGCATTGCTGGAGTACATGCCGGCTCCGCTCATCCTGTTTCCGGGCAGTCACATGGTGAGCGACGTCGACGTGACGCTGGCGGAGGGCGCGCTGGTCGTCGTCGCCGACAGCTTTCTGCCGCACGACCCCGCTGGCGGGCAACGATCGTTCGCCCGGCTCGAATCGGCGATGACGGTGCGCGACGGAAACGGACAGCTGCTGGCGCGGGAACGGATGTGTATCGACGGGGAGAACTGGCTGTCCGGCAACGCCGGCGCGAATGCCGGACTGCGCATACACGGATCGCTGTGGCTGCTGGGCGGATCAGCCGATGCCGAATTGTTGCAGACCTTGCGAGCGTTGCCCGAACTGGACGGCGCGCTGGCCGGTGCCAGTCAGCTGCCGAACGCCACCGGCATCGTGTTCCGCACGCTGGCGGCCGACGCCGTCCGGCTCGAAAGAATCATGTACGCCGCCTGGGTCGCGGCGCGCACCCATCGCACCGGCTCAGCGCCGGCGCTGCGACGACGCTAGGGCGTCGCAGCACACCGATCCCGATGGCGGGACGCGGCGGATGGCGGAAGGGGCAAGCCGTCGCGTCTCGTCGTCGGGACCTTTTTTGGCACCTCAATCCTGATCGGGTAGACCGAGCCTGGTCACGTCGCTCGGGTGCGCTCCGGGCATGGCCGAGAGGACATGCAGGGTGCCATTCACGTCCGCTATGCCAAGATGTCCGTGCTGTGCGGAAATAGAGCGAGCCCGGACGCCGCCAGGAAGTTCGATGACGACCGGCGAGGGCCACTGACGAACGACGCCGTTTTCGTCGAGGAGTGCTCCCCAGACGAACACATTGCCGTCCGCGGTCATCGCAGCGGAGTGAAAGTCCCCGCTGGCGATGTCGATGACCTTCGATGTCGACGGAATGAGTACCTCATCAGGGTCGGCAATCGCGACCTGATTCCCTGACCCCAGCTGACCGAATTGGTTAGACCCCCACGCAAACACGATGCCATCGCTTCTGAGGGCAAGACTGTGTTCGAGCCCGGCGGCAACGAGGGTGTAGCGGGCGTCGTCGGGGAGCGCCACCTCCAGAGGATGCGTGCTCGAAAGTTCTACGGAGCTCGATTGACGGCTCCGATTGTCACCCCAGGCATACACGCGGCCCGAACTCAGAACCGCAACGCTGTGAAGGCCTCCCGCAGCGCTGTGTTGCGCCGCCTCGGGCAGCGGCACGACAACGGGCGTCAGTGAAGCGCTGCCGGCTTCGCTTCGCCCGAGTTGCAGTGAGCGGTTTTCGCCCCAGGCGAAGATCTGACCATCCTCGAGCCTGACGAGGCCGTGACTTAACCCGAGCGAGACATCACGTGCCGGCGCGGACGCCTGGATCGTCACGGGTGTCGGCGTGCTCGTGATTGCCGCCGTTTGCTCCGTCCTGACGCGCTGGACCAGTTGTCGGGTAAGACGCTGAAGAACGTTGGCTGACTCGTCCGTCTCGACATGTTGCGTCGTCGTCCAGTTGCGACCCCAGACCAGCAATCGGCCAGACGCGTCGATCGCAGCACTGCGTCCGCCGTTCGCGGAGAGGGCGCCGAACAGACGCGCATTCGGTGCGCGGGGCACTGCGACGGCGCGGTCCGTGCGGCTCCCGTCGCCCAACTGCCCGTAATAGTTGTTTCCCCAGGAACGCAGCGCGCCCTGTCTGAGGTTCAGGTGATGCGCATATCCGTGCGCAGTGCCCGCACCGATTCGAAGCCGTGTTTCCTGAGATCCACGCACCGTGCCATCGCTGCTACGAACGATCACGAGTACCGAGCAGATACCGCTGCGATGCGCTGTCACCAGATCACCCTCAACGGTGCAGGTCTCGGCAGAAAGGTGCTCGAGAGTGACAGCAGACCCCGACTCAGCTCTCGCATCGATCCGGAACTGTTCGCCAGGAATCGGATGAACCCTCACATTGCTAATCGTGATGTTCTCGAGGGCGACAGGAGTTGTTCTCCAAGTGATCGCAAAGTTGTTCGCGTCGCCGGCAGACGACGACACCGCGATCAGACATTGCTCTCCCGCCGGACACGGAACGAGCATTTCCCCGCCCGACGGCGTGAGCGCCGACGAGCGAAACAGACTGAGGTGCCCGTTTGCGGCCACGCGATAGACGAGCACTCGATGGCCTGCAACCAGACCGGAGAGCGAGATTCGAAGATCCGTGTCGGCCCGGCCCGAGAATGTCCACCAAACACTGGTTTGCAAGCTGCCAGTGCCATGATCGGGCTCGTCGACCTCGGTTCCGGAATTGAACGTGCTTCCCTGGATGAGTCCTGTGTCGTCGATCAGCTCGATGGCGAACGACCGCAGGTCATTGATAGGCGGCTTTGATACTCGCTGAGGGGTTCTGCGCAGGGCATGGTCACCCAGACCGAGTTGCCCTTCCGAGTTGGCGCCCCAGGCATAGAGCATCCCGTCTGATCCCCGCATGAGCACATGGTCGGCACCGCCTTCGGAGAACTGTATGGCATTCACACCGGAGGGGAGGTTTACCTGGCGGAACGACGCGTAGCCAGCGAGATTGTCGAGTTGCGTCACGCCGGCAGGTCCGCTTTGCCAGACGGATCCATCTGAGAAACGAACCAGGGAATAGTAAAGCCCCGCGTATACGGAGGCCACCGGCTTGGTGATGCCGTGGTCGATGCGGAAGGGCTGGTGCTGCCGGATGTCCGCCGGGCCGAGGGCGCCGAAGTGACTGCTGCCCCATCCGTAAAGGCTGCCACTCGAAGAGAGGGCAAGTGAGTGTGACCCGCCGGCAGACACCTGCGTGAAGTGGACGCCCGGCACCGTCACGGTTTGAGGAATCGAGGTGTTCCGGGTACTTGCCGCTGCACCGCTCGTTCCGCTGCCCCATGCGTGGACGCTGCCATCGCGATCCAGTGCAAGCGCGTGGGACACGCCGGCCGAGATGCTGATGGGGCGAGCATCCGGATCGAGCGCTACGCGCCGAGGCTTCTCGCGATCCGTATGGGAGTAGGTGCCGAGGCCAAGTTGTCCGTTGTCGTTACTGCCCCAGGCGTAAACCCAGCCGTCATCGCCCAGCGCAAGACTGTAGTCGCTCCCCGCCGCAATCTGCAGCGCGCGAGCACCGTTGGGCAGGACAGGCTGGGCGTACATCGCGGTCGGATCGTCCGAACCTAACTGCCGATATTCGTTTGATCCCCACGCGTGGATGCGTCCTTCATCATCAATCGCTAGAACGTGGTAAAGCCCTGCAGCAACAGCGACGACCGGTCGGTCGATACCGCGAGCCGGCGCAGGGATGTTGCGAGCCTGAGTCGAGCCGTCGGCCAGATTTCCGCGCGCGTTGAATCCCCAGCTTTCCAGGTAATTGTCATCGTTGACGCGGTAACTCGATAGATGACCGGCCGCGAAGACCTCGCCGATGCGCGTTTGGATGTGCTGCTCGAACGGCGACCACACGGCGTCACCGTGCTGTACGAGGCGCAGAACACAGTCGCCGTGGTTTCGCATCGTGAGCAGCCCGTCGGCCCATGAGCATACTGTGTCGGTCAGCGCGGTGACTTCGACCGGCAGGCCGGACGACAAGGTCGGTTGAAGCGGATAAGTGCTCGCATGAGCCGAGGGGCTTAGTGAGATCGGCAGCGCAGTGCCCCGCAGGCGCTGGATGTTACGGGTGTCGAAAGACCAGGCGATACGGATGTCACCTGAAGTGTTCCCGGCGGGTTCCCCGACCGGCGGCGACAGCGTCGCGGCGTACTCGTCGACCGATATCTGGTACTCGACGCCGGCTTCCGTTTCGAACGTGACTTTGCTCGAGCGGCTCGCACCGAAGTCGTTGTTCCAGGCAACAAACTCAAGCGTTTCCAGCGAGTTTCCGCGATAGACGGTAAGCATCGTGTCGAAATCGCTGCCGGTCAGATCGATGGTCAACTTGCCGTCCGCGGGGGCATGCCAACGCCACCACGCGCTGTGGCCGCTGTGAGCGCCCGCAAGGAGCGGTTCTCCGGCCTCCGACGTTGTGCCGCGGTTATGGCTGGAGGTTGTTCCCGACAAGCCCGCTAGCTCGTAGCTGTCAGCGAAGTTGTCGTTGATGGGCGGAAGGTTGAGTGACGTTCCGGAGAGTGACTTCAGCTCTCCGTCAAGCATTCGAACTGTGCCGCCGGAAAGCGCGCCGACGCTGCCTACCAGCGACGCGATCGGTGCGGGGGGCTGCGAGAAATTGCTCATGCAATGCACTGAAGCGTCCTCAGTAAGGACGCAGCCGGCCCGCTCACCGTTTGTTTCCAGGAGGATGATCTTGCCGATCAACTGCGGGCTCAGCGCTTGCTCCTGGATCGGGAGCGGTTCGCTTGGCGCGTGATAGGTGGGCCAGTAGTAAAGGCGTCGCTCAGCTGTCACGGCGTAGTCATAGGACGTCCCCGCAACGATGCCGACAATTCGATCGAGCAGCGGGATTTTCAGGCGTCTGGGAAGTTCCGAAGAAGTGGAGTAGGCGCTGTCGGCGCCCCATCGAAATACGCTTCCGTTTTCGTCCAGTGCGAGTGCGTGTCGGGAACCGACCGATAGGGCAACGATGCGGGCTGCTCCCGGGATGTCGACTACCATGGGAGTATCAAGCGCGTCCTTGGATGCGCGACCAAGCAGCCCTGTCTCGTTTGACCCCCACGCAAAAAGCCGCCCACTTTCGCCAATCGCAAAGCTGAAATAGGCTGGTGGCCATAGGTTTGGCAAGCTTCTGGCGAAAATGTCCGTGGCGCGCTCATTGTCGGGCAGGTGTACCGGTGCTGCATGATCGCGGCTGGTACGTGTTCCGTCGCCGAGGGCGCCGTCAGCGTTATTTCCCCAAGCGTGGATCCAGCCATGTTCGTCGAGTATCAGGCCGTGACTCAGGCTGTCACTCACCTTCAGAGCCGAGGCGGGCAGATTGATAACCCGTACCTTCGTCACGTTGTCTGCCCGATAGAACGCGTGTACTGCTCCGGTCTTGTCTATTTCGGCGCCGTTTTTCTGCGCGCTCAAAGCGAAATCGGCGGAGACATGCAGCAGATGATCGACCTCGACCGGCGCCCATGTTGCGTCGCCTTCGACGCTGAGACGCACCCGGCAGGCTCCAGTAAGGCGGCCCCATATCAGACCGTCGTCGTCCATCGGGCAGACTGATGGGTCGCGCGTGCTCACGCGGACCGGCAATCCTGAGGCGTGGGTGGCAAGTACGCGGATGGCCGGCCGGCCTATGGTCAGCACAGGCGGTGAAGACAGAACGATGGGCGCATACTTGCGTTCGTCCATGGCCCAGCTCATTGACATGTGCTCGGCGGCCCACAACGGGATATTGAGCCCGATCTGGTAATCCTTTCCGGAATGGATCCTGACGCGTACGGTGGCCTGGCCTCCGCTGGCGGGTTCGCTGATCGATATCGGCGTAAGTTGTGCCAAGGAGTCACCCTCAAACACCGCGACACGTGAGCGGCTCTCGCTGGAAATCCGTACGACGAGGTCCGCGTTGCGATCCGCGGTGAACGACCACCAGAGCGTGCCACCCGGGCTATCGAGCGCGTTCAACGGATCGCCAACCTCGTTGATTGCGCCCGAATAGAAGAAGCTGCGCTCCCCCTGCGACGATCGGATAATTTCCCGATCGGCGAAATCATCGTTGCCACGGGGAAATCGAGTCAGTGCAGGTGTTCTTGCTGCTGTGACATGTTTGGCACCACCCCATGAGTACAGCTCATCGCGGGTTGACCAGATGCTGCTGGTGGTTGCTCCGGCGTGAATATCCCTTGCTCTGACGCCGGTCGGCAGGGCGACCTTGACGAAGCTCTCGCTGATCGTGTCCCAGCTGCCATTGCCCAACTGCCCATACTCATTGTTACCTCGGGCATAGAGGGTTCCGTCCCTCGTCAGCAGAAGTACGTGAGAATATGAAATGGAGATTTGATCGGCCGTCGCGTCATCGGGAAGCGGCAGCGGTTCAGGCGTGGAGCATGCACGTGCGGACGCGTAGTCGAGGGAAGAGAGAGATGAGCCACAGCCCCAGGCGTACACGCGTCCCTGATCGTCAATCGCCAGCCCTTGACCGCCGATGGCGTGGATCGATGTCACCTTCAGCGATGGCGGCAGGTCGATGACCGTCGGAGTGGCGATTTGATCGGTTCCATAGGTCAGCACGCCGTAGTCGCTGCGGCCCCAGGCATAGACCTTTCCGTTGCGGCCCAATGCCAGCGTGAAATCGTCGTCCGCCGCCAGGGCAGTTGCTCGCTCTCCGTCCGGGAGTTCGATTTCCTGCGGCGTCGCCGGAGACTCGTCCCATACTTCTCTGCGCCAGCCAAAGATGCGCCCATCTGCGTCGAGTACCGTCGTGTGGCTGTTACCGACCGCGACCGATGTGATGCTGCCCGCTCCGGGTACAGGCACTTCGACGTAGCTGTCAACGTAGCCAGTGTGGCCCAGGCCGAGTTCGCCGTACCAGTTCTGCCCGAAGCCATAGAGCTTTCCATTGGTGCCGATGGCGAAGCCATATTTTTCGCCTCGGCTGACGACCTGCTGTGCAGCGATCGTTCGCACGAACGAAAACTTGCGCATGCACGACGGCAAGTCCCCCGAAAAGCAATTGAAGTCAGGGGTCCATGCGCGTATCGAACCCTGACTGTCGACACTCAGGGTTGATAACCCATAGCTCGCCATGCGCGCGGAGGTCTCCGCCAGTGCTGCGGTGGTGACCGACATCAGGAGGGCTATGCAACGTAGCCAGAAATATATGCGGGCACCGGGCATGCGTATTGGAGGGACCATCATCGGAGACGGGGAGCGGGTGTTGGTCGTATGCTGAACAGGTTCGGGATTTGAGCACACGACGATGACATCCGTCTCGGTCGTGGATCCCAGAAAACGGCGATTGAGCGATGCGTTAAGCGCCGCGCCGCCCGGCGTCCGCCTTATCGCGCACTTTCGCAGCGATGGTGAAAAACGTGAACTTTTGTGCCTCGGGTCTTGGGTGGTCAGCCTGAGTCACAGCAATCGAGCCTCGTTGGTCCTCGGAACGAGTGCAGCAATGCGCACACCGTTTGTGACCTGGCGTGTTCCAGGATGTGTTTGAGGTGTCGGACGTCTTTCCTTCGTCGGACGAAGGGAAGTGGCTCACGCCCTACCGTGGGGGAGTCGGGATGTTTATGCCTTCGATCAGGATGCCCGCGTTGCGCGCCCCTTCGTCGAAGTACAGCCCGGACGGTGCGAGGAAGAGAATCAGGTATAGCCGGCGGTCGATGATCGCGCCGCTGCCGAGTCCGCGGCGCGGTACCTCTTCCGCGCGGGTGACGTAATCGAAGGTGAAGCGGAATCCGTCATGCCCTGCAAAAGGCGCAGGTTCGAGTTTTGCGAGTTCGAAATGACCACCTCGGCCGACCAGCATGGTTTCGGTCAGCGCGACCACGTCCTCGGCGCTCATGCGCGCTCTGAAACGCGGCGCTTTGTCGCTCTTCTCGGCGAGGTCATCAAGCGGCTCGCCGTCCTTGACGGCGACGAAAAAGGTCAGTGTGTCGAGCGGCAGGCCGTGGCGCGTCCAGATTTCCCGGTGCTTGCTCCCGTCTGGCGTGAAGCGGTTCCATGGCTCGCTGCCCGCGGTGTTCACCCGCAGCAGGCCGCCGACCGTGAGGGTGTCCGAAGCGCGCTGGAACACGGTCCCGCAGGCGGCAAGCGATGCGGACAGCAGCAGGACCGCGACGCTCCGGATCACAGTGTGTTGACGTAGTGCCTGATCATCGGCGCGTCTGGCGCATCCGGGGCCCGCTCGAGATAGCGGGTGAAAGCCTCGCGGGCCGGCCCGGTATCGCCCTTGCGTCGCAACAGGTGGGCGCGCAGGCGGTCGGCTTCGGCGGGCCGGTCGGTGCGGCCGGATGAGGCGTCGAGTACCGCCAGCGCCCGCTCCGCGTCGCCCTCGCCGTCGCGGGCCGACAGCGCTGCGGCTCGTGCGTAGAGCAGTAGCCCGTCCTCGCCCTGATAGCGGATCAGGCGTTCGAAGAGACGCAGGGAACTGTCGGGAACGCGACGACGCAGTTCGTCCTGCACCATCTGCGGCCGGAGTGATGCGATGGCTTCTTGGTAGCGCTGTGCGTGGATTTCGCCGCTTGCTGCGTCGGTGCGCAGGCGTCGGGCCTGCACGGCCAGCCGCTCGTGGCGGGAAGATGGTGTGGGATGGGTGGCGAACAGCGCGAGGCCGCCGCCGTAATCGTCTTCGCCCTCCTCGATCAGTTGCTCCCAGACCCGGGCAGCTTCCATCGGGTCGTAGCCGGCCGCGTGCATCAGTTCCAGGCCGATCGTATCGGCTTCCGACTCGTTGTCGCGGGAAAAGGCAAAGTGACTGGCGAGGACGCCCAACTGGGTGATGCGCCCAAGTTTGCCGATGCCGATTGCGCCTAGCGCAATGTCGACGAACTGAGCCATCGCCGATGTGGAGCGTGCATCGGCCAGGCGCTCGATCGTGTGGTGTTGCTTGAAGTGGCCGATCTCGTGACCGATCACTGCCGCAAGCTGTGCCTCGTTGGCGGCGCGAAGCAGCAGGCCTGTCCAGATCTGCAGCGTGCCGTTGGGCGCCATGCTCGCGTTGAAATAGGGCGTGCGGACGAGATAGACCCGGATTTCACCGCAGCGGTCTCCTGCCAGTCGGCAAACGATGCCGCGCACATAATCGTTGAGGGCCTGGTCGCGCAGCACGAAGGGCGAGTGGCGCAAACGGCTCTCCTCGCGGTCCATCAGTGCCCAGAGTCCGCCCTCGTTCGAAATCGCATCGGGGCGCTCGAAAGGCGCCGGTACCGCAAAGTCGGCGCGTGCCCCGCCGCAGATGGCGCCCAGAGCCAGCGCACAGAGTGCGCTACGCCACACGTTTCGCACCGCTTTCATTGCGGGAAATCCTCCAGCAGGACGTCCATCGTGCCTTCTGCCGACGCGCGGTCTCGCAGGTCGCCCCATTGCCGCGACAGGCGGTTGAACCACACGACGCGGCCACTGCGCAGGTCGACCAGCGAGGCATAGCCGACCTGGGCGCCGCCACCGAGATTCACCTTGAACAGCGCCGCGACGACCATCGTTGCCTTGCGCTCCATCGTTGCATAGCTGTCGCGCAGGAAGATGAACAGACCGTAATCGGCGCCGGTCCGCTCAGCCAGACGGGCGGTGTCTCCGGTCAGACGCCAGTCCAGTTGTTTGCCCTTGGTCGGCAACTCATACCGGTCCATGTAGTGATGCAGCGCAATTGCGCTGGCGACGGTGCCATGAAGGCGGATCAGGTCGACCACCTGCGGATCGTCGGCATCGATGTCGGTAACGAGCGTGCGACCGACCGCCGCCTCGCGGTTGCGAATGGAGACAGACATGTTCTCGCGTGCCTGCGCACTCCACTCGGCCACAGGTTCAGGCAGACCGCCCGCGCTGATCATGAACAGTTCGACATTGAGCGGCATCAATGCAACGCGGGCATCCTGCGGCAACCCGCTGAACGCGGGCGCGCTGACGGGCGCAGCCAGTGCGGGCGATATCAGAAGCAGGCCGGTGCAGGCGATGCGGAACAACGGGTTCATCACGCGGTGTCATGAATGAAGCAATTCGATTGTAGGCATCCGTGCGAGGGTGCGCAGGACTGGCGGCATGCTGCAGGGTGGCTGGGCCGCCTGCCATGACGGTCACGGATATAATCGGCGCCTCAGTCCGAAACTTCAGTGCGGACGCGTGGAGTGTTCATGTCCGACCTTTCATTGGTGTCACCGGAATCGGCGACGCTGTCCAACACCTTCCTCAAGTTCCGCAAGCGCCTCGAACGCGCAGCGGGGCAGGCCATCGGCGACTACTCGATGATCGAGGACGGCGACGTCATCATGGTGTGCATGTCCGGCGGCAAGGATTCGTACACGATGCTCGAATTGCTGCGCGGCCTGCAGGAGCGGGCGCCTGTGCGCTTCCGGCTGATCGCCTTCAATCTCGACCAGAAGCAGCCCGGTTTCCCCGACCACATCCTGCCGGACTACTTCAAGCGCATCGGCGTCGAGTACCGCATCGAGACCGAAGACACCTACTCCATCGTCAAGGACAAGATTCCCGAGGGCAAGACCACCTGTGGCCTGTGCTCGCGCCTGCGCCGCGGCATTATCTACCGCGTGGCGTCGGAGCTGGGTGCGACCAAGATCGCGCTCGGCCACCACCGCGACGACCTGCTGGAAACGCTGTTCCTGAACATGTTCTTCGGCGGCAAGATCAAGTCCATGCCGCCCAAGCTGGTCAGCGATGACGGCCGCCACATCGTCATCCGTCCGCTGGCCTACTGTACCGAACGCGACATCGAGCGCTTCGCCCGAGTGATGGACTACCCCATCATTCCGTGCAATTTGTGCGGCTCGCAGGAAAACGCGCAGCGCAAGCAGGTGAAGGCGATGCTGCAGGAGTGGGCGCGGCTGTATCCGGGGCGGATCGAATCGATGGCCACGGCGATGCGCAATGTCGTGCCCTCGCACCTGGCCGACCAGAAGCTGTTCGATTTCGCCGGCCTGAAGCCGGGCAGCGTGGTGGAGGAGGGCGATACCGCCTTCGATCCGCCCGAGCTGCCGGTGCGCTCGTGGGGCGATGAAGATGCAATGGGCGGCATCCCGGTCCGCCTCGACGTCGCCGCGGGCGGTGGCTGTGCTTGAGCGCTGGATGCGCCGCCCGCTGCGTACAGCACCGGAACCCGACATGAAGATACTTTTCTGCTGCATGGGCAACATCTGCAGGTCGCCGACCGCCGAGGGCGTGGTGCGTGCCCGGCTGGAAGCCGCGGGTCTGCACGAACGCGTCGAGGTCGCGTCGGCCGGCACCCACGCCCATCACGTCGGAAGCAAGCCTGACCCGCGTGCGACTGCGGCCGCTGCATCGCGCGGCGTCGATCTGACGCGCATCCGGGCGCGTCGTGTCGATGACACCGATTTTGCGCAGTTCGACCTGATCTATGCGATGGACCGCGACAACCTGCGCAATCTCGAACGCAACTGCCCGGAGTCGCTGCGTCACAAGCTCGCCCTCTTCCTGCAGCACGCCGAACGCTTCGACGAGGACGAGGTGCCGGACCCGTACTACGGCGGACCGGCCGGTTTCGAGCGCGTCCTCGATCTGATCGAGGACGCCGCGGATGGGCTGGTCAAGGAACTGGCGACCAGGCTGCGAAGCGCCACCTGACCCGAGGTCGGGAAAGAGCCAGTGAGTGATCGCGCTCACCGGCCCTTCGCCCCGTCCGTTTCAGGCGGCCATGCCCAGATGCTCGTCCGCGGTCGGCTGCGGCCGGTGCAGTGTGAAGGCACCATTCACGCGTGCGGAGCGGCTGCGGCGCGGACGCAGCAGGCCGTCCTTGCGGAAACGGGTGATTGTGCGCGACACGGTCTCGATGGTCAGTGCCGTGATATCGGCGATGTTTTTGCGTGTCGGCAGGTCGATCGGCGTGGCGTCCCTGCGATCGCCTGCCAGCAGTGTCAGCAGGCCCATCACGCGGTCGGCAGCCGTCCCGCGCACCAGGGCGGACAGACGGGCTGCACGGCGTGCCATGGCTGACAGGCTGTGCGCGAACACGTCAGTCGGTTCGTCGTCGAGCGTCCGCCATTCCAGTACCGTCGTGTTCAGTGCGGTCATCACGTAGCAGGCGGCGCCTTCCGGCTTCAGCCAGGGGCCGATCATCTCTCCTTCCAGCACCAGCGTGACGACGTGGCGGTCGCCGCCAGCGCCGGCGCAATCCACGCGTACTGCGCCCTTCTTTACGCAGAGCATGTCCTGCATTTCGGTGTCCAGCCATATCTCGGCGCTGTGTGCGCACTGCAGCAGACGTTGTCCGGTTGACAGGGAACGAAGCGAAGCGGTGGCACGGCTCATGAGCGGCCTCCGCGTGCGAACGCGGCCGGGTGGCCGGAGTGTGCGGGGTACATCTATTTCTCCTGATACGGAACGGCCCCGGTGCGGGGCATATGGGCCGCGTTCGGGCGGCCGGCGTCGTGTGATCAGGAGCGGGCGGGCGGAGCGCGCGCGAGATCCGCGCGGTGAAGTTCGGCAAGCGATGGCGCTGGCGAGGGCGCCATCGTTGCAGCGATGTGAGGAAGACCGCCCGTAACGTGCGCGAGCAGTGCGACTGGAAGCGGCGATGCGCCGGACAGCAGGCACAGCGCGCAGTGGCTCTCCGCTGAAGAGCTCTGCAGCGGGCCTTCGCCACCGCTGCTAAGACAGACCGAAGCGAGGTCATTCAGCCCCAGCGCAAGCAGTCGGGCCTTGTGAAAAGCGGACGTGCTGCCGGCGCCGGCATGCAGCAGCACCGCGCACAGCGCAAGCAGCACTGCGCGCCACATCCAGCGGGAATGACGAATCGACGACATGGTCACGATTGTCGCACAGGCGCCATGCGGGCCGTGCGACCCGGGAGCGACTTGTTACTTGTCCAGCAGCTTCTTCAGATTGCTCAGGCCGTCGGTATAGACCGCCTTGATGGTGCCGGTGGCCGCCTCGTCGTCCTTGCCTGCGGCGGGGTGCTCGCTGGCGTCGGCGCGGAAGAACACGCCTTTCCACTCCACCGTCGAACCGCCACCGTCGGCCGGCTTCACGGTAATCGTCGACTTGTACTTGCTGACCGGCAACGCGCCGCCGTCCTGGGCGGTGTAGGTGAGGCTGCGATCAGCGTCCGAGATCGCTTCCAGCTTCTCGACCACTTCGCCGCCGCCCTTGATCTTCAGCGTGCGGACCGAGCCGACATCGCTGCCGGCGGTGGCGGTGCTGCTTTCGACGGCCGGGTGCCAGGATTGCAGTTGCGTGAAGTCCTTAATCTTGGCCCACACGGCGTCCGGGCTGGTCTTCAGCGTGATCGTTTCGTTCGCCTTCAGGCGCGACGGGCCGTGCGCGAAGACGGTGGTGCTGGCGACGATGGCGAGCAGGGCTGCAAAAAGACGCATGGGGTGTTCTCCTCGTTTGTTGTGATTAAAAAAAGCGTGCGCAGTGTCGGTGAAAACGGGCGCTGGCGGCACGGGAAAATCACCCGGCGCCGGGCGGGCTTGCTGACGGACATACGAAAAGGGCCCGGACAATGCCGGGCCCTTCTGGTGGTGTCTGCGCCTCACTCGTTGCGCGTTTCCACCTGCTGCATCGGTTCGTTGGCGATCACCGGTGCCGCACGACGGCGACGGCCAAGTTGCGGCTGCTCGACGATGACGGGTTCGATACCGGCAGCGCGCTCGGCCGAGGTTTCCACCATGACCAGGCCGCTGTCGGCCAGCGTGCTCTGCAGGTCAGCCGCCGGTGCGACCGCGGGCGTCGGTGCCGGTGCGGCCGGCTGCGGAGCCGAGCCGAAGCTTTCCATCGCGCGCACCAGCGTCGATTCGCTGGCGTCGTTCAGCGGGGCCGCGGCCTGAACGGGTTGTTCGGCAACGGGCGCGGCCACCGGTTCGGCAGCGGCTTCGACGACCGCCGGCGCAGCCACCTCGGCCACGACCGGTTCGGTCACCGGTGTGGCGACTGCGACGGATTCGACCACAGCCGGCTCCGGGACTGCCGGTGCGGACACCACCGGTGCCGGCACGACAGGCTCCACCGGCGCTTCGACCACCGCGGCGATTTCGGTTGCCGGTGCGGCGTCGGCCAACGGGGCCTGCTCGGCGGCGATCGGTGCCGCTGCGGGAATGTCCAGCGGCAACGCGGCCTGGGCTTCGGCGGCGGCGGCCGGCACTTCATTGGCGGCGGAGTCGGTCACCGTCAGATCGCCCTCGACTGCGGCGACATCGGCAACTGCGCCCTCCACGCCGTCCGGACGGCGCTCGCCACGTTCGCGGCGGCCACCACGGCGGCGACGGCTGCGCGGTGCAGCGCCTTCGCCACCCTCGACCGGCGCGACATTCTCGGGTTGAATGCCGGTTGCAGCGGCCAGCGGCAGATCGGTCTGTGCCTGCTGCTGTTCGCGTGCGTCATTGGCGGCACGCTCGCGCGGTTCGCGCGGCGGGCGCGGCTCGCGCGGCGGACGCGGTTCGCGCGGTGCGGCGGCTTCCTGCTCGGTGCGCGGCTCGCGCGGCTCACGCGGTTCGCGCTGCTTGCGCTGACCCTCGCGGCCTTCGCCCTTGTTCTGCGCTTCGCGCGGCTCACGCGGCTCGCGTTGTTCGCGGCCTTCACGACCCTCGCGACCTTCACGTCCTTCGCGGTTGTCGCGACGGTTGCGGTTGCGGCCGCGTTCGCCCTCGCCACGCGGACCGCGTTCACGCGTCTGCGCGGGCTTCGCTTCCGGGGCCGGAGCGGGCGCCGGGGCAGGCGCGGCTGCGCCACCGCCGAACAGCCCGGCGATCCAGCCGAAGAAGCCACCCTTGGCAGCGGGTGCAGCCGCCGGGGCTGCAGCGACCGGTGCGGTCGGTGCGGCATCGGCCACGACCGGTGCCGGCTGGTCCGGCGTGATGTGCTTGATCGCCGCTTCCTGACGCTTCGGGCGCTCGTCGGCCGGGATGGCGGACGGCGGCTGATAGCTCTCGGCCGACGGATTCACCGCCATCTGGTAGGACGGCTGGGCCACGCCTTCGAGGTTCAGCTGGTCGTGGCGCAGACGGGTGATCTCGTGCGCCGGCGTTTCCAGATACTTGTTCGGGATCAGGACGATGTTGACCTTGTGGCGCAGTTCGATCGCGTTGATGTCGGCCCGCTTCTCGTTCAGCAGGAAGGTGGCGACGTCGACCGGCACCTGGGTGTGCACGGCACCCGTGTTCTCCTTCATCGCTTCCTCTTCGAGGATGCGCAGGATATGCAGCGCGGCGGACTCGGTCGAGCGGATGTGACCGGTGCCGCTGCAGCGCGGGCAGGGGATGTAGCTGGTTTCGGCCAGCGCCGGACGGAGCCGCTGGCGCGACAGTTCGAGCAGGCCGAAGCGGCTGATCTTGCCCATCTGCACGCGCGCACGGTCGTGATGCAGCGCGTCGCGCAGGCGGGTTTCCACCTCGCGCTGGGCGCGCGGGTTCTCCATGTCGATGAAGTCGATGACGATCAGGCCGCCGAGGTCGCGCAGACGCAGCTGGCGGGCGATTTCGTCGGCCGCTTCGCAGTTGGTGCGCAGCGCGGTTTCCTCGATGTCGCTGCCTTTGGTCGAGCGGCCGGAGTTCACGTCCACGGCCACCAGTGCTTCAGTGTGGTCGATCACGATGGCGCCGCCCGAAGGCAGGTTCACCTGACGGGAATAGGCGGACTCGATCTGGTGTTCGATCTGGAAGCGCGAGAACAGCGGCACGTCGTCGCGGTAGCGCTTCACGCGCGCCACGTTGCCGGGCATCACGTGTTCCATGAAGGTGTAGGCCTGGTCGTACACCTCGTCGGTGTCGATCAGGATTTCGCCGATGTCGGGCTGGAAGTAGTCGCGGATCGCGCGGATCACCAGACTGCCTTCCTGGTAGATCAGGAAGGCACCCGACTGCGACTGGGCGGCGCCTTCGATGGCGGTCCACAGTTGCAGCAGGTAGTTCAGGTCCCACTGCAGTTCTTCGGCGTTGCGGCCGATGCCGGCAGTGCGGGCGATCAGGCTCATGCCGCCAGGCACTTCGAGCTGATCCATGGTCTCGCGCAGTTCGGCGCGGTCGTCACCTTCGACGCGACGCGAAACACCACCGCCGCGCGGGTTGTTCGGCATCAGCACCAGATAGCGGCCGGCCAGCGAAATGAAGGTGGTGAGGGCGGCGCCCTTGTTGCCGCGTTCGTCCTTGTCGATCTGGACGATCAGTTCCTGACCCACCGACAGCGCGTCCTGGATGCGGGCGCGGCCGGGTTCGAGATCGGGCTTGAAATAGGACTTGGAAACTTCCTTGAACGGCAGGAAGCCGTGGCGGTCTGCGCCGTAATCGACAAAGCATGCTTCGAGGCTGGGCTCGATGCGGGTGATGACTGCCTTGTAGATATTGCTTTTGCGCTGTTCCTTGCTGGATGACTCAATGTCGAGGTCAACAAGCTTCTGGCCATCGACAATCGCGACGCGCAGCTCTTCGGCCTGCGTCGCGTTGAAGAGCATTCGTTTCATCAACTTCTCCCGCGCGCACCGCACACGGGCAGGACAAACCGCTCGTCAGTAAATAACGTCTATCGTGTCGGCTGCAATCGGGTTTTTTCGATGGGAACGGACTGGGGGACGTGGAGGGGTCTGCCAACTCTCAATGCAGCCGCGCTTTCGCGACTGCCTGGGGGATTCTGCCTGTACGGTACTCGCGCTACTCAGTACACTCGCTACTTTGGGTGAGCGGGATTAACCCGTGATCCGGTTTTCGTCTGCCAAGAAGGACTGCATGAGGAAGCACTTCACCGTCAATCTGTCACCCGGCGTCCGCCACTTCGAGCTGGATGTGCTCCGCACTGCGTCTGCTTCGAAATCAGACCGAAAACCCGTCGCAGTATATTTGAAATGAAGGAGTTGGGTAAAGCTCCGAAAGTTGTGCGGCATGTCGTGGATGCGGAGGAGGCTGGGCAGCGCATTGACAACTTCCTGCTGCGGGTGTGCAAGGGCGTGCCGAAGAGTCACGTCTATCGCATCCTGCGCTCCGGCGAAGTGCGTGTTAACAGCAAGCGGGTCGACCAGACCTACCGGCTGGCCGAGCGCGACGAGGTGCGCATTCCGCCTGTCCGCATGGCCGATCCGGGTACGCCGGTTGCCATTCCGGCGCTGGAATTCGACATCCTTTATGAGGACGAGGCCTTTCTGGCCATCAACAAGCCGGCAGGCATCGCCGTGCACGGTGGCTCCGGCGTCAGTTTCGGCGTGATCGAAAGCCTGCGGAGGGCGCGCCCGCAGGCGAAGCTGCTCGAACTGGCGCACCGGCTGGACCGCGAAACCTCGGGCATCCTGCTGGTGGCGAAGAAGCGATCGGCGCTGACCGCGCTGCACGACGCCTTCCGCGACGGCGGCATGGACAAGCGCTACTACGCGCTGGTGAAGGGCCGCTGGCTCAATCCGCTGCAGCACATCAAACTGGCGCTGACCAAGTATCTGACCGAATCCGGTGAGCGCCGCGTATCGGTCGACCCTGAGGGCAAGGCGGCGCATTCCATCGTCGAGCTGGAAGCGCGCTGGCCTGGCTACAGCCTGCTCGGTGTGCGCATCAAGACCGGCCGTACTCACCAGATCCGCGTGCATCTGTCGGCCAGCGGTTTTCCGATCGCTGGCGACGAGAAGTATGGCGACTTCCCGCTGAACAAGGCTTTGCGCAAGGAGGGGCTGCCGCGCATGTTCCTGCACGCGCACAGTCTGACGCTGAACCACCCGCTCACCGGCGAGCGCCTGCAGATCGAAGCGCCGCTGCCCGACGACCTGGCCGGCTTCGTACGTCGGCTCGACGCACAGCACCCGCGCGACTTTGATCGCGCAGCCCGAAACACTGACCAAGACCATGCCCGCACAGTTTGACCTCATCGTTTTCGACTGGGACGGCACGCTGCTCGATTCGGCGGCGGCCATCGTTCATGCCATCCAGCAAGCCTGCGACGATCTGGGCGTTGCGCCGCCGGACGACGCGACCGCGCGTTCGGTGATTGGCCTCGGGCTGATCGACGCGCTGGCGCGTGCCGTGCCCGAACTGCCTGCGTCCCGCCACCAGGAGCTGGCCGGACGCTACCGCTATCACTACCTGGCGCGCGACCACGAGCTGGCGCTGTTCGACGGCGTGCGCGAACTGCTCGATGAGTTGCGTGGGCGCGGTCACACGCTCGCGGTGGCCACCGGCAAGAGCCGCGTCGGCCTGAATCGCGCGCTCGGCCACACTGGCCTTGGCCCGATGTTCGCCTCTACCCGCTGCGCCGACGAGTCGGTGTCGAAACCGGCACCCGACATGGTGCTGGAACTGATGGACGAACTGTCGCACTCGCCTGAGCGCACACTGGTCATCGGCGATACGACGCACGACCTGCTTATGGCGCGTCACGCCGGTTGCGAGGCGGTGGCCGTGAGTTACGGGGCGCACCCTCTGCACGAACTGCTCGATGTGGCGCCACGCGGCCACGCCGCCAGCGTGGCCGAACTGACGGAATGGCTCCGATGTCACGCCTGAGCGTCTGCGCGTCGGACGCGCTGGAGGAAGGCGGGGCAGGGGTGCGTTTCGAGATCGGAGGGGGCAGCAAGCCGCGACAGGCTTTTGCCGTGCGTTTCCGTGGTCGGGTGCATGGCTATGTGAATAGCTGCCGCCACGTACCGATTGAACTCGACTGGAATCACGGGGAGTTCTTCGATACTTCAAAGCTATACTTGATCTGCTCCACTCACGGCGCCCTTTATGCACCGGATACCGGGTTGTGCGTCGGCGGGCCATGCCGAGGCGCTCGACTTGAACCGGTGAGGCTGGAAGAATCCGACGGACAGGTGTGGCTGTCCGAAGCATGCAGCGAGTAAGCAAGTTAACCATGTCAGAACCTGATACGCCGTCCGACAAACGTCCCGAATCAACGTGGGAGCGCAAGCTGATCGAGCGTCTTGCGCTCGAATCGGTCACCGAACAGCGTCGCCGCCGGCGCTGGAGCATCTTTTTCCGCATGATCGGCTTCGCCTACCTGGGGGTGCTCACCTTTGCGCTGATCGACTGGAGTTCGCTGTTCAGTCAGGCCGAGCATCGCAAGCACACGGCGCTGGTCGAGTTGAGCGGTGTCATCGCGCCGAACGGCGAGGCGAGCGCGGAGCGCATCGTGTCGTCGCTGCAGTCGGCCTTCGACGACAAGAACACCCAGGGTGTCATCCTGAAGATCAACAGCCCTGGCGGCAGTCCGGTGCAGAGCGGCATCATCAACGACGAGATCGGGCGGCTTCGCACGCTCTATCCGGATACGCCGCTTTACGCCGTGGTCGAGGACATCTGTGCTTCAGGTGGCTATTACGTCGCGGTTGCGGCCGATCGCATATATGTAGACAAGGCCAGCATCGTCGGCTCGATCGGTGTGCTGATGGATGGTTTCGGCTTTACCGGGCTGATGGACAAGGTGGGTGTCGAGCGCCGGCTGCTGACGGCGGGTGAGAACAAGGGTTTCCTCGACCCGTTCTCGCCGCAGGACGAACGGCACAAGGCGCACGCGCGCCAGCTGCTCGGCGACGTACACCAGCAGTTCATTGAAGTGGTGCGCAAGGGCCGCGGCGAGCGCCTGAAGGAATCGCCGGAGATGTTCTCCGGTCTGATGTGGAGTGGTTCGCGCAGCATCGAACTCGGGTTGGCCGACGATCTGGGTAGTGTCGAGTATGTCGCGCGTGATGTCGTCAAGGCGGCCGACATCGTCGATTTCACACAGCGTCAGAACATCGCCGAGCGTTTTGCCAAGCAGCTGGGTGCCGATCTGGGTGAGAGCGTGACTGGCGTGCTGAACCGCGTCGGGATGCGCTGAGGCGTCGCGCGACGCCTCAATCGGCGAGCAGGAGGAAAAGTGTCGGACGGCGGTCGATGCGTCCGATTTCCTCCGCAGCCCACTTCGACACCGGCTTCGTCCGCACGAACTGATCCGGCGCCGTCAGCGCCGCCGCCACGCACAGCAAGGTGCTGCCGCGGCAATGAGCGCGAATGGCGTCGAACATTTTCAGGTTGCGGTAGGGCGTTTCGATGAAGAGCTGGGTCTGGCGCAGTCGCGCCGACTGCTTCTCCAGCTCTGCCAGTGTCTTTGCCCGCGCGGCGTCCTCGACCGGCAGATAGCCGTGGAAAGCGAATGATTGCCCGTTCAGGCCCGAGGCCATCAGGCCGAGCAGGATGGAGGATGGGCCGACCAGGGGCATGACGGGAATTTCCATGGTGTGTGCGGTGCGCGCGGCCAGTGCGCCCGGATCGGCGACGCCCGGGCAGCCGGCGTCGGAAATCACGCCAGCACTGCGGCCGGCGAGCACGGGCGCCAGCAGGTCGCGCAGCAGACGGCCGTCCTTTTCTGGTGGCAACTCGATGATTTCGAGCTCGCGCAGCGGCGTCGGGTGCTCCAGACGCTTCAGCGTGGCGCGGGCCGACTTGGCGCTCTCCACCAGGAAGTAGTCGAGGCGGTGCGCGCAGTCGCGTACCGCGGCTGGCGTGTCGAGCGCGCATTCGGCGCCGACGTCGAGCGGGCTGGGCAGCATGTAGAGCGTGCCCGACGGGGTCTTTGCGCTCATGGCAGCGGGTAACCGATGTCACGCAGCAAGGCGCTGAGACGGATCAGCGGCAGGCCGACCAGTGCGGTCGGGTCGTCGCCGCTCAGCCTTTCCAGCAATGCAATGCCCAGCGATTCGGATTTGGCGGCGCCAGCGCAGTCCAGCGGGTCGTCGAGATCGATGTAGCGCTCGATTTCCGGCCGCGACAGCGTACGGAATACGACTTCGGTCGGCACCAGAGCTTCATGCCGTGTGCCGTTGCGAGCATCGATCACGCACAGCGCCGTGTCGAACACGACGGTCCGGCCGCTCAGTTCCGCCAGTTGGGCAATGGCGGCATCGCGGCTACCCGGCTTGCCGTAGCGACGTCCGCCGCAGGAGGCGACCTGGTCGGAGCCGATAACACAGGCGCCGGGAAAGCGCGCCGCGATCGCCTCGGCCTTGCTGCGTGCGAGGCGTACGGCCTGTTCGCGGGGCGTTTCGTGGCCGAGCATCGACTCGTCGATGTCCGGTGCCGCAGTGGTGAAGGGAATGCGCAGCCGGGACAGCAGCTCCTGGCGATAGCGTGAGGACGAGCCGAGGACCAGTGGAGGAAGATCTGGGGACATGTGCGGACGAGGGAAACGGAGTGCCGGCCCGCTCCTTCGCAGGCCGAAAGTCTGAACGTTCTTTGACAGCAGCTTCAAGGGGATAGTATCATTTTGGGTTTGTTTCTCCGCCCATCGCATCATCGGGCAAGCAGACGTTCATGACCGAAGCAGCCGGAGCCGGAAAGTCGACGGATAAAGTGTCGGCCGGCAATGAATCGAGCGGTGACGAAGTACGTGTCCGGCTCGACGCACAGCAGCTAGCGCGTGCGCAGCAGCGTCTGACCGGTCGTGTCGCGTTGGCGTCATTCGGGCGACTGGCGGCGGAGTGCCGCAGTGCCGACGGAATCGAGTGGTCGCTCACGGGTTCCGTAGATGCCGAGGGCGCCTGCTGGCTGACCCTCGCGGTGGCGGCAGATGTGGTGATGCAATGCCAGCGCTGTCTCGGCGACGTGCAGATCGATGTGCATAGCGAGTCCCGCTTCCGCCTGGTATTTGCCGGCGAGGCCTGGGGCGACGAAGATCTCGACGACGACAGCTTCGAGGCGCTGGAACTCGACGGGCCGCTGGATCTGGCAGCGCTGGTCGAGGACGAAGTGCTGCTTGCGTTGCCCGCGGTACCACTGCATCAGCAGTGCGAGGCGCCGGCGATAGCAGGAGTGAACGAGCAGGAAACGACTTCGGCGAAGCCGTCACCGTTTGCGGTGCTCGGGCAGTTGAAACGGAATTGAATGAGGCCGGCTGGATCACCCGATCCGGCGGGCGCGGTTGTGTGGTTTTTTATCCGGTTATCCGGGGGAGTTGTTCATGGCTGTCCAGCAAAACAAGAAGTCGCCGTCGAAGCGCGGCATGCACCGTGCGCATGATTTTCTGACCGCGCCGGCCACCGCCGTCGAGTCGACCACGGGTGAAGTCCACCTGCGTCATCACATCTCGCCGAGCGGTTTCTACCGCGGCAAGAAGGTGCTCAAGACCAAGGGCGAGTGATCATCGCTTTGTCGTTTTTTCCGGCACGCCGCAGCTGTGCGGCCTCCCCGGGCGACTTTGAATTGATCGGATGCGCGGCATGAGCTACACCCTGGCCATCGATTGCATGGGCGGGGATCATGGTCCGTCTGTCACCCTGCCTGCCGCCCTTGCCTATCTGCGCAGGGATCCGGCCTGCAGCCTGCTGCTCGTCGGGCTCAAGGATGTGCTCGACGCTGAACTGAAGCGTCTCGGTGCCAGCAACGAGTCGCGGATTTCTGTCGTCCATGCGTCCGAAGTGGTCGGCATGGACGAGCCGCCCGCGCAAGCCATGCGCGGCAAGAAGGATTCATCGATGCGTGTGGCGATCGACCTGGTGAAGGAAGGTCGCGCGCAGGCCGCAGTGTCCGCCGGCAACACCGGCGCACTGATGGCGATCTCCAAGTTCGTCCTGAAGACGCTGCCCGGCATTGACCGGCCGGCGATCGCTTCCATTCTGCCGACCGTCAAGGGCCACACTTACGTGCTGGACCTCGGCGCCAATGTCGATTGCACCTCCGAGCACCTGTTCCAGTTTGGCCTGATGGGCGCGATGCTGGTATCGGCACTCGAGTCGCGCGAGCGCCCGAGCGTAGGGCTACTCAACATCGGTGAAGAAGCGATCAAGGGCAACGAGGCGGTGAAGGGGGCAGCCGATCTGCTGCGCGCCAGCGATCTCAACTTCTACGGCAATGTCGAGGGTAACGACATCTACAAGGGCACGACCGATGTCGTGGTCTGCGATGGATTCGTCGGCAACGTCGCGCTGAAGACCTCCGAAGGTCTGGCGCAGATGATAGGCACCTTCCTGCGTGAGGAATTCAGCCGTGGGCCTTTGCGCAAGCTGATGTACCTGGTTGCCCGACCGGTCATTGCCGCCTTCCGCCGCCGTGTCGATCATCGTCGTTACAATGGCGCCAGTCTGCTCGGCCTGCGCGGTGTCGTCGTGAAGAGCCACGGCTCAAGCGATGCCTACGGATTCGAGCAGGCCATCGCCCGCGCGGCAGACGCAGTGCGCAACGATCTGATCGCCCGCATCACCGAATGCATGACACGTACCGAGGTAGCTGCATGAGTTTTTGCCGCATCACCGGCACGGGCGGCTATCTGCCCGGCGCGCCGGTGTCGAACCATGATCTGGTCGCACGGGGCATCGAGACGTCGGACGAGTGGATTGCCGACCGTACGGGCATCCGCTTCCGTCACTTTGCGGCCGAGCACGAGCATTCCAGCGACCTCGCGCTGAACGCGAGCCGCAAGGCGCTCGAAATGGCGGGTCGCGAGGCCGGCGAGGTCGATCTGATCATCGTCGCTACGTCGACGCCCGATCAGGTTTTCCCGAGTACCGCCTGCCTGTTGCAGCACAAGCTCGGCAACCGCGCGGCGACCGCGTTCGACGTGCAGGCGGTGTGCTCGGGTTTCGTCTATGCGCTGACCATCGCCGAGAAGTTCATCCGTTCCGGTTCGCACAAGTGCGCACTGGTGGTCGGGGCCGAGGTGTTCTCCCGCATTCTCGACTGGAACGACCGCGGCACCTGCGTGCTGTTCGGTGACGGTGCCGGCGCGGTGGTGCTTGAGGCATCGAGCGAGCCGGGCATCCTGTCGTCGGCGCTGCATGCCGATGGCCATTATCACGACATCCTGTCGGTGCCGGGCCAGGTCTGCAATGGCGCCATTGCCGGCACGCCCCTGCTGCAGATGGACGGCCAGGCGGTTTTCAAGTTCGCCGTGCGCGTGCTGGGCGACACCGCAGTCGAACTGATGCAGGCGGCCGAACTGCCGATGACGGCGCTCGACTGGCTGGTGCCTCACCAGGCCAATATCCGCATCCTGCAGTCGACCGCCAAGCGACTCGACATGTCGATGGACAAGGTCGTTACCACGGTGGCCGAGCACGGCAATACGTCGGCTGCGTCGGTGCCGCTGGCGCTCGATATCGCCGTCCGTGACGGCCGCATCAAGCGGGGCCAGAACGTGATGCTCGAGGGTGTGGGCGGCGGTTTCACCTGGGGCGGCGTGCTGCTCCGCTTCTGATCCACTCGCTTCCGATCCACCGATTTTCCGATGTCTTCCATGCAGAAATTCGCATTCGTTTTTCCGGGCCAGGGTTCGCAATCGGTCGGCATGATGGCCGCCTATGGCGACGATGCCGAAATCCGCGCGGCTTTTGACGAGGCCTCGCTCGCGCTGGGTGAGGACCTGTGGGCGATGGCGGCCGATGGTCCCGCTGAGCGTCTGTCGTTGACCACCAACACGCAGCCGCTGATGCTGACTGCCGGCGTCGCGGTGTTCCGCAGCTGGGTCAAGCGTACCGGTCGTACCCCTGATGTCGTCGCCGGGCACAGCTTGGGCGAGTACGCAGCGCTGGTCGCTGCCGGTGTGCTCAGGCTGAAGGATGCCGTGCCGCTGGTTCGTCTGCGCGCGCAGGCGATGCAGGACGCCGTGCCGGCCGGTACCGGCGCGATGGCCGCCGTGCTGGGTCTGGACGCCGCTGCAGTGCAGGCCTGCTGCGACGCCGCCGCACAAGGTGAAGTGGTCGCTGCAGTGAATTTCAACTCGCCCGAGCAGACGGTGATCGCCGGCCACGCCGCCGCCGTCCAGCGGGCGATGGCGTTGCTGTCGGAGCGCGGTGCCAAGCGTACGGTCGCGCTGCCGGTCAGTGCGCCCTTCCATTGCAGCCTGATGCAGCCGGCCGCCGAAAAGCTGGCCCAGGCGCTGCCCGACGTCGAATTCCGCCGGCCGCAGATCATGCTGGTCAATAACGTCGACGTTGCCTCGCCGGAAGAGCCGGACGCGATCCGCGACGCGCTGGTCCGTCAGGCGGCAGCGCCGGTGCGTTGGGTCGAGGTAATCCAGCGGATGGCAGAACTGGGCGTCATCACGGTCGCCGAGTGCGGCCCGGGCAAGGTGCTGGCCGGCCTGACCAAACGCATCGACCGCAACCTGAATGGCGTGGCGCTGTCCGACGGTGCTGCGCTGGAACAGCTTGCTCAACAGATCGGAGTGAATTGATGGGTGTTCTCGACGGACAGATTGCGCTGGTGACCGGCGCCAGCCGGGGCATCGGTCGCGCGATTGCGCTGGCGCTCGGCCAGGCGGGCGCCACGGTGATCGGCACCGCGACCAGTGAAGCCGGCGCTGCAGGCATACAGCAGTCGTTCGAGACCGCAGGCGTCCGGGGGCGGGGCATCGTGCTCGACGTGACTGATACTGCGGCGATTCCCGCCGCGATCAGCGCGATCGAGAAGGACTTCGGCACCGTTTCCGTGCTGGTGAACAACGCCGGCATCACGCGCGACAATCTCGCGATGCGGATGAAGGACGACGAGTGGCAGGCGGTCATCGACACCAACCTGAAGGCGGTGTTCACGATGTCGCGTGCCGTGATGAAGGGCATGATGAAGGCGCGTAGCGGCCGCATCATCAACATCACATCGGTGGTCGGCGAGACCGGCAATCCGGGGCAGGCCAACTATGCCGCCGCCAAGGCAGGCGTCGCCGGCATGAGCATGGCGCTGGCGCGCGAACTCGGTTCGCGCAACATCACCGTGAATTGCGTGGCGCCGGGCTTCATCGCCACCGATATGACCGAGGCGCTGGGCGATGCCGCCCGTGACGCCCTGCTGGGCCAGATTCCGCTGGGTCGCCTCGGCTCGTCCGACGAAGTGGCCGCCGCTGTCGTGTTCCTCGCGTCGCCGCTCGCCGCCTACGTGACCGGCAGTACGCTGCATGTGAATGGCGGGATGTTCATGCATTGATATTCGGCGGTGTGCGGCGCGCAAGCGCCATACACCTCCAAAGGCGAAGTGGGCCAGGCTTTCTGTTACACTCGCGCCACTTTTTTTTCGCGCTCTCACGCTCTAGTCAGGGCATACACAGGGAAGGAGTACCGCAATGGAAAACATCGAACAACGCGTCAAGAAGATCGTTGCCGAACAACTGGGCGTCAACGAAGCCGAGATCAAGAACGAATCGTCCTTCGTCGACGATCTGGGCGCTGACTCGCTCGATACGGTTGAACTGGTCATGGCGCTCGAAGAAGAGTTCGAGTGCGAGATCCCCGACGAAGAAGCCGAGAAGATCACCTCGGTGCAACAGGCCATCGATTACGTGAACCGTCATCTGGCCAGCAAGGCCTGATCGTTTCATCGAGCGGAGTACGTTTTGGCACGTAAAAGAATAGTTGTCACCGGCTTGGGCATCATTTCCCCGGTCGGGAACACGGTCGGACAAGCCTGGGAGAACATCCTGGCGGCAAAGTCGGGGATCCGTCGCATCACGCGTTTCGATCCGTCCGAACTGCCTGTCCAGATCGCGGGCGAAGTGCGCGATTTCGACGTCGCCAACTACCTGTCTCCGAAAGAGGCACGGCGTTTCGACACCTTCATCCATTTCGGCATCGCTGCCTCGATGGATGCCATCCGCGATGCCGGACTCGAGGCGAATCCGGCCAACGCCGAGCGCATCGGCGTCTGCGTCGGCTCGGGCATCGGCGGCCTGCCGATGATCGAGGAAACGCACAACGCCATGCTGGCGGGCGGCGTGCGCAAAGTGTCGCCGTTCTTCGTGCCGGGCTCGATCATCAACATGATCTCCGGCATCGTGGCCATCAACTACGGTTTCAAGGGCCCGAATTTTGCGACCGTCAGTGCCTGCGCGACGGCCAACCACTCGATTGGCGAAGCGATGCGCCTGATCGAGTATGGTGACGCCGACGTGATGATTGCCGGTGGTGCCGAATCGACGATGTGCCCGCTGGGCGTGGCCGGCTTCGCCGCTGCCAAGGCGCTGTCGGGCCGCAACGATGATCCGGAGACCGCCAGCCGTCCGTGGGACAGCGGTCGTGACGGCTTCGTGCTGGGTGAAGGTGCTGGCGTGCTGGTGCTCGAGGAGTACGAGCATGCGAAGGCCCGCGGCGCACGCATCTACTGCGAACTCGCCGGCTACGGCATGAGTGCCGACGCGCATCACATCACCGCGCCCTGCGAGGACGGCGAAGGTGCGTCGCGCAGCATGGCGAATGCACTGCGCAACGGTGGTGTGGCACTGGACGAAGTCGACTACATCAACGCTCACGGTACATCCACGCCGCTGGGCGACATTGCCGAAACGGTGGCGATCAAGCGCTGTTTTGGTGAGCACGCCAAAACGCTGTGCGTCAGCTCGACCAAGTCCATGACCGGTCACGCACTGGGCGCGGCCGCGGGTATCGAGGCGGTGGTGACGGTGATGGCGATCCACAAGCAGATCGCGCCGCCGACCGCCAATCTGCGCGACCAGGATCCGGCCTGCGATCTCGATTACGTGCCGCTGGTGCCGCGCGAGATCAACATCCGTTCCGCGCTGTCGAATTCCTTCGGTTTCGGCGGCACGAACGCGACGCTGGTCTTCCGTCGCATGTGAGCGACCGGCCTTGAACCGCGAGCGGCTTCAGGGCTTCCGGCAGATGCATCTGAAAGGGTCACGTCTTCGCGACGTGGCCCTTTTTTTCGCCTCACTGCTTGCCATCCTCGCGTCTGCGCTGTTGGGGCGCCCTATTGTCATCGTGCTCTGTACGATTGCGCTGCTGCTGACCGTGGCGGCGTGCAGGCGGGCCGCACGCGTGTGCGGGCTGGCGAGCGACGACGGTGAATCCCTCACGTGCGCGCAGTCAGCAGGTGAGGCGCTGCGTGGCCGTCCGCGCGCCGCACGGATGGGGCGTTCGTGGACCTCAGTCAAACTGGAGGAGGAGGGGGGGCGGCGGCAGTTGTTGCTGCTGTTTGCGGATCAGTTCGACAGCATCGACGACTACCGACGCTTCAGGCTGTGGTTGCGTGCAGTTCTTCAGGCTGACGCGAGCGACGCGGACGCAGGATGGTCGGGCTGGCTGCGTCGCTGGTATCGGGGTAGTCACGACTGAAATGCAGGCCGCGGCTTTCGTGCCGCTGCATCGCGCTGCGCACGATGAGATGGGCGGTCATGACCAGATTGCGCAATTCGATCAGGTCATTGCTGATGCGGAAGTGCGCGTAGTACTCGTCGATTTCGCGTTCGAGCAGACGGATGCGGTGCAGTGCGCGTTCAAGGCGCTTGTTGGTGCGGACGATGCCGACGTAGTCCCACATGAAGCGGCGCAGTTCGTCCCAGTTGTGCGCGATCACCACCTCTTCGTCGGCGTCGGTCACGCGGCTTTCGTCCCAGGCCGGCAGCTCGGGCAGGGAAGAGCCGGGGCGGGCGAGAATGTCCTGTGCCGCAGACTCCGCATAGACGAGGCACTCGAGCAGCGAGTTGCTGGCCAGCCGGTTGGCGCCGTGCAGGCCGGTGTAACTGGTTTCACCGATCGCGTACAGGCCGTCGACATCGGTGTGCGCACGCTGGTCGACTTTGACGCCGCCGCAGGTGTAGTGCGCCGCCGGCACGACAGGGATGGGTTGCCGCGTAATGTCTATGCCCAGTTCGAGACAGCGGGCATGGATATTCGGGAAATGGCTGATCAGGAAGTCGGCCGGTTTGTGCGATACGTCGAGATAGACGCAGTCGAGACCGCGCTTCTTCATTTCGTAGTCGATCGCCCGTGCCACGACATCGCGCGGCGCCAGTTCGGCGCGCTCGTCGTGCGCCGGCATGAAGCGCTCGCCGTCGGGCAGCCGCAACAGGCCGCCCTCGCCGCGCATCGCCTCGGTGATCAGGAAAGACTTGGCGTGCGGATGGTAGAGGCAGGTCGGATGGAACTGGATGAACTCCATGTTTCCCACCCGGCAACCGGCGCGCCAGGCCATCGCGATGCCGTCGCCGGTCGCGGTGTCCGGATTGGTCGTGTATAGATAGACCTTGCCGGCACCGCCGGTTGCCAGCACGACCACTGGCGCCGCAAAGGTATCGACGCGTTCGTTCTCGATATCGAGGACGTAGGCGCCGGCGCAGCCCAGTTCGGGGCGACCGATCTTCCAGCCGACGATCAGATCGACCGCCAGATGGCGTTCGAAGATATGGATGTTCGGGTGCGCCTTGACCTGTCCGGTCAGCGTCATCTGGATGGCCGAGCCGGTTGCGTCGGCCACATGCACGATGCGGCGGTGGCTGTGGCCGCCCTCGCGCGTCAGGTGGTAACCGAGCGAAGTTTGGTCGTCGCGCGTGAAGGGAACGCCGCGGCCGATCAGCCATTCGATTGCCCGTCGGCCGTTCTCGACCACGAAGCGGCTGGCTTCCGGGTCGCACAGTCCGGCACCGGCGACCAGGGTGTCGCGCAGATGCGCCTCGACCGAGTCCTCGCTGTCGAGCACGGCAGCCACGCCACCCTGGGCCCAGCTGGACGCCGAGTCCTCCAGCTTCTGCTTGGTGACCAGGGCGACCTGGCGACCGGCTTCCGCCAGTCGCAAAGCGAGCGCCTGTCCGGCCAGGCCGCTTCCGAGTACCAGCACGTCGAATGTCTGCACGGCGATCAGCACTTCAATGGGAGGGCTGCACTATATCGCAGCGCAGCGAGAGGATGCCGGCCGCAGATGTACCCGCTGCAATGAACTTTGTCGTAAGCCCCCGGTCTGTGCAGGCATGGACGCGACACTACACCCCCTCCAAGTGGTACCCAGGCCTGCGCGCTCGGATATACTGCGCGCCAGTTCAAAACCCGCGCCGGTGAAAGACCCGGGTGGCACAACATCGGCCCAGATGAGCGAGCGAGAGGTTGACCAGCTGCTTGTCGAGCGTGCGCAACGCGGCGACAAGCAGGCCTTCGGTCTGTTGGTCAGCAAGTATCAGCGCAAGCTCGGACGGCTGCTGTCGCGCCTGATACGCGACCCGGCCGAAGTGGAAGACGTGGCACAGGAGGCCTTCATCAAGGCTTACCGTGCGCTGCCCTCGTTCCGCGGTGAAAGCGCGTTTTACACGTGGCTGTACAGGATAGGCGTCAATACGGCGAAGAACTACCTCGTGTCGCAGGGGCGCAGAGCCCCGACCAGCACGGAGTTCGATTCCGAAGAGGCGGAAAACTTTGACGACAGCGACAACCTCCGGGACATCAACACCCCCGAGCGGCTGCTGCTGACCAAGCAGATCGGACAGACGGTGACCTCCGCAATGGAAGCACTGCCCGAAGAACTGCGCACAGCCATCATGTTGCGTGAGCTCGAAGGCATGGCCTACGAGGAGATCGCGACAGTGATGGATTGTCCGATCGGGACGGTGCGTTCGCGCATTTTCCGTGCCCGGGAGGCGATCGCCGAGAAGCTGCGGCCGCTGCTCGACACGGCTCCCGACAAGAGGTGGTAACAGGCATGAAAGAGAATCTGAGCGCATTCATCGACGACGAGCTCGATGAGCGCACGTCGCAGCAGGTGCTGGACCGCCTGCACGCGGACGGCGATCTGCGCGATGAGTTTGCATTGCAGGTGATGATTGGCGATGTGCTGCGTGGCGACGGCGGTTTCGACGCGCGTTTCACGGCGTCGGTCATGAGCCGGCTCGACGACGAGCCCACGGTGCTGGCGCCGGTCGCCTTCCGCGTCCAGCCCGAGGCGAAGCGGCTGTGGATGCCCGCCGCGGCGGCCGTTGCCGGCGTCGCGCTGGTGTCCTGGTTGGGGCTCGACCTCATGTCCGCTCCCGACGTGCAGCCGCAACTGGCGGTTGCTCCGGTGGTCGTGCCGGTGCAGCTCGCACAGACTGAATCGCCCCTTCGCGCCTATCTGGTCGCGCATCAGGGTTACTCGCCGACCGGCAGCATGCAGGGCGTCGCGCTCTACGCGCGCGGCGTTTCGGATCCGCAGACCGACGACCGTCGATGATCGTGCGGGCAGTCTGGCTGTTTGCGTCCCTGCTGTTTGCGCAGGGCGCGCTGGCCCAGGGGCAGCCTGAAGCGCTGTCTCTCCTCGGGCGAGCGGTGAGCGCCTCGCAGCGCACCTCCTACATCGGCACCTTTGTCTATCAGAGCGGTTCGAACGTCGAAACCTCGCGAGTCGCGCACTACGTCGACACCGAAGGCAATTCGGTGGAACGGCTGGAAGTGCTTGACGGTAGCCCGCGCGAGGTCATCCGCGTCAATGACGAGGTGCGTTGCTACCTGCCGAAGGAAAAAATCATCATCGAGGACCGGCGTGGCGCACGGAAGACTTTCCCGTCGCTGTTGCCGGAATCGGTCGGCGCGCTCAGCGATTACTACACGGTTCGCAAAGGCCCACCTGGCCGCGTCGCGGGCTTCGATACCCAGTCGGTGCTGCTCGAGCCGAAGGACGGTTACCGCTACGGTCACATGTTCTGGATCGAGGCACAGACCGGTCTCTTGCTGAAGGCTCGCATGGTGAACGAGCGCAGCGAACCGATCGAACAGTTCGCCTTCGCCCAGCTGCAGCTCGGTCCGGCGCTGACGCGTGAGGACGTGCAATCCAGGCTGGCCGCCTCGTCGTCCGGCTGGAAGGTGCACACGGCGAATTCGACCCAGGCCCAGAATGCCGACCTCGGCTGGACGATGAATGGCGACGTGCCGGGCTTCCGCCAGATCGCCGGCATGAAGCGCTCGCTCGGCCCGGACCGCCCCGACATGGTCCATATGGTGTTCTCCGACGGCCTCGCTGCGATCTCGGTATTCATCGAGCCCTACCGCAAGGAGGACGGAAACGTCGTCGGGCCGATGAAGCACGGTGCGGTCAACGTCTACAAGCGACGGCTGGCGGGCTACGTCATCACCGCGCTCGGCGAAGTGCCGCCGCACAGTCTGCAGCGCATGGCGGACGCGGTGGGACAGAAGCGTTGATGAACGTCCGTTCGGGTCAGGTCCGCCGCGTTGCCGATGGTTTCGCCTGGGTCGACGTCGAGCGCCAGAGTGGTTGCGGTCGATGTGCAGAAAGTGGCGGTTGTGGCCGGGCCTGTGAATCGGCCGCCGCGACCTACGTCATACCCGTCGACGTCGCCGTGCTGCCAGGCGAACGCGTCGATGTCGTCGTGTCGCAGCGGGCGCCGCTGATCGCCGCGCTGCTGACCTACGGCGTGGCGCTGCTCGCGCTGTTCGTGGGCGTTGCACTGGCGATGCTGCTTGCCGGCGATTCGGACCTCTCAGTGGCCGCAGGGGCCGTGGTCGGTCTGATCGCGGCAGTGCTCTGGCTGCGCGGCAGCCGCTCGCGCAGCACGCTCATTCCTTCCGTGCGTATCCTTTCCGGTCGCGACCTTTCGCCCAGATCATGAAATCCCTGTTCGCGGCTGCGGTGTTCAGCCTGAGTTGCCTGTTTGCCCTCGTTCCCCCGGCCAGCGCGCAGCGCGAACTGCCGGATTTTTCGCAACTGGTCGAGCAGCAGGGCCGGGCAGTGGTCAACATCAGCACGACGCAGAAGGTCAGTACGCGGGCGATGCCGCAGTTGCCGCCGGGGCTGGACGAAGACGACCCGATGTTCGATTTCTTCCGCCGCTTCATTCCGCAGCAACCCGGTGGGCCGGGTTCGCAGGACGCTCGCTCGCTCGGGTCAGGCTTCATCATTTCGGCCGACGGCTATCTGATGACCAACGCGCACGTGGTGGACGAAGCCGACGAAATCACCGTCCGCCTGTCCGACAAGCGCGAATTCCGGGCGCGCGTGATCGGTGCCGACAAGCGCACCGACGTCGCGCTGCTCAAGATCGACGCCACCGGCCTGCCGGTCGTCCGCTTCGGTGACGCCAACAAGCTCAAGGTCGGCGAGTGGGTGGTGGCCATCGGCTCGCCTTTCGGTTTCGAGAGCTCGGTCACCGCCGGCATCGTGTCGGCCAAGGGACGTTCGCTGCCGCAGGAAAACTTCGTTCCCTTCATCCAGACCGACGTCGCCATCAATCCCGGCAATTCGGGCGGGCCGCTGTTCAATCTGCGCGGCGAGGTGGTGGGCATCAATTCGCAGATCTACAGCCGCAACGGCGGTTTCATGGGCCTCTCCTTCGCCATTCCGATCGACGTCGCGATGGATGTGCAGTCGCAACTGCGCGCCACCGGCCGCGTACAGCGCGGACGCATCGGCGTGGTCATACAGGAAGTGACGAAGGAACTGGCTGACTCCTTCGGCCTGCCGAACGCCGAAGGTGCGCTGGTCAGTTCGGTCGAGCCGCGTGGCCCGGCGGAGAAGGCGGGCATCGAACCGGGCGACGTGATCCTGCGGTTCGACGGCAAGCAGGTCGAGAAGTCGGGCGATCTGCCGCGACTGGTGGGCGGGACGAAGCCGGGCACGGCGTCGGTCGCGCAGATCTGGCGCAACGGTGCGACGCGTGACATCCGCGTCACTGTGGCCGAACTGAGCGACGAACGCATCGACCCGCGCAAGGCTCGCCGTGGCGCAGCCCCCGAGGCGGCACCCGCGCCCAACCGGCTGGGCCTGGTGCTGTCCGAGCTGACGCCGCAGCAGAAACGCGAACTGAAGGTCGACGGCGGGCTGAAGGTCGAGGAGGTTGCCGGCAACCAGCGCTCCGATCTGCGGGCCGGCGATGTCATCCTGGCGGTAATCGCCCGCGGCAAGCAGACGCCGGTCGGCACGCTGGAGCAGTTCAACAAGATCCTCTCCAGTATCGAACCCAAGGTCGGGCTGACGGTGCTGGTGCGCCGCGGCGACAGCCAGACCTTCCTGACGCTGCGCGCGCCGAACGGGCAGGGCGACGGCAAGTGAGCGGCGCTCAGCGCGAACTGACGCTCTACCTGCGGCGCTGGTGTCATCTGTGCGACGAACTGATCGAGGCGCTCGAGCCGCTGATCGCCGGTCAGGGGATCAGCGTGCGCGAAATCGATATCGACGAGCACGAGGAATTCGAGGACGCCTATGGCGAGCACATTCCGGTGCTCTGTGCCGGCGATCGCGAACTGTGCCGGCACCGGCTGGACGAGGGGGCGGTACGGGCCTATCTGCTAGAATCGCGCGCTTGACTGCAGGCCCGGTCCGGCTGACCGCACAGGGGTGCCCGCCACGGCGCCCTTTTTTGTTTTCCGCCGCCCTTTATTGATTCCGTTCCCGATTCCATTCGACTGATGCAGCACATCCGAAATTTTTCCATCATCGCCCACATCGATCACGGCAAGTCCACGCTGGCGGACCGGCTGATCCAGCGCTGCGGCGGCCTGTCCGACCGTGAGATGGAGGCGCAGGTACTTGACTCGATGGATCTGGAGCGCGAGCGCGGCATCACCATCAAGGCGCAGACCGCTGCGCTGTCGTACAAGGCCAAGGACGGTCAGGTCTATAACCTGAACCTGATCGACACCCCGGGCCACGTCGACTTTTCCTACGAGGTGAGCCGCTCGCTGTCCGCCTGCGAAGGCGCGTTGCTGGTGGTCGACGCCTCTCAGGGCGTCGAGGCGCAGACGGTGGCCAACTGCTACACCGCGCTCGACCTCGGCGTCGAGGTGGTGCCGGTGCTGAACAAGATGGACCTGCCGCAGGCCGATCCGGACAACGCGAAGCAGGAAGTCGAGGACGTGATCGGCATCGACGCGACCGACGCCATTCCGTGTTCGGCCAAGACCGGCATGGGCATCGACGACATCCTCGAAGCGGTGATCGCGCGCATTCCGGCGCCCAAGGGTGATCCGGAGGCGCCGTTGAAGGCGCTCATCATCGATTCCTGGTTCGACAACTACGTCGGCGTGGTGATGCTGGTGCGCGTGGTCGATGGCGCGCTGAAGCCCAAGGACAAGATGCTGCTGATGTCGACCGGTGCCCAGTACCAGTGCGACCAGGTCGGCGTGTTCACGCCGAAGTCGGTGCAGAAGACCAGTCTGTCCGCCGGCGAGGTGGGCTTCATCATTTCCGGCATCAAGGAACTGCAGGCCGCCAAGGTTGGCGACACCATCACGCTGGCTGACCGCCGCGCCGATGCGCCGCTGCCTGGCTTCAAGGAGATCAAGCCGCAGGTGTTCGCCGGTCTTTACCCGGTCGAAGCCAGCGAGTACGACCAGCTGCGCGAGTCGCTGGAAAAGCTCAAGCTGAACGACGCCTCGCTGCAGTACGAGCCGGAAGTGTCGCAGGCGCTGGGCTTCGGTTTCCGCTGTGGCTTCCTCGGCATGCTGCACATGGAGATCGTGCAGGAGCGGCTGGAACGCGAATTCGACATGGACCTCATCACGACGGCGCCGACCGTGGTGTACGAGGTGCTGATGAACGACGGCAGCGTCGTCATGGTGGAAAACCCGTCCAAGCTGCCGGAGACGTCCAAGGTCGCCGAAATCCGCGAGCCCATCATCAAGGCGGTCATCTTCATGCCGCAGGATTACCTGGGTGCGGTGATCACGCTGTGTGAGCAGAAGCGCGGTCAGCAGGTGAACATGCTCTACCACGGCCGTCAGGTGCAGCTGACCTACGACCTGCCGATGGCCGAAGTGGTGTTCGACTTCTTCGACAAGCTGAAATCGGTGTCACGCGGCTATGCCTCGCTCGACTACGAGTTCAAGGAATACCGCGCCGCCGACGTCGTGAAGCTCGATCTGATGGTGGCGGGCGAAAAGGTCGATGCGCTGTCGGTCATCGTCCATCGGGCCAACGCGCAGTTCCGCGGCCGCGAGGTGGCAGCGAAGATGCGCGAACTGATTCCGCGCCAGATGTTCGACGTGCCGGTGCAAGCGGCGATCGGTGCGCACATCATCGCGCGCGAAACGATCAAGGCGCTGCGCAAGAACGTGCTGGCCAAGTGCTACGGCGGCGACATCACGCGGAAGAAGAAGCTGCTGGAAAAGCAGAAGGCCGGCAAGAAGCGCATGAAGCAGGTGGGCAATGTGGAAATTCCGCAGGAAGCCTTCCTTGCCGTGCTGCGGGTGGATGACAAATAAGACGGCGGCCCTCCGGACGACCGATCAGACCTAAAACGCGACTGGATTCCCATCTTGAATTTCGCACTGATTCTTTTTGTGCTGTGTGTGCTCACGGGCATTCTGTGGGTGATGGACAAGGCGGTGTTCGCCAAGCAACGCCCGGCCGGTACGCCCGATCCGTGGTGGGTTGAGTACGGCGCCAGTTTCTTCCCCGTCATCATCGTCGTGTTCACGCTGCGCAGTTTCGTCGTCGAACCCTTCCGCATTCCGTCCGGCTCGATGATTCCGACCCTGCTGGTGGGCGACTTCATCCTGGTGAACAAATACACCTACGGCGTGCGGCTGCCGGTGCTCAACACCAAGATCGTCGACATGAATGATCCGCAGCGCGGCGATGTGATGGTGTTCCGCTACCCGGCCGATCCGTCGGTCGACTACATCAAGCGCGTGGTCGGTCTGCCGGGCGACAAGATCGCCTACCAGAACAAGCGACTCACCATCAACGGCGTCGAGGTGCCGGTGAAGGCGCAGGAGGACTACTTCCACAAGGAACGTGCCTACTATTCCAATCGTTACTCGGAAACGCTGGGCGAGGTCGAACATTCCATCCTGAACGACCGCGACGCGCGCGCCGACGTACCGATGGCGCTCGATTTTCCGGGCCGCGAGAACTGTGTCTACAATCACGAAGGGGTGAGCTGCGAGGTGCCGGCCGGCCACTATTTCGTGCTGGGCGACAACCGCGACCAGAGTGCCGACAGCCGCGTCTGGGGCTTCGTGCCGGACGCCAACATCGTCGGCAAGGCCTTCTTCGTCTGGTTCCACGCGGATGCCATCGTGCCGCCGAAGGGCATCGATTTCGGCCGCATCGGCAGCTTCCGTTGATCAGGCAGCGTCAGACAATCAGAACAGGCAACAGGGAGACAGCGATGCAGCGCAAGCAGTCCGGTCTGAGCATGGTGGGATTCATTCTGGTGGCGGGTCTGGTTGCCATCGTCGTCATCCTCGGCATGAAGTCGGTGCCGGCGGTGATCGAGTACTACACCATCCTGAAGAACGTGAAAGCCATCGTGAAGAGCGGCGAGGTCAAGGGTGGCACCGTCGCCGACTACCGCAATGCCTACGCCAAGCGCGCCATCATGGACGAAATGTCCAGCGTCACGCCGGCCGATCTCGACATCGTCAAGGACACCCAGGGCGTCGAGATTTCCTTCGCCTACCAGCGCAAGGTACCGCTGTGGGGGCCGGTGAGCCTGTTGTTCGAATTCGAAGGGTCGGCCTCGGGGTCGAACTGACGCGTTGAACCCGGATGCCCAGATCGAGCAGGCGCTCGGCCACGTTTTCGCGTCGCGCGCACTGCTCGCACAGGCGCTGACGCACAGCAGCTTCTCTTCTACCCACAACGAGCGGCTCGAACTGCTGGGCGACGCGGTGCTCGACTGCGTCGCCACCGACCTGCTTTTCCGTCGCTTTCCGGACGTGCCCGAAGGCCTGCTGTCGCGGCTGCGCGCGTCGCTGGTGAAGGAAGACACGCTGGCCGAAATCGCTGCCGCCATCGCTGTCGGCGACGCGCTGCGGCTCAGCGCGGGCGAGCTGAAGACCGGCGGTCGCAGCCGCCCGGCGCTGCTGGCGAATGCACTCGAAGCGCTGATCGGCGCAGTCTTCCTCGAAGGCGGCTACGAGGCGGCGCGCAAGGTGGTCGCACGGCTGCTTGATGCCCGCCTGAATGCACTGAATCCCGAGCGCGACGCCCGCGACCCGAAGACGGCGCTGCAGGAATGGCTGCACGCGCGGGCCAAGAAACCGCCGCGCTACGAAATCGCCTCCACCTCCGGGCCGGCGCACGCGCCGGTGTTCTGCGCCGCCTGCATCGTCGAAGCCTATGGTCTGCGCACCGAAGGCGAAGGGCGCAGCCGCCGCCACGCCGAGCAGGCCGCCGCCACGCGCGCACTCGAACAACTTCAGGGGCAGTCATGACCGACATCACTCATTGCGGCTTCATCGCCATCGTCGGTCGACCCAACGTCGGCAAGTCGACGCTGATGAACCGGCTGATCGGCCAGAAGGTGAGCATCACCTCGGCCAAGGCGCAGACCACGCGTCACCGCATCCACGGCGTGCTGACGCGCGACGCGCACCAGTTCGTGTTCGTCGATACGCCCGGCTTCCAGACCAAGCACCGCAATGCGCTCAACCGCGTGATGAATCGCGCGGTCACGCAGGCGCTGGCCGACGTGGACGTGATCCTGTTCGTCATTGAAGCCGGTCGGCTGACCGAGGCCGACGAAGAGGTGATCGCGCTGCTGCCGAAGGACCGCCCAGTGCTGCTGCTGCTGAACAAGACCGACAAGACCGGCGACCGCGCCAAGCTGCTGCCCTTCGTCGAACGCATCGCGAAGCTGCACGACTTCCACGCCATCATGCCGGTCAGCGCGCAGCGCGGCGACGGGCTCGATGCGCTGCTGAAGGTGGCCGGCGAACTGCTGCCGGAAGGTCAGGCGATGTTCGACGCCGACGACTTCACCGACCGTAGCGAGCGCTTCCTCGCCGCCGAATACATTCGCGAAAAACTGTTCCGGCAACTGGGTGACGAACTGCCTTACGGGCTGGCGGTCGAGATCGAGCGCTTCGAGGCGGAAGGCACTCTGCGCCGCATCGCCGCCTGTGTCATCGTCAGCCGCGAGGCGCACAAGGGCATCGTGATCGGGCAGGGCGGCGAGGTACTGAAGTCGGTCGGTTCGGCCGCGCGCAGCGATATGGAGAAAGTGTTCGGTTCCAAGGTCTTTCTCGAACTGCACGTGAAGGTGCGCAGCGGCTGGGCCGACGACGAGCGCGCGCTGAAGAGCCTGGGCTTCGAGCCATGACCACTTCGGTGATGCGCGCCATCCGCGCTGACGGGCCCACTGCCGGGAAGGCCGTGCCGTGAGCTCCGGCAAGCAGCGGGTGGACGGCCAGCCGGCCTTCCTGCTGCAGGCACACCCCTATCGCGAAACGAGCCTGGTGGTCGACGTGTTCAGCCGCGACTTCGGCCGCATCGGCCTGGTGGCGCGCGGCGCCAAACGGCCGCGTTCGCAGCTGCGTGGCGTGCTGGTCGAATTCCAGCCGCTGGATCTGGGCTGGTTCGGTGCCGGCGAACTGCGCACGCTGGCGCGTGCCGAATGGCAGCGTGCATGGCCCATGCTGTCCGGTCCGCGTCTGCTGCTGGGCTACTATCTGAACGAATTGCTGCAGCGCCTGCTGGCGCGCGACGATGCGCATCCGGCGCTGTTCGACCTGTACGCCGAGGCGGTGCAGAAGCTCGCGCTGGCGCCGGCCGAGACGGTGCGCCACGAGGCGCTGCTGCGCGGTTTCGAGAAGGCGCTGCTGCGCGAACTGGGCTACGGACTGACGCTCGATCACGATGCCAACGGTGACGCGATCGATCCGGCGGCGCACTACATGTACAAGCCCGAACTCGGTCTGCTCGAAGGTGAGGGCGGTGTGGACGAGGTCAGCCTGAGCGGTGCGCAGGCGCTGGCCATCCACGCCGACGACTACGCCGACGCGCAGGTTGCGCGGCTGGCGAAGACACTGATGCGCGTGCTGATCGCGCATTATCTGCAGGGACAGGAGCTGCGCACGCGGCGCGTTTTCATCGAACTACAGGATCTCTGAACATGATCGAACTGGGCGTCAATATCGACCACGTGGCCACGATACGGCAGGCCCGCCGCACCTATGAACCGGATCCGGTATGGGCGGCGGTCGAGGCCCACCTGGGCGGTGCCGACGGCATCACCGTGCACCTGCGAGAAGACCGCCGCCACATCCAGGACGACGACGTGCGCCGGCTGCGCGATCTGGTGCACATCAAGCTCAATCTCGAAATGGCGGCCACCGAGGAAATGGTGGGCATTGCCTGCGCGCTGAAGCCGGAAATGGCGATGCTGGTGCCGGAAGGCCGGCACGAGGTGACGACCGAGGGCGGGCTGGACATCGTGTCGCAGGAAGAGCGTCTTACCGGTGTGGTCGGCCGCCTGCGCGACGCAGGCATCGTCACCAGCGTGTTCATCGACGCCGAGCCAGCGCAGATCGAGGCGGCCGCGCGCATCGGTGCCCAGGTATGCGAGGTGCACACCGGCCCCTACGCTCACGCCTTCCACGGCCTCGGCCGCGATCGCGAATCGCAGGCGGTGGTGGTCGAGCTCGATAAGGTGCGCGCCGGCGGCAAGCTCATCCGCGACCTCGGCATGCGTTTCAACGCCGGCCACGCGCTGAACTACGCCAACGTGCAGCCGGTGGCCGAACTGCCGGGCGTGCGCGAACTGCACATCGGCCACGCCATCGTCAGCCGCTCGGTGTTCGTCGGTCTGCGCGAAGCGGTGCGCGAAATGAAGGCACTGATGCGCGAGGCGGCCGGGAGGGCTGCGTGATCTTCGGCGTCGGCACCGACCTGTGCGGCGTCGCGCGTTTTGAGCGCATGCTGGCCGAGGACGGTGACGCCATCGCGCGGCGCATCCTCGCCGCCGCCGAAGTGCCCGAGTACGAATCGGCGAAGCAGCCGGCGCATTTCCTGGCCAAGCGCTTCGCTGCCAAGGAGGCGCTGGGCAAGGCGCTGGGCACCGGCATCCGTACGCCGGTGCTGCTGCGTTCGATTGCCGTGACGCACGACGATCTGGGCAAACCTGCCTTCGCCTACGACGAAACGTTGACGGCGTGGATGAGCGCACGCGGCCTGCGTGCCCATCTGTCGCTATCCGACGAAACCGAACACGCGCTTGCCTTCGTGGTGGTCGAGCGCACGGAGAACACTGCATGAGAACGACCCCGCCCGGACCGGTCATGATCGACGTGGCCGGCTTCGAACTGGATGCCGAAGACCGCGAGCTGCTGGCTCACCCGTCGGTCGGTGGGCTCATCCTGTTCGCGCGCAACTTCCATGACGCGCAACAGCTGGCCGCGCTGACCGATGCCATCCACGCAGTGCGCAGGCCGCCGCTGCTGATCGCGGTCGATCACGAAGGTGGCCGGGTGCAGCGCTTCAAGTCCGATGGCTTTACCCATCTGCCGTCGATGCGCACGCTGGGTATTCGCTACGAGGCGGACGCACAAGGCGCGCTGGCCGACGCACGTGCCGCCGGCTATGTACTGGCGGCCGAACTGCGCGCGCTCGGCGTTGATCTGTCCTTCACGCCGGTGCTCGATCTCGATTTCGGTCGCAGCGGCGTGATTGGCGATCGCGCCTTCCACCGTGACCCGGCCATCGTCGCGCCGCTGGCGGGTGCATTGGCGGAGGGCCTGCGCGCGGCCGGCATGAAGTCGGTCGGCAAGCACTTCCCCGGCCACGGCTTTGCCGAGGCCGATTCGCACGTCGCGATTCCGGTCGACGAGCGCGACTTCGACACCATCTGGGCCGACGACATCCGTCCCTACATCGACCTCGGCAAGCAGATCGACGCGGTCATGCCAGCGCACGTGATCTATCCCGCGGTCGATCGCATGCCGGCCGGTTTTTCGCGCGCCTGGGTGCAGGGCATCCTGCGCGAGAAGCTCGCTTTTGATGGCGTGGTGTTCAGCGACGACCTGTCGATGGAAGGCGCGTCAGTGGCGGGCGACGTGGTCGCGCGCGCCGAAGCGGCGTGGGATGCGGGCTGCGACATGGTGCTGGTGTGCAATGCGCGCGACCAGGCGGTGAAGCTGATCGACGGCTGGCGCCCTGCATTCGACAGCGTGCGCAGTGCGCGCGTCGAGTCGCTGATGCCGAAACAACCCTACGGGGATCGCACGGTGCTGGCACAGGACGCACGCTATCGCGATGCGCTCGGCACGGTGCAGCGCCTGATCGCCTGACAGAGGACACCGCGAGGCATGGGTTTCGACGCGAAGGCCTGGTTGCCGACGGTGCCGGAGGATCCCGGCGTCTATCGCATGATAGGCGCCGAGGAGGACGTGCTCTACGTCGGCAAGGCGAAGAACCTGCGCCGGCGCGTGTCGTCCTACTTCCAGCGCACGCCGTCGAGCCCGCGCATCGGCCTCATGGTGGCGCAGGTCGCGCGGGTGGACATCACCGTCGTCAGGTCGGAAGCCGAGGCCCTCATCCTCGAGAACAACCTGATCAAGAGCCTGCGGCCGAAGTACAACATCCTGTTCCGGGACGACAAGTCCTACCCCTACATCCGCATCAGCAACGACCGCTTTCCGCGCATCGGCTTCTTCCGCGGCACCGTGGGGCGCGACGCGCGTTACTTCGGGCCGCTGCCGAACGTTTGGGCGGTGCGCGACACGATACAGCTGGTGCAGCGTGCCTTCCTGCTGCGCACCTGCGAAAACAGCGTGTTCGCCAACCGTTCGCGGCCCTGTCTATTGCACCAGATCCACCGCTGTTCAGCGCCCTGCGTCGACCTCGTGTCGAAGGAGGACTACGACGAGGACGTGCGACTGACCGCGCTTTTCCTGAATGGCCGTCATTCCGAGGTGATCGACAAGCTGTCGGCGCAGATGAACGCCGCCGCCGAAGCGCTCGCCTTCGAGAAGGCGGCGCAGATACGCGACCAGATCCGTGCGCTGTCCAAGGTGCTGCACAAGCAGTTCGCTGACAGCGCGCGCGACGAGGACCTCGACATCGTCGTGGCCATCGAGCGCGACGGCGCCGCCTGCGTCAATCACGCGATGGTGCGCGGCGGCCGCCACCTCGGCGATCACGCCCACTTCCCGGCGGCCGGGCAGGGCAGCGCGGCCGACATGCTGGTGGCTTTCCTCAGCCAGCACTACGCAAGCGGCAACGCGCCCAGGCGCATCGTTGTCAATGTGCTGCCGGAGGATGAAGTGGAGGCCCCGCTGCCCGGCTCGACACTTGCGCTCGCCCGCAACGAACGCGAACGCGCGTGGGCGGACATGGCGCTGAAGAACGCCGAGATCGCGCTGCGCGCGAAGATCGACGCCGGCGCGCGCGCGTCGCACCGCGTCGCCGCACTGGTCGAGGCGCTCGAACTCGATATCGCACCGGAGCGCATCGAATGCTTCGACATCAGTCACACGATGGGTGAAGCGACCGTCGCCTCCTGTGTCGTGTGGGCCAACGGCGCGATGCGCAACGGCGAGTACCGCCGCTACAACATCGACGGCATCACGCCGGGTGACGACTACGCGGCGATGCGTCAGGTGCTGACGCGGCGCTACGAGAAGGTGGCGAGCGGCGAGGGCGCGCGGCCCGATCTGGTGCTGATCGACGGCGGCAAGGGCCAGCTCGGCATCGCCGTCGAGGTGATGGCCGAACTCGGGCTCGATCTGCCGCTGGTCGGCGTGGCCAAGGGCGAAGAGCGCAAGATGGGCGCCGAGGAGCTGATACGCCCGGGTGTCGCCGCGGGCCTGGTGCTTGGTCCCGACCACCCGGCCCTGCACCTGATCGCCGAAATCCGCGACGAGGCGCACCGTTTCGCCATCGCGGGTCACCGCGCCAAGCGCGCGAAGAAGCGGCTGACGTCGACGCTGGAAGACATTCCGGGCATCGGTCCGGCGCGCCGCAAGCGCCTGCTCACCACCTTCGGCGGGCTGGCCGGCGTGCGCAATGCCACGGTCGAAGACCTGTGCCGGGTCGAAGGCATCAGCCGCAAGCTCGCCGAACAGATACAGCGGCAGTTAAACTAGGGCACATGTTTACGCTGCCAACCGCGCTGACCTGGGCGCGCATCCTGCTCATTCCGCTGTTCGTCGGCGTTTTCTTCCTGCCTGACCAGACGCTGGTGATGCCGGACAAGAACCTGATCGCGACCGTCGTGTTCGTCATCGCGGCCATCACCGACTGGCTCGACGGCTACCTCGCGCGCACGCTGAACCAGACGTCCGCCTTCGGTGCTTTCCTCGACCCGGTGGCCGACAAGCTGATGGTGGCGGCAGCCCTGATCATGCTGGTCGAGCTCGACCGCACCAGCACCGTCATCGCCCTCATCATCATCGGTCGCGAAATCACCATTTCCGCTTTGCGCGAATGGATGGCCAAGGTGGGGGCGGCGCGCAGCGTCGCCGTGTCGATGATAGGCAAGGTGAAAACGACGGCGCAGATGATCGCCATCCCGATGCTGCTGTACTTCGATCCGCTGTTCGGCATCGACGTCGGCTTCATCGGCGGCAAGCTGATCTGGATCGCCGCGGTGCTCACCGTGTGGTCCATGGTGTACTACATGCGAAAGGCATGGCCCGAACTGCGTGCGCGCAAGGCGATCTGAGCGCGCCGCAAAAATCTTCGGCGCGAAGTGTTGACAGCTTTTTCGGCAGGCCTATAATGCGCGCCTGTCTTGCGGGAATAGCTCAGTTGGTAGAGCGCAACCTTGCCAAGGTTGAGGTCGCGAGTTCGAGCCTCGTTTCCCGCTCCAAGATTTGAAAAAGGGGAAGTTCTTCTTCCCCTTTTTATTTGCAGCCCCTGACCGGGCTGCACCACCGGCGAGGTGGCAGAGTGGTCATGCAGCGGCCTGCAAAGCCGTGGACGCCGGTTCGATTCCGACCCTCGCCTCCAGGACAATTCGGTCGGTACGCAAGTGCCGATACGCGGGAATAGCTCAGTTGGTAGAGCGCAACCTTGCCAAGGTTGAGGTCGCGAGTTCGAGCCTCGTTTCCCGCTCCAACACCCAGAACGGGGACGCCTTTCGAGGCGTCCCCGTTCTGCTTTTCAGACCCGCCACCTCCCCTGTATGACGCCTGCCGCGCGCGCGGGCGTGTCGTAATGTCGATGCGTCCCCGCCAGCGGCGCGATATGCTGGGCCGCTATGCTCAGGCATGAGGTGCAGCATCCGTGCGTCCGCTCAAGTCCCGTTTTTTCCTGTGCGTCTTTCTGCCTTGCCTGCTCGCGCTGTCTTTCGGCGCGTCCGCGGCCAGCGCGGCGGGCACGGTCCGCCTGGTCGCTGCCGAACTGTCGCCGTACATCGGTCCGACGCACGCACGCGAGGGCTATGTTGCAGAGCTTGTCCGTAGCGCGTTTGAGCGCGTCGGCTACACGGTGGATATCCGCTTCTATCCGCCGGCGCGCGCGCGCAGCGTCGCCGCATCGGGGCAGGTCGATGGTCTGCTGCCGGCGCCTGACACCGGTTCGCTGGAGAGCGAGTTCGTGCTGTCGGCGCCGTTTCCCGGCGCCAACGGCGGCCTGCTCAAGAAGCGGTCGCTCGCCATTCCCTATCCGGCCGACGCGGTTACACGACCGCTGGACACGCTGCGCCAGCTGTCGCACCTGCGCTTTGGCGCAGTGCGTGGCGCATCGGTGTCGGCCGCCTTCGACGGCGCCGATTTCCTCAAGCGCGAGTACGTCGATCGCGATCTGCAGAATCTCGACAAGCTGGCGCTGGGCCGCATCGATCTGATGGTGGTCGACAAATTCCGCGCCAGCGATCTGATGATCCTGCACCGGCCGCACCTGATCGGGCAGCTCGAATTCCTGCGGCCACCGCTGTTCCGCAGCGATTTTCATGTCGCCTTCTCGCGGCGCGCGCCGCGGCACGAGCGGCTGCGCGCCGACTTCAACCGCGGGCTGTCGGCACTGGTGCGCGAAGGGCGCGTCGAGGACATCCTGATGCGGCACGGACTGAGCGTGCGCAAGCCACAGGCCTCGGGGCGCGACGTGATCACGGTGGGCACGGTCAACAATCCGGACATGCTGCTGCTGAAGTCGCTGTCCGCCGAGTTCACGCGCCAGAACCCGGGCGTGCAGATCGAATGGCGGGTGCTGGACGAGAACTCGCTGCGCACGCGTCTGATGACCGATCTGGCGATTGCCGATGGCCAGTTCGACGTGATGACCATCGGCTCCTACGAAGCGCCGCTGTGGGCCGCGCGCGGCTGGCTCACGCCTTTCCGCGATCTGCCGGCCGCCTACCGCGTCGGCGACCTGCTGGCGCCGGTGCGCGACAGCCTGTCTTTCAGTGGCGAGCTGTATGCCTTGCCCTTTTACGCGGAGAGCTCGATGACCTTCTACCGGCGCGATCTGTTCCGCGCCGCCGACCTCGTCATGCCGGCGCAGCCGACCTATAACGAAATCCGGCAGCTGGCGGCGCGGCTGCACGATCCGGCCAAGGGCATCTACGGCATCTGCCTGCGCGGGCGCCCCGGCTGGGGCGAGAACGTGCCGGTGCTCACGACCATGGTGAATACCTTCGGCGGCCGCTGGTTCGACCCGCTGTGGCGACCGGAAATCGACAGCGCACCGTGGCGCGAGGCGGCGTCGCTGTACGTCGATCTGCTGCGCCGTTACGGACCGCCCGACGCGCACCTCAACGGCTTTCCGGAAACGCTCGACCTGTTCGCCCGCGGCCGCTGCGCGATGTGGATCGATGCCACGGTGGCGGCCGGCATGCTGTTCGATCCGCGGACCTCGTCGGTTGCCGCCAGCCTCGGCTTTGCGCCGGCGCCGGTCGAGCGCGTCCGGGACGGCGCGAACTGGCTGTGGGTGTGGTCGCTTGCGGTGCCTGAATCGTCGCCGAACAAGGCGCTGGCACGCCGCTTTGTCGAATGGGCGACGTCGGCCGATTACGTTCGTCTGGTGGCGGCGCGCCGGGGCTGGGTCACGGTGCCGCCGGGCACCCGGCAGTCGACCTACGATGCACCCGGCTATCGCGACGCCGCGGCCTTCTCGCGTTTCGTGAACGAAGCCATCGCCAGCTCGCACACGCGACTGCCGGGGCGCCACTACAGCGGCGTGCAGTGGGTCGGCATCGCGGAATTTCCTGCCATCGGTCATGCCGTCGGCACCGAGCTGGCGCGTGCATTGCAGGGCGAGCAGGACGTGGATACCGCGCTGCGCAGATCGCAGGCCGAGGTGACGCGGTTGATGCGCGATTCGGGTTACCTGAAGCCCTAGCCGCCCGCGTCCGCTTCGCCAGCGCTGATCGCGGCACGCAACTGCGCCAGCTGCAGCAGGGCGGCGTCGAAGTCATAGCGCTCCATCGCACGCGACATCTGCCGCAGTGCTGGCAGGATGCCGGCAGGCTGGGGGCGCGCCAGCAGATGGGCGATCGCGTCCTGGGCGTCGCTGTCGTTGCTGCTCAGCAGGGCGTGCAGCCTGTCCAGCTCGTCAGCCGACGGAGGTGCGGCCGATCCGGCGCCTGCCTGCGTCTTCATCGCTTCGACGGTGGCGACGAACACCGGCGTGCAGTCCGTCATCGCGGCATCGATCGCAGCCGCATCGCCACCGCGGCAGGCGATTTCCACATCGCCCAGCGCCGCAGTCAGGGCACGTGCGCCGACCGCCGCCGCGCTGCCCTTGTGCCGGTGCGCCAGCTGTCCGAGGGCATCGAAGTCGCCACCGACCCACGCCTGCTTCATCTGCCTCTGCGCAGCGTCCGCGCTTTCGAGGAACATGCCTAGCACGCGTCGATAGGTCGCCATTGCGCCGTTCATGCTGCGCAGCGCGGCAGCGGTGTCGAGCAGCGGCGCGGAGCCGGCCGACTGTGCAGCGCTGTCCGCTGCCGGCTCGGCCGGCGGCACGCTGCCCAGCCAGCGAGTCAGCGTGCGCAGCAGTTCGTCGACATCGACCGGCTTGGTCACGTGATCGTCCATGCCGGCCGCACGTGTCTGTTCCCGTTCCCAGGGCATTGCACCGGCGGTCATCGCGATCACAGGAAGCTTGTTGAGCCGCTCGCGACGGCGGATTTCACGCGTCGCTTCGAGTCCGTCCATCACCGGCATCTGCACGTCCATCAACACGCAGTCGAAGGGCTCCGCGTCGAGCCGTCGCAATGCTTCGGCACCATTCTCCGCGACAGTGACCTGGACACCTGCGCCGGTCAGGATTTCAACGCCCAGTTCCTGGTTGATCGGATTGTCCTCGACCAGCAGCACGCGGCGTCCGCGCAGCGCGTCGCTGCGGAAGCTGCCCGGGGCGTCGCCACTGCCGCCCTCGGCGGCGACCTGATGACCGAGCGCCGAAACGATGGCGGCGTAGAGCGACGAGGTGCTGGCCGGCTTGGTGAGCACTCCGGCGATGGCCAGACCGGCGCCGGCATGCTGCAGGTCATCCGCGCCATAGGCGCTCACCATGACGACGGCCGGCGGATGCGCGAGATCGTCGCACGACTGCACGCGGCGTATCAGTTCGATGCCGTCCATGCCCGGCATCTTCCAGTCGCACACCAGCAGCGCGAACGGTGGCCGGCTGCGCAGCAGTTCGAGCGCTTGCGGGCCTGACTGCGCGCGCTCGGTGCTCAGTCCCAGGTGTTCGAGGTCGCGGCAAAGGATCTGCAGCGCTTCCGGATTGTCGTCGACCACCAGCACGCGACGCTTGTGCAGTGCCGACGGCAGCGTACGCAGGGCACTGTCCGGCAGCTCGCCGGTTTCGAAGCGTGCGGTGAAGGTGAAGGTACTGCCCTGGCCTTCCACGCTGTGCACGCTCAGAGTGCCGCCCATCAGCTGGGCCAGGCGCCGGCTGATCGCGAGGCCGAGACCGGTGCCGCCGAAGCGCCGTGAAATCGAGGTGTCGCCCTGCATGAAGGGGCGGAACAGGCCGCCCAGCTGATCGGCAGTCATGCCGATGCCGGTATCGCGCACGCCGAAGGCCAGCGTCGCGTGCTGGCTTTCGCGCGCAATGACGCGGCACGACACCAGCACCTCGCCGCGCTCGGTGAACTTGATCGCGTTGCCGGCCAGATTGGTCAGTATCTGGCCCAGGCGCAGCGGGTCGCCGACTAGCACCGGGGGTACGTCGGGCGCGACGTCGAACAGCAGGTCCAGGCCCTTTTCCTCGGCGCGCAGCGACACCACGGACAGCAGCGATTCGAATACGCGGTCCAGCCGGAAAGGCACCGATTCGATGGTGATCTGGCCCGCCTCGACCTTCGAAAAATCGAGAATGTCGTTCAGGATGCCCAGCAGCGCGACCGCCGACGCGTTGGCCTTGGCCACGAAATTGCGCTGCTTCGCGGTCAGTTCGGTCTGCAGCGCCAGCCGCGTCATGCCGATCACTGCGTTCATCGGCGTGCGGATTTCGTGGCTCATGTTGGCCAGGAACTCGCTGCGCGCCTGCGCCGCACTTTCGGCGGCGAGCCGCGCGGCGATCAGGGCTTTTTCCGCTTCCCGCCGCGGCGTGATGTCGATCGAGAAGGCGATGTAGTGCGCCGCACCGCCGCCAGCCGGCGGATCGAAATAGATGCCGATCTCGACCGGCACGACGCGACCGTCGCCGCGCCGCGCATCGGCCTCTATCCGTGCCTGGCCCTGCGCGCGCAGCGCCGGTTCGAGCGCGCTCAGGCGTGCGCCTGTGAAGTCGTCGATCACGTTGTGTGCCGGCATGCCGAGCAGGCGTTCGCGCGGGTAGCCGTAGAGCGTGCAGGCGTGATCGTTCACATAGCTGAAACAGCCGCTGGCGGCGTCGATCCACTGGATCGCGACGCCTGCATGATCGAGCGCGAACTGGGTTTCCTCCAGCCGCCGATTGGCCGCTTCGAGCTCAGCCGTGCGGCTGGATACCAGTTCTTCCAGATGATCGCGGTGGCGCGCCAGTTCCTCTTCGGCGCGGGTGCGGTCGGTGATGTCGTTGAGCACCGTGATGTTGGGGTCGTCGGCCAGCATGCCGCCGATCTCGACGATCTTGCGGCTGCCGTCCTTGCAGGTCACCACGTAGGGACGGGCGCGCACCAGTCCGGACGCGCCTTGGGCGCTCACCAGTTCCTGTCCCCAGGTCTGCAGGACTTCGGCGCGATAGGTCGGGTCGGGATAGGCCAGTCCGAACCAGGTGTGCGCGTCCGGAATGTCGTCGAGCGTGTAGCCGAAGGTGTCCACGAAGCAGTCGTTCACGTACAGGATGCGGCCGTCGCGATCGAACAGGCTGATCGGCAGCGGCAGCAGGCGGATCACTCGCCGGAAGCGCTCGTTCGAGCGCTCGAGCTCGGCATTGCGCGCTTCGAGTTGCGTCACCATGGCGTCGACCGACTTGGTCAGGCCGTGCAGTTCGCCGAGGAAGCTCAGATCGCCCAGCGCGGTGGTGGAACGACCGTGCCGCGCCACTTCGTCGGCATGGCGCTCGACCAGGCGCAGGGGCTGCAGCACCATGCGCTGCAGCGCGATATAGAGCGCCAGCGTCAGCACCACATCGAGCAGCACGGTGAACAGCACCATGGTGGCCAGTGCGCTGCGCAGATCCTGGTCGACGAAGCGCGGACTGCCGATGACGCGTACCTGACCGATCCGCTGTTCGCCGAAGCTCACCGGCTGCTCGGTAACGAACAGGCCCTTGCTGTCGATGTCGCCATCGACCGACTGCAGTTCCCAGTCCTGGTTGCGCTGCAGTGCGAAACGTGCGGTGTCCAGCTGCACGACGACGCCATAGATCGAGCGGTCGCGCATGCGGCTTTCCATCAGCTTGCGCACCTGCTCGTATTCGAGATTCCACGCCGCCGGCGCCAGTCCGACCGCGAGCTGATCGGCGGCCAACTCGATCGAGCGCTCGAATTCTCCATGCTCGGCGACGCTGTACGCGCGATAGGCCAGCGCGCCGACCGCTGCCAGCAGCACCGACACGGTGGTGACGATGAGCACGATCAGCAGTCCTGCGATCGATGTCGGTCGGCGAAGCGTCATCGTTCACATGCACCTGTGCGGCGTGCGGTCGGCAATGGCGTCGATCGGCTCATCTGTCCAGTATGCCTGCGGATTGCTTGCGCGACGCTGACGGCATGCGCGCCGCCGAAGTACGGCCGGGCTAGCTCCGGTGGCGACGCCAGTGGCGCACGCTGATGACGATCAGCGTCACCGCCGTCAGTGGCAGCGCGATGGTCTGCATCACGAACGCGTAGTCGGCGAGCGCGTCGTGGTCCTTGGCGGCCAGGATCAGATACAGCGTGTAGGCACAGTAGTAGGCGAAGAAGAGGCCACCCTCCCAGCGCGCGATCAGGTTGCCGGTGGCGAAGATGGGCAGGCAGGCGAGGCTGACGGCCACCATGACCGGAATGTCGAAGGACAGCATGGCCGAACCGAGCGCCAGGTCGTCCGGTGCGACCACGGCGGACAGGCCGAGCGCACCCAGCAGGTTGAAGGTGTTGCTGCCGACCACGTTGCCGACCGCGATGTCGCGCTGGCCGCGCAGTGCCGCGGTGATCGACGCGGCGACCTCAGGCAGCGAGGTGCCGGCGGCGACCACGGTCAGACCGATCACGGTATCGCTGATGCCCAGATGACGGGCGAACACGATGGCGGCGTCGACCATCAGGTTGGAGCCGAGCACCAGCAGGCCCAGACCGCCGGCGATCAGGGCAAGCTGCACCGGCAGCTTGGCGTCCCAGGCTTCGGGGTGGGCAGCGATCTCCTCGCTGTGCAGACTTTCCGCGTATTCCTCGCCCAAGCCGGCGTTCTGGCGGCGGCTCTGCACGATGAGGAAGGCGGTGTAGGCGATCAGCAGGCCGAACAGCAGACCGCCCTCGGTACGCGACAGGCCGCCATCCAGCGTCAGGCCGGCGAACAGCAGCGTGGCGCCGATCATGATGGGCACTTCCTGCCGTATCAGCTGCTTGTCGACCAGCAAAGGCGTGATCAGCGCCGACAGTCCGAGGATGAACAGCACGTTGAAGATATTGCTGCCCACCACGTTGGCGACCGCCATATCGGTCTTGCCGGCCCAGGCCGACTGCACCGACACCGCCATTTCCGGCGAACTGGTGCCGAAGGCGACGATGGTGAGGCCGACCACCAGCGGCGAGATGCCGAAGGACAGGGCCAGTTTCGAGGCGCCGCGCACCAGCAGTTCGGCGCCGGCGATCAGTGCGCCCAGACCGAGCGCGAACAGGAGCAGGGTGGTCATGTGTGAACGATGTCGGTTGAAAGCGGCGCTTCGACCGCAGACGCGCACAGGGGTTGCAGCGCCGCGCGCCAGCGCGCGAGTTTTTCCTGCGCACCCATGCCCGCGTGCGCAGGGCTGGTCGAGGGCAGGCGCAGCAGATCCAGCGCCCGCACAGGGGGTCGCAGATGCGGCATCACGTCGCGACGGAAGTGCTTTTCTGCCGTGCCGCCGTTGAAGGCGATGCGCACGATGCCCGGGTGCGCATCGAAAAAGGCGGCAAAGTCGTTGGCCTGCGCGCTGCGGACGTCGATCGCGGCGTCCAGGCTGCCCGCGCGCTCGCAGCTTTCCAGCACGTCCCACAGCGCAATGCCGGCGCCGGTCAGTGCGCGCAGCCGCTCGGCGTAGGGCAGGTCGGGACCGGCGCCGAACAGCGCGCCCATGATGGGCCAGAACTGGTTGCGCGGATGGGCGTAGTAGCGCTGTGCGGCCAGTGAGGCGACGCCGGGCATGGAGCCCAGTATCAGGATGCGCGCGGTGTCGGGATCGGCCACCGGCGGAAAGCAACGCACCCGCTCGTTCACGGCGATCAGCGATTGAGTACCGCGGCCAGCTCGCGCCGGTAGCGGCGTACCCGTTCGTCGTTCGAGCCAAGCAGCGCAAACAGGTCGAGCAGGGCGCGACGACCGGCGTCGTCCTCGAAGCTGCGGTCGCGACGGACCACTTCGAGCGCCTGTTCCATCGCTTCTTCCCATTGTTCGCGCGCGGCGAGCTCTGCAACGAAGGCGAGACGGGCGCTCAGGTCGCCCGGGTTGCGGGCGATGCGGGCGGCGTAGTTCTCGTCGCCATCGCCCGGCTGGCGGCGCGCGATGGCGATGCGCGCGTACAGCGTGCCGATGCGGGCGCGGTCTTCCTGCTCATAGGGCAGTGCGTCGAGTGCGGACTGGGCGTCGTCGAGACGGCCGAGCGCGATCAGCGCCTCGACCCGACCGAGCACCGCCGGTTCGAAGCCGGGGTCGATGGCCAGCGCGCCCTGGAACAGGCCGAGCGAGGCGGTGGCGTCGCCGCGGGCGAGTGCGGCCTGCGCCTCTTCGAAAGCGGACAGGGCGGGCGAGGGCAGCAGCGCGTCCATGAAGTCACGCAGTTCGCGGTCCGGCAGCACGCCGGTGAATTCGTCGACCACCACGCCGCCGACAAAGGCCTTCACATTGGGGATGCCGCGCACGCCGAAACGGCGCGCCAGTTCCGGGTTGTCGTCGGAATTGATCTTGGCCAGACGCACCCGGCCGGCGTAATCGGCGGCCAGCGCCTCCAGTCTGGGGGTCAGGGTGCGACAGGGCTGACACCACGGCGCCCAGAAGTCGACCAGTACCGGCATGCGCTGCGATACGTCGATCACGTCGCGCTGGAAGTTGGTCAGGTTCGCGTCGATCACATCGGGTTGGGGGACAACTGCGGACATCGTGCTTCGGCTCCTTTTCGCGCGGCGCTCGCCGGCCGACACGCCGGTCGGTGTCCCGGTGCAGTGACCGGCCGAGCATGCCGCAGGTGCAGATGCTATTGCGAAGCGGGCGTGTTCCGCCAGTTCGGCGCGTCCGACAGCCGCGGGTGGTGTTCTCCTACATGGCGCGCCGCGACGTCTTACGCGCCGCCAGTGCCGCCGGGGCTAGGCTGAAGTCATCGGGGCGCGGCCCTGCTTGTGCTGCCTCTGAAACATCCGACTGCCTCGTTTGCCGGGGCTTTCATCAAACGAAATAAGGAGTGCCTAATGAAGACTCAAGCCCGATTGCTGACCGTACTGTGTTCGATCGCCTTGACCGCGTTCTCGCTGCCTGCGGCATCCGCCGACGTCGAAGACCGCATCGAGGCGCAGACCGAGGCCCAGTACGACGCGGCGAAGAAGCGCGCCGACATGGATTACGATGCGGCGAAAACCCGCTGCGATGCGCTGGATTCGAGCGCCAAGAAGACCTGCGTCAAGGAAGCCAAGGCCGCTCGCGAATCTGCCATGGCCGACGCCAAAGTGAAGCGCAAGGCCGGGGAGGCGCGGGCCGACACGGCGGAGGACCGTCTCGAAGCCCAATACGCGGCCGCCAAGGCACGTTGTAATGAAATGAGCGGCAACGCCAAGGATGCGTGCGTCGAGCAGGCCAAGGCCCGCTTCCAGCAGTAAGCACGCAGGGGCAGCGGGCGGGGCGAACCCGTATAATCGGGTTTTATCCGCGCACACAGGTGCGCGGCCCACTTCCCCGCTGTCCTTTCATGGCCCATCTCCTCAAGCTCTGCGGCTCGCCCGCATACTCCGCCGCGCGTCTGGCGCGCCTGTCCGACGAATGCCGCACTGCGCTTCCCAAGCTGCGCGAGCTGACCGCTACCCAGTATTTCTTCGTTGAATGTACGGCGCAGCCGTCGGCTGACGAACTGAACAAGCTGTGTGCGCTGCTCAATGCGCAACCGGCAGCCGCCGTCGAAGGCGATGCCCTGCTGGTGACGCCGCGTCTGGGCACGATTTCGCCGTGGTCGTCGAAGGCAACCGACATCGCCCGCAACTGCGGGCTGGACGGCGTGCAGCGCATCGAGCGCGGCGTGCTGTACGAGCTGGAACTGGCGCGCGGTCTGCTGGGCGGTGGCCCCGACGAGGCCGAGCGTGCCGCGCTGGCGGGCTTGCTGCACGACCGCATGACGGAATCGGTGCTGAGCTCGCTCGACGACGCCGAGGCGCTGTTCAGCCACGTCGCACCACGCCCGCTGGTCAGCGTGTCGCTGGCCGACGGCCGCGGCTCGCTGGAGCGCGCCAACGTCGAACTGGGCCTGGCGCTGTCGGACGACGAAATCGATTACCTGCTGGACGCCTACACCAAGCTGGGCCGCGATCCGACCGACGTCGAGCTGATGATGTTCGCGCAGGCCAATTCCGAGCACTGCCGGCACAAGATCTTCAACGCTAGCTGGAACATCGACTACGCGACGCAGGACATGAGCCTGTTCGGCATGATCCGCGAAACCCATCGCGCCACGCCGCAGCACACCGTGGTCGCCTATTCGGACAATGCAGCGGTGATCGAGGGCGCCACCACGGCGCCGGTCGACCGTTTCTACCCGGACCGCGATGGCCGCTGGGGCTGGCATTCCGAACCGATGCATTTCCTGGCCAAGGTTGAAACGCACAATCACCCGACCGCGATTTCGCCTTTCCCCGGCGCCGCCACCGGTGCCGGCGGCGAAATCCGCGACGAGGGCGCGACCGGCCGTGGCGCGAAGCCCAAGGCCGGTCTGGCCGGCTTCTCGGTGTCCAACCTGAACATCCCCGGCTTCGAGCAGCCGTGGGAGCGTGTCGACGGCGAGCTCTACGGCAAGCCGGAGCGCATCGCCTCGGCACTGCAGATCATGATTGACGGCCCGCTGGGTGCGGCCGCCTTCAACAATGAATTCGGCCGCCCCAATCTGGCGGGTTACTTCCGCACCTTCGAACTGCCCTTCATGGGCGAGATGCGCGGCTATCACAAGCCCATCATGATCGCCGGCGGCATCGGCAACATCGCCGCGCGTGACGCGCTGAAGATCGAGTTCCCGGCCGGCACCAAGCTCATCGTGCTCGGCGGCCCGGCCATGTTGATCGGCCTGGGCGGCGGAGCGGCGTCGAGCATGACCACCGGCACCAATACCGCCGACCTCGACTTCGCGTCGGTACAGCGCGGCAACCCTGAGATCGAGCGCCGCGCGCAGGAAGTGATCGACCGCTGCTGGCAGATGCAGGAGGACAACCCCATCCTCGCCGTGCACGACGTCGGCGCCGGCGGCCTGTCGAACGCACTGCCCGAACTGGCGCACGGCGCCGGTCACGGTGCCTGGTTCGATCTGCGCGCCATCCACAGCGAAGAGTCGGGCATGAGCCCGGCCGAACTGTGGTGCAACGAATCGCAGGAGCGCTACGTGCTGGCGATCGCCCCTGAGCGCATCGATGAATTCCGCGCGCTGTGCGAACGCGAGCGCTGCCCCTTCGCGGTGCTCGGCGAAGCGACGCCCGACGGCCAGCTCACGGTGGCCGATCCGCTGTTCAACAGCAAGCCGGTCGATATGTCGATGGACGTGCTGCTCGGCAAGCCGCCGAAGATGCACCGGACGGTGCAGCGCCGTCCGGCCTACGCGCCGCCGATGGACGTCGCCGGCTACGACCTGAAGGACGCCGCCTACCGCGTGCTGCGCATGCCGGCGGTGGCGAGCAAATCCTTCCTGATCACCATCGGTGACCGCTCGGTCGGCGGTCTCACCGCGCGCGACCAGTTCGTCGGCCCGTGGCAGGTGCCGGTGGCCGACGTCGCCGTCACCACCGAAAGCTTCACCGGCTACCGCGGCGAAGCGTTCGCGATGGGCGAACGCACGCCGGTGGCGCTGCTCAGCGGCCCGGCTTCCGGCCGCATGGCCATCGGCGAGGCGATCACCAATCTGGTCGCCGCCGACGTGCGCAGTTTCGAGCGCATCAAGCTGTCGGCCAACTGGATGGCAGCGGCCGGCCACAAGGGTGAGGACGCCGCGCTGTTCGACACGGTCAAGGCGGTGGCGCTCGACTTCTGCCCGGCGCTGGGCCTGGCGATTCCGGTCGGAAAGGACAGCCTGTCGATGAAGACGCGCTGGACTGAAGGTGAGGCGCAGAAGGAAGTGGTGTCGCCGCTGTCGCTGGTCATCACCGCCTTCGCCGGCGTCGAGGACGTGCGCAAGACGCTGACGCCGCAACTGCTGATCGACCCGGAAATCGATACCGAACTGCTGCTGCTCGACCTCGGCCAGATGAAGAACCGCCTCGGCGGTTCGGCGCTGGCGCAGGCCTACGGCGTGGTCGGCGAACACGCGCCGGACGCCGACGCCGTGCTGCTCGGCCGCTTCCTGCCGGCGATCAACCGCCTGCGCGACGCCGGTCTGGCGCTGGCCTATCACGACCGCTCGGACGGCGGCCTGTTCGCCACGCTGTGCGAAATGGCCTTCGCATCGAAAGTGGGCCTGTCGATCAATCTCGACACGCTGGCTTACGACCCGCTGCTGGTCGATGTCGATTCGCTGGCCAAGAAGCCGGACGCGGTGCGCGGCCGTTTCAACGACCGCACCTTCACGGCGCTGTTCGCCGAAGAACTGGGCGCGGTGATCCAGATCCGCGTGGACCAGCGCTCGCAGGTGATGGACATCCTGCGCGAGGCGGGTCTTTCAGGCGTCACGCACGGCATCGGCAGCCCGAACGACCGCGACGAAATCCGCCTCTGGCACAACGCCAAGGTCATCTTCAGCGAGCCGCGCGCCGAACTGCAGAAGGCATGGACCGAAACCAGCCACCGCATTGCACTGCTGCGCGACGACGCCGACTGCGCACGCGAGGAATTCGCGCTGCTCGACGACAAGGCTGACAACGGCCTGTTTGCGGCGCTCACCTTCGAGCCGCAGGAGGACATCGCAGCACCTTACATCAGCCGCGGTGTGCGCCCGCGCATCGCCATCCTGCGTGAGCAGGGCGTGAACGGTCAGGTCGAGATGGCGGCCGCCTTCGACCGCGCCGGCTTCGACGCGCAGGACGTGCACATGTCCGATCTGATGGCCGGCCGCGTCAAGCTGGCCGACTTCAAGGGCCTGGCGGCCTGCGGCGGCTTCTCCTACGGCGACGTGCTGGGCGCGGGTTCCGGCTGGGCCAAGTCCATCCTGTTCCACCCGGAACTGCGCGACGCCTTCGCCGCCTATTTCGACCGTGAAGACACCTTCGCACTGGGCGTCTGCAACGGCTGCCAGATGATGAGCCAGCTGCGCGACATCATCCCGGGCGCCGCGCACTGGCCGCGCTTCGAGCGCAACCGCTCGGAGCAGTTCGAAGCGCGCTTCACCATGGTCGAGGTGGCGGATTCGCCGTCCATCCTGTTCCGCGGCATGTCCGGCTCCAAGCTGCCCATCGTCGTGTCGCACGGCGAAGGCCGCGCGGTGTTCGACGACGAACAGGCGCAGTCGCTGGCGCAGGTCGCGATGCGCTACATCGACCACGACGGCGCCATCGCCACGCGCTACCCGCGCAACCCGAACGGCTCGCCGGCCGGCATCACCTCGGTCACCACCGACGACGGCCGCGTCACCATCCTGATGCCGCACCCGGAACGCGTGTTCCGCACGGTGCAGATGAGCTGGCATCCGGCGCACTGGGGCGAAGACAGCCCGTGGATGCGCATGTTCAGGAATGCGCGGGTGTGGGTGGGTTGATCCACACGTCGATGCAGTGAAAAAGCCGGCCGCGAGCCGGCTTCTTCTTTTCGCGGCTACTTCAGCACGGTACTTCACTGGACCGCGCCGAGGACGAGTTCAGCAGGGCTGCTGAACGTCACTCGCGCTCGAACTCGTTCTTCTCGATTTCGCGGTCGGTTCCGTGGACTCCATGGCCGTTATTGGGAAATGGCGCATCGAGAAGGCGGAACCTGAGAAGCGGAGTGATCGGCGTTGACAAACGCCTGTAGTCGATCAAATCTGAGCCCGAGATACCGATGTGCGAGGACGCAATCTGGAGTGGAAGAGCGGTTCCCCCTTTACGCTCATGAGCCCGAATCGTCCCTGAAGCGGTCGATCTGGTGCATCCGCTCGTGCAGGATGGTGACGATACCGATGTCACCATTCGCGAGCACGCGCCAGTAGACGAAGTGCCGTTCGTAACGGAAGTAATAGCCTTCGATGCCGAAGTCGGCCGGGATGGGCCGGGACGCTGTGCGACGGGTGGCGATGCCGTCGAATGCCTCGAACAGACCGGTGATGTAGCGGTCGGCCTGTTCGGTACCCCAGCGATCGCGCGTGTAGCGGTAGATTTCGTCGATCCGCCAGGATGCCGCCTCCTGAACGAGGACCTTGGTCACGTCCTCAGCCCTTGTTGCGCGCGATGACCTCGGCGGCAGTCAAGGGTTGATAGGAGGACTCGGGCGCCGAGAAGGCGTGGGCAAGTTCGGCCCGCAAGCGCTCGAAGGCATCCTGCTCCTTGCGTGCCTTGTCGCGACGGATCAGGTCGCGCACGTACTCGCTTACGTTTTCGTAGTCGCCGTGCTCACCGACGTTGGCGGCGACGAATTCGCTCAGCGCTCCGCTGAGGCGCACCGTCATGGTGGTGGTCGTCGTCCGCGACATGGCTGACTCCTGAAATAATCTTGTGTTCAAGTTACTCAAAGTTGAATACAGCGGCAAGCGTTGGATGACCTTTTATGCGCTTTGCGCTGATCGGTTGTGCAAGGCGCTCAGGTCTTTCCTTCCTCGGCCATCGCCTGTGCGTCCGCGATCAGCGCCTCGAAGGCGAGGGCGGCGGGGCTGATCGGGCGCTCGGGCAGGCGGATGCGGTAGAGCGTGCGCTGGATCGCTGCGCCGCCCGGATGCAGGCGACGGATGCGGCCGAGCGCCAGCTGGTCGCGGGCGCAGATGCGCGGCACCATGCCCAGACCGCGGCCGGCGGCCACGGTCTGCACGATGGCTTCGTTGCTGCCCACCTCTATCGTGCGCGCTGGCGTCAGCCCCATTTCGTCGAGCACGCGGTCGGTGGCGGCACGGCTGCCGGAACCGCGTTCGCGCACGATCCAGCTGTGGTCGGCCAGATCGGCCGGGCGCAGCGCGCCACCTGGCGGCAGTTCGGCGTCGCGTGGCGCGATGATGACCATTTCGTCGCGCCGCCAGATGCGGCGGTTCAACCGCGCGTCGTCCACGTCGCCTTCGACCAGCGCCACGTCGACCCGGCAATCGAGCAGCAAGTCGGCGATCTGCCGGGTGTTGCCGCTGATCACCTGCAGTTCGACCTGCGGGTGGCGGGCGTGGAAATCGACCAGGAAAGACGGCAGCCAGTAGGTGGCGATGGTGGTGCTGGCGCCTATCGTGAGCCGCCCGCGTTCGAGCGAACTGTAGGCGCGGATGGTTTCGGTCGCCTCTCGTTCGAGCGCCAGGATGCTGCGCCCGTATTCATAGAGTGCCCGACCCGATTCACTCGGCCGGAAGGTCTTGCCGCGGCGGTCCAGCAGCACCGTTTCGAGCTGGGATTCGAGTTCGCGCACCGCTTTCGACACGGCGGGCTGCGTGATGTCCAGCGCCTCCGCTGCGCGCGAAAAGCTCTGGACCTCGACGACCTTCACGTAGATGCGCAGAAGATGCAGGTTCATGCATTACCCAAGGTAATCGATCAGTGATTTGCATGATATAGAAGAATGAATGGCGCGCCGCTTACGCTGCACTCACTTTCTTGCAGCCCGCGACGCATCCATGAATTCGACCACCGCCCTCACTGCTTCCAGCCTGCCGACCGGCCTCGTCGCGTCGGTGGCCGTTGCGGCTGCCGCGGCGGCGCTGTCCGCCGTGCCGGGCGTGTCGGCGCACGGCTTCGGCTGGCTGCCACTGGCGGTGGCGCTGGGCATCGTGGTCGGCAATCTGTGGCCTGCGCTGCCGACGCGCGGCGCCGACGGATTCCGTCTGGCGCGCGGCACGCTGATGCGCGCCGGCATCGCGTTGTACGGCCTGCGCATCGGCATCGACGAACTGGGCAGCGTGGGCTGGAGCGGGCTGGCGATGGCGCTGGTCATCGTGCTGAGCACGCTGGCACTGGCCCTGACGCTGGGACGCCGGCTCGGTCTCGACACCCAGGCGGCGGTGCTGATCGGCTGCGGCAGCGCGATCTGCGGTGCGGCGGCGGTGGCGGCTGCCGACAGCGTGATCGGTGCGCGCGCGCGCCATGTTTCGGCGGCGGTGCTGGCGGTGGTCGTGTTCGGCACGCTGGGCATGTATCTGTTGCCGCTGCTGCGGCCTCTGAGCGGTCTCGACGATCTGTCCTTCGGCCTCTGGGTCGGTCTTTCCGTGCATGAGCTCGGCCATGTCGTTGCCGGTGCAGCGGCGGCCGGACCCGAGGCGGCGGCCGGTGCGCTGGTCGAAAAGATGATGCGCGTGATGCTGCTGGCGCCGGTGGTGATGGTGATCGCCGCCGGACTGCGTGCGCCGGGCGCCACGACGCTGCGCAGCCCAGGCGTGCCGCTCTTTCTGTATGGCTTCGTCGCGATGATTACGCTCAACGCGTCCGGACTGCTGCCGTCATGGCTGCAGGCGGCCGGCGCCGAAACGGCCCAGGCATTGCTCGCCGTCGGTCTGGCGGCGCTCGGTGCCAACACCCGGCTGGCCGACATGGCGCAGGCCGGCTGGCGCGTGTGGGCACTGGCGGCACTGCTGTGGCTGTGGCTGCTGCTTGCCGGCTTCGGTCTGGTCAGCCTCGGAGCACTGGCATGAACGCACGCAAGCAGGGCATCGCGGAGGCCGGCGCACCGTGCCGGGCTGTCGTAGTGCTGCGCATGAACGGCTGCGCACCCACGGAAGCCTCGACCGCAAAGGGTTTGACGACGGGTGCGCTGCACGTGCGCGAGCTGGTCCGGCTTTTGCTCGACATGACCTGTCATGACAGGTTGGGTGCGGGCGCTGCCGAATTCGCAGGCGGTCCGTCCCGCCGGGGAGAACCGATTGGATGCTTCGCTGCTGAACACGCTGTGGCCGGACCGCGCGCTGGCGAGCTGGTCGGTGATTGCCGGCGCGGTGATCGCCGGCGGCGTGCTGCGCGGCATGACCGGCTTCGGCGCGGCGCTGCTGATGGCGCCACTGCTCTCAACGGTGGCGTCGGCGCGCGACACGCTGTGCATCGTGACGCTGCTGAACGCGCTGCCGCTGACGCATGCACTGGCGCCGTCGGTGCGCCGGCTGGTCGATCACCGGGTGCTGCTGCCCATGCTCGGTGCGGCCTGTGCCGGCATTCCACTCGGGCTGTGGCTGGTCAGCGTCCTGCCGGCGCGGCTGTTCGGTCAGGTGATCGGCGTCGCGGTGATCGCCAGTGCTGCGGTGCTGCTGACCGGCGTTCGGCTGGTGCGCGGTCGCAGTCATGCTGGATCCCTCGGAGCGGGTCTGTTCAGCGGCGTGCTGACCGGCTTTGGCGGTGTCGGCGGACCGCCGGCGATTCTCTATCTGCTGGGCGTGGAAACCGACAGCCACCGGGCGCGCGCCAGCTTCCTCGTCTATTTCGGCTGCCTCTATCCGCTGGCGCTGATCGCCATCGTGCTGTCCGGCTTGTTCGGGCTGTCGCTGCTGCTGCAGGGGCTGTTGCTGGCGCCGCTTTTTCACGGCGGCGGACTGATCGGCGAGCGGCTCTACCGGTGGCTGGATCCGCGGCATTTCCGTCGCGTCGTGCTGTGCCTGCTGATGGCGACCGGTGCGCTCGCGGCCTGGCCGGTGCATGCGGTCGCACTGGTGCAGGGCACTGTGGCGGTGCAGCAATGCGGTGCATCCGACAGCCGGTTCTGAACCGGTCTTTCGTCGAAAATCGCAGTCAAATCAACGATTTCTGAACGTGTTGTGCGGAGCGAAAAAATTGGCACTGACTTTGCATGACATGACCCGTCATAACAGGTTCTTGAACAGGAGCTCGAACATGGCACCCCACCGCAAGCAGATCGCGCCCGCGGGCGCGGCGGAGGTCGAGGACGCGCTGTCGCCGGTATCGCAGATGCCGCTGTACACGCAGATCCGCGAAATCCTGCGCCGGCGCATTCTCGACGGCAGTTACCCGCCGCATTCGCAGATGCCGTCGGAGAGCCAGATGATGTCGGCATTCGATGTCAGCCGCATCACGATACGGCAGGCACTGGGCGACCTGCAGAAGGAGGGGCTCATCTTCAAGGTGATGGGCAAGGGCAGCTTCGTCGCCAAGCCCAAGGCCTTCCAGAGTCTGTCGCGGCTGCAGGGTTTCGGCGAGGCGATGTCCACCTCCGGCTACGAAACCTACTCGCTGCTGCTCAGCGCGAAACAGGTCGCCGCCAGCGCCGTGGTGACGCAGCGACTGCAGCTGAAGCCGGAAGCGCCGGTGTTCGAAATACAGCGCCTGCGCTACCTGAACCGCGAACCGATCTCGGTCGACGTGAGCTACTTCCCGCCGGACATCGGCGAGCGGCTGACCCAGGAAGACCTGGCCACGCGCGACATCTTCGTCATTCTCGAAAACGACCTCGGCCGCAACCTCACGCACGCCGACGTGCAGATCGAGGCGATCTCCGCCGACGAGTCGCTGGCCCGTCATCTCGACATCGCCGAGGCCTCGCCGCTGCTGCGCATCGAGCGCCTGACCTGGGCCGACGACCGGCCCATCGATTTCGAATTCCTCTACTACCGCGGCGATGCCTTCCAGTACCGCCTGCGCATAGACCGAAGTTGATCCACCGCTGGAAAGCAACGCAGGAATTCTTCGTTCGCAACGGCGCGCCCTGGCGCGACAGTGCAGCCCCAAATCAAGGAGAGAACATGAAACGCATCGACATGGAATTCGACCTCGTCGTCATCGGCGGTGGTACCGGCGGCCCGATGGCCGCAGTCAAGGCCAAGGAAAAGAACCCCAAGCTGCGCGTGCTGCTGATCGACAAGGCCAACGTGAAGCGTTCGGGCGCCATCTCGATGGGCATGGACGGTCTCAACAACGCCGTCATTCCCGGGCACGCGACGCCGGAGCAGTACGTCAAGGAAATCACCATCGCCAACGACGGCATCGTCGATCAGGAAGCGGTGATGGCCTACGCCGCCAACAGCTTCGACATGATCAACGAACTGGACCGCTGGGGCGTCAAGTTCGAGAAGGACGAAACCGGCGACTACGCGGTGCGCAAGGTGCATCACCTGGGCAGTTACGTGCTGCCGATGCCCGAAGGTCACCACATGAAGAAGATCCTCTACCGCCAGCTGAAGAAGGCGCGCGTCGAGGTGACCAATCGCGTCGTCGTCACCCGCGTACTGACCGGCGAAAGCGGTGAAGTGGTCGCGGTGATGGGCTTCGACTGCCGCACCGCCGACGTCTATGTCATCCGCACCAAGGCGGCGGTGCTCAGCACCGGCGCGGCCGGCCGCATCGGTCTGCCGGCCTCCGGCTACCTGATGGGCACTTACGAGAACCCGACCAACTGCGGCGACGGTCACGCGATGGCCTATCACGCCGGCGCCGACCTGGCCAACCTCGAGTGCTTCCAGATCAACCCGCTGATCAAGGACTACAACGGTCCGGCCTGTGCCTACGTGACCGGTCCGTTCGGCGGCTTCACCGCCAACTCCAAGGGCGAGCGCTTCATCGAGTGCGACTACTGGAGCGGCCAGATGATGATGGAGTTCTACAACGAACTCGAAGGCGGCAACGGCCCGGTCTTCCTCAAGCTCGACCACCTCGCCGAGGAGACTATCAGCGAGATCGAGCACATCCTGCACACCAACGAACGCCCGAGCCGCGGCCGCTTCCACGAAAAGCGCGGCAACGACTACCGCAAGCAGATGGTCGAGATGCACATCTCCGAGATCGGCTTCTGCAGCGGCCACAGCGCGTCCGGCATCCACACCGACGCGCGCGGCGCGACCTCGGTGCCCGGCCTGTATGCCGCCGGCGACTGCGCCAGCGTGCCGCACAACTACATGCTGGGTGCCTTCGTCTATGGCCGGCTGTGCGGCGAGAACGCCGCCGCCTATTGCGCCGAGCATGGCCTGGGTGCGGTCAGCGCCGGCGACGTGGCGGCAGAAGAGGCGCGCATCCTGGCGCCGCTCGGCCGTACCGACGGCCTTACGCCTTTCCAGATCGAATACAAGACGCGCCGCCTGGTGAACGACTACCTGCAGCCGCCGAAGATCACTCGCAAGTACGAAATCGCGCTGCGCCGCTTCGACGAAATCCGCGAGGACACCGAAGCCATGTTCGCCTCCAACCCGCACGAACTGATGCGCGCGATGGAAGCGCATTCCATCCTCGATTGCGCCGAAATGGCCGCGCGTGCCTCGCTGTTCCGCACCGAGAGCCGCTGGGGCCTCTACCACTACTTCGTCGATCACCCCGAGCGCGACGACGAGAACTGGTTCTGCCACACGCTGCTGAGCAAGGGCGAGGACGGCCGCATGCAGATGCGCAAGAAGCCGATCGAGCCCTACATCGTGCCGATCGACGAAGAGGAACGCAGCGCCTATCAGCGCCTGCGCGTCGCCCGCAACGCCGAAGCCGCCTGATTCCACCGACACATTCATCAAGGAGTTCGCCATGACCATCGCTGCTACGCCGACCCAGGTGCCGGTAAGTGTCGACAACGACAAATGCATTGCGGAGAAGGGCTGCACGGTGTGCGTCGACGTCTGCCCGCTCGACGTGCTGGCCATCGACATGCTCACCAAGAAGGCCTTCATGAAGTTCGACGAGTGCTGGTACTGCCTGCCGTGCGAAACCGACTGCCCGACCGGTGCGGTCAGCGTGTCGATTCCCTATCTGCTGCGCTGAGGAGCCGACGATGGATACCCTGACCTGTTCCATGGCCGAGCGCCTGGAAAGCCCGGACGCCGAAGTGCGCCGGCTGGCGGTGATCGACCTGCCCTACGGCGACGAGGACGACATCGTGCCGTTGCTGCTGCCGCGGCTGAAGGACGTCGATGCCACCGTGCGGACCGAGGCGGTGCGTGCGCTCGAGGGCTACGAGGACACCGAGGTGGTCGAGGCGCTGGCACCGATGCTGCTCGACGAGGACGCCGCCGTGCGGGCGGCCGCTGGCGAGGTGCTGTCGGAACTGAAGGAAAGCGCTTCTGCAGCGCCGCTGATTCCCTTCCTCAGCGGCCACTCCGCCGAGGTGCGCATGCTGGCGCTGCGCGCGGTGCGGGCGTTGCGCGTCGATGCCGCCTTCGCGCCGGCGATGGAGGCGCTGCAGGACAGCGACCCCGCGGTGCGGCGCGAGGCGGTCGGCGTGCTCGGCTATCTGCGCAAGGCGGAAGCGGTCGGTGCGCTGGCCGAGATCGCGGCGCGCGACCCCGACCCGGAAGTGCGGCGCATCGCCATCGGTGCCATCGGCTATTCGACCGAAGTGAGCGTGCTGCCGTCGCTGACCCGTGCGCTGACCGACGTCGCCTGGATGGTGCGCGACGAGGCAGCGCAGACGCTGGGCAAGCTGCGGCTCGCGCTGGCCGCGCCCGACCTGATCCGCGCGATGCAGGATGAATACTGGCAGGTGCGCGTCAAGGCGGCGCGCAGCCTCGGTCTGCTGAAGGCCGCGGCTGCGCTTCCGGCGCTGGTCGAGGCGCTGGCCCACCCGATAGGCAACCTGCGCAAGGAAGCGGCCATCGCCCTCGGCGAACTGGCCGACCCGCGCGCCATCCCGGCGCTGGAAAAGGCGCTCGACGATGCCGACCCGGACGTGCGCAAGCTGTCCCGCCTCGCGCTGACCGCCATTTCTCTGGCCCAGAAATAGGGAGAACACCATGACCTTCGTCGTCACCGAAGCCTGCGTGCGCTGCAAGTACACCGACTGCGTGTCGGTCTGTCCGGTCGAGTGCTTTCACGAAGGGCCGGAATTTCTCGTCATCGACCCCGCGGCCTGCATCGACTGCGGCGTCTGCGTTCCGGAGTGTCCGGCCGAGGCGATCTTCGCCGAGGAGGACCTGCCGGCCGACCAGATCGAGTTCGTCGCCATCAACGCCCGCCTCGCCACCGAATGGCCGCTGATCACCGCGGCGCGCGATCCGCTGCCCGAGGCGGACGAATGGGCCAACGTGAAGGACAAGAAGCATTACCTGTTCGAGAGCGCCTGAGCGCCGGCCAGCACACCGCAAGCACGCAGCAAATCTTCGATTCATTCATTGAACTGACAGGAAGAGGTGAAGCCATGAACGTAATGAAGAAGACCCTGGGTCGCGTCACCGGCACGACCCGCGCATTGCTGCTCGGCGCAGCGCTGGGCAGCTGTGCCACCGGCGCACTGGCCGAGGTCGTCACCGTCGGCATCGGCACGCAGAACACGACGACCAACACGGTGACCGGCGGCATCATCATCAAGGAACTGGGTCTGCTCGAAAAGCACCTGCCGAAGACCGGCAAGTACAAGGACATCCAGTTCAAGTTCGAGTGGCAGAACTTCACCTCCGGCCCGCCGGTGACCAACGGCATGGTGGCCAACACGCTGCAGATCGGCATGATGGGCGACTACCCGCTGCTGGTGAATGGCGCCACCTTCCAGGCCAGCCCGGAAACGAAAAGCCGTCTGATTGCGCTGATCGCCTACAACGCCGACGGCGCCGGCAACGGCATCGTGGTGCACAAGGATTCGCCCTACTACCAGCTGTCCGACCTGAAGGGCAAGAAAGTGTCGGTGCCCTTCGGCTCGGCTGCGCACGGCATGCTGCTGAAGGCGATGGAGGACAAGGGCTGGAAGAGCGATGTCTGGGAACTGTCGAGCCAGAGCCCGGAGGTCGGCACCTCCAGCCTGCAGGAGAAGCGCATCGACGGTCACGCCGACTTCGTACCCTTCGCCGAGCTGCTGCCCTACCGCGGCTTCGCGCGCAAGATTTTCGACGGCGTCGAAACCAAGGTGCCCACCTTCCACGGCGTGGTGGTGCGCGAGGACTTCGCGAAGAAGTATCCGGAGTTCGTCGTCGCCTACATCAAGGCGCTGATGGAGGCGAACGAGTGGGTGCGCAAGAATCCGGTCGAGGCAGCGACCAAGATCGAGGAGTGGACGCGGGTCGAGAAGGAAGTGGCCTACATGTTCCTCGGCCCGGGCGGCGTGCATACGCTGGACCCGACCATCAAGCCGAAGTGGATCGAAACGGTGAAGTACGACCACGGCGTGCTGCAGCGCATGGGCCGGGTGAAGGAATTCGACGCCGACGCGTGGGCGGACGAGTCCTACCTGATGCAGGCCTACAAGGAACTGGGTCTCGACTACGCCAAGCAGAAGGCGAGCTTCGCCAGCTACGAAATCTCCGGCACCGACCCTCTGTGCGGCGGCAGCATCGACAAGCCGCGCGAAGCCGGTGAGGTGTGGATCGAAGGCGGTGCGCTGACCGCCTACAAGTCGGCCGAATGCACGCTGGCGGCGGTCAATGCGGCGACCAAGACGGGCAAGAAGGTGGGTGTGGCCTTCGTGTTCGACCAGAGCTTCAAGATCAAGCTGTTCGCCGACAAGGCCTTCTATTCGCTGGGCGGCAAAGGAAGTGCGGCCATCACGCCTTTCCTGCTGAAGAAGGATGCCGAGGCGCATGCCGCCGCCCATGGCGGAAAGCTGGGCAGTTACGCCGATGCACTGGCCATCGCCACCGTGAGGAAATGAGCCATGTCGACCGTCATGAGGATGCACACGATCGATGACGCCGCCCCGCCGGATGCCATGCCGGCCGACGCCCCCGCGCCGGTGCGCGCGGTGGCGCCGGTCGCGGTGCCCGGCGGGGCGCCCGCCGCCCCGGCCGTCGCCGCACCGCCCCGGCTGACGCCGGCGCAACGGCTGGGGCGCACGTTGCGCCGCGAACTGCCCACCTGGGCGCTGGGTGCCCTGTCCATCGTGCTGCTGATCGGCTTCTGGCACCTGGCCACCACCTACCGCTGGGTGTTCTACATCCGCTTCACCAACGTGCCGGGTCCGGTCGAGGTATTCAGCGACGCGCTGAACCTGTTCGGCAACAAGGGCTTCACGACGCACGTGATGCTGAGCCTGCGTCGCATCATGCTGGGCTTCGCCATCGCCACCGTGCTCGGCGTGACGCTCGGCTTGCTGATCGGGCGCTACCGTCAGGTGCGCAGCCTGCTGTTCCCGGCGATGGAAATCCTGCGCCCGATTCCGGCCATCGCCTGGGTGCCGATCTCCATCATGCTGTGGCCGACCACCGAAACCAGCATCGTGTTCATCACCTTCATCGGCGCTTTCTTCCCCATCCTGCTCAACACCATGCACGGCGTGGCGTCGATGGATGCGGTGCTGGTGCGGGCGGCGCGCTGTCTCGGTGCGACCGAGTTCGCGCTGATGACGCAGGTGGTGCTGCGCGGTGCGATGCCGCACATCTTCACCGGTCTGGCGGTGGGCATGGGCGTGGCCTGGGTGTCGCTGATCGCTGCCGAGATGATTTCCGGTCAGTACGGCGTCGGCTACTTCACCTGGGAGGCGTACTCGCTGATCGAGTACTCGAACATCGTCATCGGCATGCTGGTGATCGGCGTGCTGGGCCTCGTGTGCAGCGGCGGCATCCGCCTGCTCGGCCGGCTGCTGATGCCCTGGCAGGCAAGCAGCGGAAAGGAGAACTCGCGATGAACGCATCGACCGTACAGACCCGATCGGCCACCGGCCACATCGACATCCGTGACGTGAACATCCGCTTCACACAGAACGGCGTGCCCTTCGACGCGGTGAAGAACGTGTCGCTGGACGTGAAGCCGGGCGAGTTCGTGTCCATCGTCGGACCGTCCGGCTGCGGCAAATCGACGCTGCTGAACATCGTCGCCGGCTTTCTGCGCGCCGACGAGGGCACGGTCACCGTCGATGGCCGTGCCGTCACCGCGCCGGGTGCCGACCGTGGCGTGGTGTTCCAGCAGTACTCGCTGTTCCCCTGGCTCAGCGTGCGGCAGAACGTCGAGTTCGGGCTGAAGATGCAGGGCGTGAGCCGCAGCACGCGCGAAGTGAAGGCGCGCACGCTGCTCGGCCTGGCCGGCCTGCTGTCCTTCGAGAACCACTATCCGGACCAGCTTTCGGGCGGCATGAAGCAGCGCGTCGGCATCGTCCGCGCGCTGGCCACCAGCCCGCAGGTGATGCTGATGGACGAGCCCTTCGGCGCGCTCGATTCACAGACCCGCGTGGTGATGCAGGAAATCCTGACCAATATGTGGCAGCAGCTGCAGCTGTCGGTGCTGTTCATTACGCACGACATCGAAGAAGCCATCTTCCTGTCGGACAAGATCTACGTGATGACCGCGCGCCCCGGCCGCATCAAGGCGGAAATCCCGGTGCCGTTGCCGCGTCCGCGCACGCCGGATATGACCTCGTCACCCACCTTCCTCGCGCTGCACCGCCAGCTGAAGGCGCTCATCCGCGAAGAGAGCCTGGCGGCGATGGGCGGCGAGCTGAAGGAGGGCGGGCTGGCCGGCCACGACTGGCACGTCGGCGCCGAAGGCGTGGGAGCGATGCTGTGAATGCGCTGCCGCGGTCGGTCACCGTGCACAGCGCGTCGCGCCTGCTGTGCATCGAATGGGACGACGGCAGCGAGAGCGCATTGCCGCACGCGCTGCTGCGCGCCCGCTGCCGCTGCGCCTTCTGCACGAAGGCGGCGCGCGCCGGTGCCGTACCCGAGGATTGCAGCGGCGTCGTGCTGACCGAGGCGCACGCGATGGCGGACGCCGGCCTGAACCTCGTGTTCTCCGACGGCCACCGGCGCGGCATCTATCCGTGGGCCTATCTGCGCGAGCTGGAGGAGGGCGTGTCATGAAGGTGCTGGTGGCGGTGAAGCGCGTGGTCGATCACAACGTGAAGGTGCGCGTGCTGGCCGATGGCAGCGATGTGGACATCGGCAGCGCCAAGCGGGCGATGAACCCGTTCGACGAGATCGCGGTGGAGGAGGCCGTGCGGCTGAAGGAGGCCGGCGTCGCCAGCGAGGTGGTGGTCGTGTCCTGCGGCGTCGCCGCCTGCCAGGACACCTTGCGCAGCGCGCTCGCGATGGGGGCGGACCGCGCCGTGCTGGTCGATACCGCGGCCGAACTGCAGCCGCTGGCGGTGGCCCGTCTGCTGCACGCGCTGTGCGAGCGTGAGCAGCCGCAACTGGTGATCTGCGGCAAGCAGGCGATCGACGACGACGCCGGCCAGACCGGCCAGATGCTGGCGGCGCTGCTCGACTGGCCGCAGGCGACCAACGCGTCGAAGCTGCTGCCCGGTGACGGCCAGATCGAAGTGACGCGCGAGATCGACGGCGGCAGCGAAGTGCTGGCGCTCACCTTGCCCGCCGTGGTCACCACCGACCTGCGACTGAACGAGCCACGCTTCGTGTCGCTGCCCAATCTGATGAAGGCGAAGAAGAAGCCGGTCGACAGCGTGACGCCCGAATCGCTGGGCGTCGACGTCGCGCCACACCTGCGCACGCTGCGCATGGCGCCGCCGCCGACGCGTGCACCGGGCGTGCGCGTCGACAGCGTGGCCCAACTGATGGAACGCCTGCGCGCCGAGGCGCAGGTGATCTGAGGAGAGATGCGATGAGAATCCTGGTGATGGCCGAGCACGACAACGCCGTGCTGCAGCCGGTCACGCTGCACGCGGTGACGGCAGCGCTGCAGTGCGGTGGGGAGATCGATCTGCTGGTGGCCGGTCATGACTGCGCCGCGGTGGTGGGACAGGCGCGGAGGATCGCTGGTGTCGCCCGCGTGCTGCACGCCGACGCCGCGCACTACGCCGATCAGCTGGCCGAGCCGCTGGCCGAACTGCTGCGCGCGGTGCTCGCCGGTGCGGCGGATCAATACACGCACGTGGTCGCAGCGGCCGGCGGCTTTGCCCGCAACCTGCTGCCGCGGGTGGCGGCGCGGCTGGGTGTGGCGCCGATCACCGACGCCGTGCGCATCGAATCGCCCGATACTTTCGTGCGCCCGATTTACGCAGGCAACGTGCTCGTCACCGTGCAATCGCTCGATGCGCTGAAGGTGCTCACTGTGCGCGCGACGGCTTTCGCCGCGGCGCCAACCGGCGGCGACTGCCCGGTGCTGCCGCTGGCCGCTGCCACCGATCCGGCCTGCTCGCGTCTGATCGCGCGCCAGCAGGTGCAGGGCGGACGCCCGGACCTGGGCAGCGCACGTGTGGTGGTGTCGGGCGGCCGCGCATTGGGCAGCGCCGACAACTTCCGCCGCCTGCTCGAACCGCTGGCCGACAGCTTGAATGCCGCCCTCGGCGCCAGCCGCGCCGCAGTCGATGCCGGCTTCGTCGGCAACGACAGCCAGGTCGGCCAGACCGGCCGCGTCGTCGCGCCCGAGCTGTACATCGCGGTGGGGATTTCCGGCGCCATCCAGCACGTGGCGGGCATGAAGGATTCGCGTGTCATCGTCGCCATCAACCAGGACGCCGACGCACCCATCTTCGGCATTGCCGACTACGGACTGGTGGCCGATCTGTTCGAGGCCGTGCCGGCCCTGACGCGCGAACTGGCGGCCGCTCGCACATCTGCAAAAGCTGCCTAAAGACCTGACGTTTCCTGCCGAAGTAGCGTGCACAACGACAACAAAAAGTACGCAATGCGGGGAACACATGAAGATTCTTCTGGTTGAGGACAGCCGCGCCATGGCGGCTGTCATGTCGGTGCGTCTGGCCTCCTTTGGCTACGAGGTGACCGTGGCCGAGCACGGCGAGGCCGCGGTGGCGCAGTTCGCGCAGCTCGCGCCCGATCTGATCCTGATGGACATCGAAATGCCGGTGATGAACGGCTTCGAGGCGACTGCGCGCATCCGCGCGATCGAGGCCACGCAGGACTGGGCATGGACGCCTATCCTCTTCCTCACCGCCTCCGACACGCAGGAAAACCTGATCACCGCGATCGAGGCCGGCGGCGACGACTTTCTCGTCAAATCAGTGGCGGAAGCGGTGCTGCAGGCGAAGATGAAGGCGATGACCCGCATCGCCGCGTTGCGCAAGCGCTTGTCGATCGCCAACCGGTTGCTGAAGGAACAGGCCAGCCGCGACGGTCTGACCGGTCTGAGCAACCGCCGGCACATGGACCTGACGCTGGATCTGGCGTGGAGCGAGGCGCGCGAGAGCGGTCGGCCGTTTGCGCTGCTGATGCTCGACATCGACCATTTCAAGAAATACAACGACCACTACGGCCACCTGGCCGGCGACGACTGCCTGCGCGCGGTCGCTCAGGCCCTGTCGGGCGTGGTCGAGCGCTTCAACGCCGAACGCCTGACCGAAGGCGCTTTCGCCGCCCGCTACGGCGGCGAGGAATTTGCCGTGCTGATGCCGGTGGCCAGCAAGCCGGTCTATGAGCGCATCGCCGAAACGGTGATCGCCGAAGTGCGCGGCCTGGCGATTCCGCACGAGCGCAACGCCGACTGGGGCGTGGTGACGACGTCGGCTGGCGGCGCCTTCATCGATGCCGCCAACGACGAATTGATGCACGTGTTCCGCACCGCCGACGAGCGCCTCTACGCCGCCAAGGAAGCCGGTCGCAATCGCGCCGTCCTGGCCTGAAGCTCAGCTCATACGGGCGCGCAGCGCCTCCAGCAACCGCCGGCAGTCGGCGGCTGCGTACAGGCCGTCGACCCATTCCGCCGGCAGCGTCGGCATGCCGTTCGCCGCACCGAGCAGCGTGCCGAGCACGACGCCGCGATGGCAGTTGTCGCCGCCCATCCGCACATTGGCAAGCAGTCCGTCGCGCGGCGCGGCGGCGTACTTCACCGCCAGGTAAAGCGTCGCCGGCAGCGCATCCTTCAGATAGCAGGCCGGGCTGAACTGCTGCCCGATCACCTCGTCGTCGGCGCGCGTCGCCGCCCAGTCGTGGTATGGGAAGGCGAGCGCCGGATGGCCGGCGGGTTCGGCGCGCGACAGCGCGTCGTCGATCGTCGCGCCGTGCAGCAGATGAAAGGCGAGGTCGGCGTACAGCGCCGCCGCAGCCGACATTTCCTCGCCCTTGTGCGTCAGGTCGACATGGTGGATCACCGCTGCGCGCAGCGCATCGCGGTCGTCGGCGTGGAACAGGATGAGCGGCGCCAGCGTGGCCAGCCCGCCGATGTGGATGTCCACTCCGCCGCAGTCGTCGATCTCCAGCCCCTTGCCGTAGTTGCGGAAGAAGGCGCGGTGGCATTCCTCGACATAGGTGTCGCCGTGCATGCCCGGCGTCAGCATGAAATCGGTGTAGCGGTGCGCGTAGTCGTCGCGGTCGTAGCGCCCGCAGGCCAACAGCGATTCGGCCAGCAGGGTGGCGAGCCGCACGTTCAGCGTGTTCTCGCCGGCGTGCAGGAACTGGTGATAGTGGATGTCGCGCGGGCCGCTCCACCAGCGAGCCTGCTCGTGCAGGATGTCGTCGGTGCTGCCGGTGCAGGCGTACTCGCTGCGCCACAGGAAGCTGTCCGGGTGCGGGTTGTGCGGTGGCAGATAGGTGGTGATGTCGCCGTAGTCCTCGGCGATGCGGTGGCGCGTGTAGTACCAGTGCACCGGCATCGCCAGCGCGTCGCCGATGAAACCGCCCCACCAGGCGGCATCGAAGCGGGAAGTGTCGATCATGCGGGGTCTCCGGGGGCAGCAGGGCGGGTGCATCTTTTCACGGCACGCGTCGGCGCAGCAACTCGGACAGCGTGATGCACAGCGTCAGCCAGGCCGCTCCGGACGCCATGCCGGCCAGCACGTCGCTGGCGAAATGCACCTGCAGCACGACGCGGCTTACCGCCGTGGTGACGGCGATGGCCACCGCCGCCAGCACCACCGGCAGGTGCCAGCGCTGCGGCAGCAGCCGCAGCAGCACGTAGGCGGCGATGCCCCAGGCGGCCACCGTGCCGGATGCGTGGCCGCTCGGAAAGCTCCAGCTGGTCTCGATCGTGAAGCCGTGGTCGTGCACCGGCCGCACACGCTCGAACAGCGCCTTCAACGACACGTTGAGCAGCGAATTACCGGCGATCGCCGCCGCCCAGGTGGCCGCCAGCAGAAGGTGTCGTCGCCAGGCCAGCAGCAGCGCGCCGCCGATGCCGAGTGCGGTGAGCGTTTCGGTGTCGCCGAAATGGGTGAGACGTGCGAACACGCGCAAGGTGTCAGCCGGCTGTGTGGCGCGCAGCGCAGCGACCAGCGCGTCGTCGAACTCGGCCAGCGCGTGGCCGGCCGTCACGGCGGTGGCGATCAACGCGAAGATGCCGCCGGCGAGGGCGACGCCGAGTGCCCCGGCGCTGGCGATGCGCGCGGCCGACGCCGCGCCGCCCGGGCGCAGCCGGCGCCAGGACAGCAGGGTCGATGCGGCGAGCGCCAGGGCGCCGGCGAGCAGCGCGAAATACAGCGGCAGCAGGTTGGCGGCGACCGCTTCGGCCAGCAGTGCGGGCGTGCTCAGTGAGGCGTGCATGGGCGTGCGAAGGTCAGTGGCCGAGCGGCAGCGCACTGAGTGCCGCCATTTCGAACTCGTCGGCCGCGCTGCGGTAGTCCCAGCGTTCGATCGTACAGATCGGGCGCCCCGCGTGCGTGCGGCGGCGGATCAGGTTGACCGAATTGCCGGCGTCGCGCCGCGTGCGGCTCGATACCGCGGTGCCTGCCTGCACTGCCCAGCCGGCGCGACCGCTGCCGTCGAGCGGGCGCACGAAGGGCAGGTGGATGTGTCCGCCCAGCACCAGATCCACCCCGGCCTCCAGCCAGCGCCGCAGCGCTTCGGCATGACCGTGAACACGGTTGTGCCGCTCGCTGGCGCGGGTGACCGCCACCGGGTGGTGCAGCGCGACCACGCGCAGCGCGCCCGCCGGTGACTGCTGCAGCCAGCGGGCTGTGCGCTCGATCTGTGCCGCCGACAGCTGGCCGTCGACATGGCGCAGCCGTCGGGTGCTGTCGAGGCCGATCAGGCGCAGGCCGTCGGCGTCGAGCACGGCGTCGTGCGCCTGTCCGAAGGCGCGGTGGTACTCGCGATAGGGCGCGAACAGGCGCACCGGAAGATTGAACAGCGGAATGTCGTGATTGCCCGGCAGCACCATCCGCTGCGCAATCTGCAGGCTGTCGGCAAACGCGCGTGCCGCGGCGAACTGCGCCCGGCGCGCACGCTGCGTGATGTCGCCGCTCAGCAGCAGCACCTGCGGCCGCTGTGCGTGCGCGAGGCGGCGAAGTGCTTCGCACACCTGCGGGCGCTCGGTGCCGAAATGGGTGTCCGATATCTGCAGCAGCAGTGCGCTCATCCGTCCGCCCCGTCGGCCGGGACGATCAGCGACAGCGCGTCGGGAATGACGCGGAACTCGATTGGTGTGCGCATCCAGCCGACCTCGCCGTCGGTGGCGACCTTGATGCGGCCACGGCGGCGGCCGCGCCGCAGCACGCTCAGACGCAGTGTTTCGAAGCTGAAGCTCTGCACCTCGTCGGCGTCGCCCAGCCGGCCGAAGGCGCCGCGTGCGAGCAGCCACAGCATGGCCAGCCGGCCGGTCGGGCGCAGCGCCAGCGCGGCCAGCCGGCCTTCGTCCAGCGCCGTCGCTTCGTCGACGCCTATCCGTTCGAGCTGCAGCCGGTTGTTGCCGACGAACAGCGTCGACGTGTGCAGCGTGCGCAGCCGGCCGGCGTGTTCCATTTCCAGCGTCATCCGGCGATGTCCGCGCAGCAGCGTGGCCAGGCCCGCCCACAGCGCGACGATGCGGCTGCGGCCGAACTGCTGCTTCCATTCCTCGCGGTTCTCGAGCAGCGCCGGATAGAGGCCGAGGCTGGCGTTGACCAGGAAGATACGCTCGTTCACCCAGCCGACCTGCACGCGCCGTATGCGACCGCTCAGCAGCAGGCGCGTCGCCTCCGCGGTATCCGCCGGAATGCCGTACTCGCGCGAGAAGTAGTTGAAGGTGCCCTGCGGCAGCACGCCGAACGCGACGCCGCTGCCGACCACCACCTGCGCCACCGCGTTGATCGTGCCGTCGCCGCCCGCGGCGACCACGATGCCCTTCTGGATACGCGCCTCCTGCACCGCCTGCCAGGCGACCGTATGCAGCCGGCGCGCGTCCTCGACGTAGAGGATGCGGTGCGCGCGACCGACTCCGGACAGCACCGATTCGATCGTTTCGCGCGTGCGCTCGGCGTCGCTGCTGCCTGAACCGGCATTGAGCACGATGAACAGCGGTGCGTCGGCGGAAGGAGAGGACTGGGGCATCGGAGAGGGGAGAGGATGACGGACCGGCTGCATCATAGGCAGGCCGCGCCCGGCGATCAGCCGGACGATTCCGACAGCCGCGCCCGCGCCGCCTCGTAAGCCTGCAGGTGCGAGCAGGCCAGATCAAGCTTGGGCACCGCCACCGACTGCGCGTCAGCACGCCGGCACAGGTCGCCGAGAATGTGATCGGCTTCGGTGCGCGCGCCGCGCAGCACGTCGCGCAGCATCGATGCGGTGAGGGTCGAGCCGGCTTCGGTCAGCTGTGCGCGGTAGCCGCTCATGCGCGGCGCGGCCGGTGCCCGGCCGCAGGCGGCGGCCACCGCCGCGCCTTCCTCCAGCATGCCTTCGATCAGCGCGCGACCGGCGCGCGTGTCGAGGATGTCGCCGACCGACGCGCGCATCAGGCAGGTGGCGCCGGCCAGCGTGGCGATGAACACCAGCTTGTCCCACATGTCCTGTTCGATGTCGGCCGACACCGAGTAATCGGGCGAGATGCCGGTGAGTACCGCGCCCAGTGTGTCGATGGCCGCCGACTGCGCCGGGTGGCGGGCGCCGATGATGAGGCGCTGGCTGGCGTTCAGATGGCGGATGCCGCCGCTTTCGTCCAGCGTCAGCGCCAGGTGAGCGACGCCGCCGGCCACGCGCTCGCGGCCGAAGCGGGCGTCCAGCAGATCGAGGTGGGCGATACCGTTGAGCAGCGGCAGCACGACGGTCTTTGGTCCGACCGCCGGTGCGATGGCATCGAGCGCGGACGCCAGGTCGTAGGCCTTGCATGACAGCAGCACAAGGTCGAAGGGCGTGTCGACGGCAGTCAGCAGCTCAGGCGTCAGTTGCAGGTCGCCGAAGGGACTCCACACGCGCAGCCGGTGTTCGCGCAGATGTTCGGCGCGCGCCGGGCGAACGAGGAAGGTGATGTCGGCACCGGCGTGCTGCAGTCGGGCGCCGAAGTAGCCGCCGATGCCACCGGCACCCAGTATCAGTATGCGCATCGTTGTCACTCCAGAACGGGGCGCTACAGCATAAGCCGCACCGGCGCAGGCCGGGGCGGGTGTGGCCGGGCTGTGCCGGTCGCCACACCGGTACATTGCATTGCGCCCGGTGCGGCGATCAGCCGCTCAGCTTCTTCATCAGTTCGCGCACGGCACCGACCCGGCTGTCGAGGTCGGGGCTGGATCGCTTCCACGACAGTCTGTCCTGTCCGGCCAGCTTGAAGTTCCGGTCCTTCTGCACCAGCTGGATGATGCGTATCGGCTCGATCGGCGGGTTGGGGCAGAAGGTGATCAGGATCAGCGTTTCGTGCGCGTCGATCTTGGTGATGCCCAGCGGCTTTGCGGCGATGCGCAGGCGGTGCGTTTCGAGCAGTGCGCGGGTCTGGTCGGGCATCGGGCCGAAGCGGTCCACCAGTTCCTCGCGCAGGCCGCCCAGTTCGTCGTCGGTTTCGCAGTTGGCCAGTCGCTTGTACAGCGTGAGCCGCTCATGCACGTCGGGGCAGTACTTGGTCGGCAGCAGGGCGGGCGTGTGCAGGTTGATTTCCGACACGATGTCCAGCGGCTGCGTCAGATCGGCTTCCTCGCCCTTCTGCAGCGCCTTCACCGCGCTCTTCAGCATTTCGGTGTAGAGGTTGAAACCTACTTCCTGCATTTCGCCGGATTGCGAGTCGCCCAGCACTTCGCCGGCGCCGCGGATTTCCAGGTCGTGCATGGCAAGGAAGAAGCCGGAGCCCAGCTCTTCCATCATCTGGATCGCTTCGAGGCGACGGCGGCCCTGTTCGGTCGGCTTGGCGTGCGCGTCGGTCAGCAGGTAGGCGTAAGCCTGGTGATGGCTGCGGCCGACGCGGCCGCGCAGCTGGTGCAGCTGGGCCAGACCGAAGCGGTCGGCGCGGTTGATGATGATGGTGTTGGCGTTCGGGTTGTCGATGCCGGTTTCGATGATGGTGGTACACAGCAGCACATTGTGCTTCCGCTGCGTGAACTCGCGCATCACGCGCTCCAGTTCGCGCTCCGGCAGCTGGCCGTGGCCGACCACGATGCGCGCCTCCGGCAGCAGGTCGGCCAGCCGCGTCTTCATTTCCTCGATGGTGTCGACCTCGTTGTGCAGGAAGTACACCTGGCCGCCACGCTTGAATTCGCGCAGCACTGCTTCGCGGATCAGCCCGCGCGACCACGGGCTGACGAAGGTCTTGATCGCCAGCCGCTTCTGCGGCGCGGTGGCGATGACCGAGAAGTCGCGGATGCCTTCGAGCGACATGGCCAGCGTGCGCGGAATCGGCGTCGCGGTCAGCGTGAGCACGTCCACCTCCGCGCGCAGCGCCTTCAGCGCCTCCTTCTGGCGCACGCCGAAGCGGTGTTCCTCGTCGATGATCACGAGGCCCAGGCGGGCGAACTTCACGTCCTTCTGCAGCAGGCGGTGGGTGCCGATCAGCACGTCGATCTTGCCTTCGGCCGCCTCCTTCAGCGCCTGCGTCTGTTCCTTCGCGCTCTTGAAGCGCGAAATCTCGGCGATGCGCGCCGGCCACTCGTGCGCCACCTGGGCGAAGCGGTCGGAGAAGGTCTGGTAATGCTGTTCGGCCAGCAGCGTGGTCGGCGCCAGCACGGCGACCTGCTTGCCGTCGGCCACCGCGACGAAGGCGGCGCGCAGCGCGACCTCCGTCTTGCCGAAGCCGACGTCGCCGCATACGAGTCGGTCCATCGGCCGGCCGGAGGTCATGTCGCCCACCACCGCGCTGATCGCGTTGAGCTGGTCCGGCGTTTCCTCGAAACCGAAACCTTCGGCAAAGGCGTCCATGTCGTGCTGCCTGAAGCCGAAGGTGTGGCCCTTGCGCGCCGAGCGCTGCGCGTACAGCGCGAGCAGTTCGGCGGCGGTGTCGCGCACCTGGGCGGCCGCCTTCTTCTTCGCCTTTTCCCACTGGCCGGAGCCGAGCTTGTGCAGCGTGATCTGGTCGCCGGGCGCACCGCTGTAGCGGCTGATCTGGTGCAGCTGCGACACCGGCACGTAGAGCTTGTCGCCGTCTGCGTACTCCAGATGCAGGAACTCGGTCTCGCCCTCGCCGAGGTCCATGTGCATCAGGCCGATGTAGCGACCGATGCCGTGCTGCAGATGAACCACCGGGTCGCCCACCTTCAGTTCGGTGAGATCGCGCAGGAAGTTCTCGGCGGTCACCTTGCGGCCGTCGCGCTTGCTGCGCGCGCGGGCCTGCGACGGGTAGAGCTCGCTTTCGGTGACCAGCGCAATCGATGGCGAGGTCAGCGCGAAGCCTTCGGCCAGCGGGCCGGTGGCGATCAGCAGGCGTGCCTCGCTCGCCAGCGCCGCGTCGAAGCTGTCGCAGGCGGCGTTGGTCAGGCCGTATTCGGTGAAGTAGTCGGTCAGCGTTTCGCGCCGGCCGGCCGATTCGGCCACCACCAGCACGCGCTGCGCGGCGACCAGCGCGCGCAGCCGGAACAGCGGGTCGTCCGATTTGCGCTCGACAGCAAGGTCGGGCAGCGGCGTGACAGCGGCCACTTCGTCGCCGCGGCCCAGACGCACGATGGGGCGATTGGCCAGCGACACGTGGAACTGTTCTTCCGACAGGAACAGATCCGGCGGCGGCAGCATCGGTCGCGCGCGCTCGCCCTTCATCAGGTCGAAGCGGCTTTTCGTGTCGCGCCAGAAGTCGGCGATGGCGTCATTGACCTCGTAGTCGAGCGCCACCACCGCGTTGGCCGGCAGGTAATCGAACAGCGTGTCGGTGCGCTCGAAGAACAGCGGGATGTAGTACTCGATGCCGGCGCTGGGCACGCCGTTGGACACGTCCTTGTAGATGACCGATTTCGACGGATCGCCTTCGAAGGTTTCGCGGAAGCGCGACCTGAAGGCGGCACGCGCCTTGTCGTCCATCGGGAATTCGCGCGCCGGCAGCAGCCGTATTTCCTGCGTCGGGAATACGGTGCGCTGGGTGTCGACGTCGAAGGTGCGGATGCTTTCGACCTCGTCGTCGAACAGGTCGATGCGGTAGGGCAGGGCGGAGCCGGTCGGGTAGAGGTCGACCAGGCCGCCGCGCACGCTGTACTCGCCCGGCGCTACCACCTGGGTGACCGCGCTGTAGCCGGCCACCGTGAGCTGCAGGCGCAGGCCCTCGACGTCCAGCTTCGCACCCTGCTTGACGAAGAAGGTGTGAGCGGCCAGGTATTCGCGCGGCGCGAGACGGTAGAGCGCGGTTGATGCCGGTACCACCAGCACGTCCAGATCGCCGCGCATCAGTGCGTACAGCGTTTCCAGCCGCTCGGACACCAGATCGGCGTGCGGCGAAAATTGGTCGTAGGGCAGGGTTTCCCAGTCCGGCAGCTGGAATGAACGCAGGGCCGGCGCGAACCAGCGCAATTCGTCGAGCAGGCGCTGGGCGTCCATCGGGCGCGCCGCCACGATCACCAGCGGGGCGCCCAGTTCGCGCGCCAGTTCGGACAGCGCGAGCGCCTGGGCACCGCCCGGCAGCTTCGGCCAGTCGGTGCGACCACCGGCGCGCGGGCGGGGAAGACGGGACAGCAGGGAGGGCGATGAAGTCATGTGCGGGTAGAGCGGTGGGGCGCCCGAACGTTCGGGCGCCACCGGTGACGGCAGAGGCGCGATTATCCCGGAAACCGGTTGCGCCGCCTCGCCCGCTTCATTCGCGATCGGGGTACTCGTCGTACTTGCGCGCGTCGCCGCGCACCCGGTCGGCCGGGTACTTCTGACGGTTGAGCGCCATCTTGTCGGTCACCGCGGCCGGCAGGTCGATGTCCAGCACGTCGGCCAGACGCACCAGATAGACCAGCACGTCGGCCAGTTCGTGGCCGACCGCGGTGCGCTTGTCGTCGGCCAGTTCGCGGCCGGTGGGCAGCCACTGGAAGTGCTCCATCACCTCCGCGGCTTCGATGCTCATCGCCATCGCCAGATTCTTCGGCGTATGGAACTGCGCCCAATCGCGTTCATCGACGAACTGGCGGATCAGGTCGCGCAAGGCGGACAGGTCGGTGGTGTCGGTGTGCGACGGCATGGCGTGATCGAAGTAACGAAGGTGTGTGATTGTTGCAAAACTCCATTCTTGCGTCGCCGTCAAGACTTGATCTTGCAAATGGTGCGGCGCAGTATCGACGCGTCTTCCAACCTGTATCCCTGATGACCCAGGCCAATCAAGAGCCGAAAGCCCTTGCGCCGCTGATGCTTGCCGCACTCGGCGTGGTGTTCGGCGACATCGGTACCAGCCCGCTCTACGCCTTCAAGGAAGCCTTCGCCGGATCACACGGACTGCCGCTGTCGGAGGCCAATGTGCTGGCCACGCTGTCGGCGCTGTTCTGGGCGGTCACGCTGATCATTTCGTTCAAGTACGTGTTCATCGTGCTGCGCTTCGACAACGAGGGCGAAGGCGGCGCGCTGGCGCTGGCTTCGCTGGCGCAGCGTTCGGCGCGCACCGGCGTACGTCGCCGCGTTGCAGCGGTCACCGCGGCTGGCGTGTTCGCCGCCGCGATGTTCTATGGTGACGCAGTGATCACGCCGGCCATTTCGGTGCTGTCGGCGGTCGAGGGCATTGCCGTGGTGACGCCCACCCTGGAGCACTGGATCGAACCGATCACCATCGTCATCCTGGTCCTGCTGTTCTGTGTGCAGCGCACCGGTACGGCTGTCGTCGGGCGTTTTTTCGGGCCGATCACCATCGTCTGGTTCGCCGTGCTGGCGCTGCTGGGTGCATCGAGCATCGCGCAGACGCCCGAGGTGTTGCGTGCGCTGAATCCGGCCTACGCCGTCTCGTTCGCGATCGACAAGCCGGGGCAGGCCTTCCTGCTGCTCGGTGCGGTCTTCCTTGCGCTGACCGGCGGCGAGGCGCTGTATGCCGATATGGGTCATTTCGGCCGGCGCCCGGTCCGTCTGGCCTGGAACTTCATCGTGTCGCCGGCGCTGCTGATCAACTACTTCGGTCAGGGCGCACTGGTGCTGCGGGCGTCGGAGGCGGTCAGCAATCCTTTCTTCATGCTGGCGCCCGAGGGCTGGCGGCTGCCGCTGGTTGGTCTGGCGACGATGGCCACCGTGATCGCGTCGCAGGCGACCATCTCCGGCGCCTTCTCGATCACTGCCCAGGCGACCCGCCTCGGTTACCTGCCGCGCCTGCGCCAGCTGCATACCTCGGACACCGAGCGCGGGCAGGTCTACATCCCGGCAGTGAACTGGATGATGCTGGTCGTGGTGGTCGTGCTGGTGCTCGAGTTCGATACGTCGAGCGAGCTGGCGGCGGCCTACGGCATTGCCGTGTCCGGCGTCATGATCATCACGACGCTGCTGATGCTGTTCATCACGACCATGTCGCAGCGTCGCCTGAAGACCCTGCTGCTCGCCGTGCTTGGCGTCTTCCTGCTGGTCGAGATGCTGTTCTTCGCCTCCAACCTGACCAAGTTCATGGCCGGCGGCTGGCTGCCCATGCTGCTCGGCGGTGCGCTGTTCACGATGCTCACGACGTGGAAGCGGGGCACCGCGCTGATCACCCGCGAACGCCGGCGCATCAACATCCCGATGGCCGACTTCATCGGCGGACCGCCGCTGGACGTGCCGCGCGTGCCGGGTACGGCGATCTACCTCACGTCCGATACCGAAACCGTGCCCAGTGCGCTGTTCCACAATCTGAAGCACTTCAAGGTGCTGCACGAGCGCGTGTTCTTCCTGCACGTGATGATCGAGGACGTGCCGCGCGTGCCCGACATCGACCGCATCGAAGTGCACAAGCTCGGTGGCGAGCACTACACGGTGGAGGCGCGCTACGGCTTTCGCGAGGAACCGGACATTCCGAAGGCGCTCGCTGCGCTGGCCGATCTGGGCCTCGAACTGGAGCCGATGAGCACCACCTATTTCGTCGCGCGGGCGACTGTGGTCGAAGGGCAGGGCGACGACCTGCAGTCGTGGCGGCGTGCGCTGTTCGGCTGGATGATGCGGCAGTCGGAAGGGCCGGCGAACTACTTCCACCTGCCACCCAATCAGGTGGTCGAGTTGGGGACGCAGATCAGTCTCTGAACGGCTGGCGTGGCCGCGGGCAATTTTCCCGGCCGCACCGGCCGGGGCTTCCGCCGGAACTGCGACGCACCGACAATGCCGAACCTCGCGGAGGCCGACGCGCCTCCAGCCTGCTTCACCCCTCGCACAGGAAAACAACGATGCGCTACACCCGCACCGCGATGTCGCTGCACTGGCTGATCGCGCTGATGCTGTTCGGCATGTTTGCATTCGGCCTCTACATGGTCGAACTGCCGTTGTCGCCGCAGAAGCTGAAGTTCTACTCGTATCACAAGTGGGCCGGCGTCACCGTGTTCCTGCTGGTGCTCGCGCGCCTCGCCTGGCGCATCACGCACCGGCCGCCCGCACTGCCGGCCGGCATACCGGCCTGGCAGGTGACGGCGGCCAAGGCCGGCCATCATCTGCTCTATCTGCTGATGGTGATCGTGCCGCTGTCCGGCTGGCTGATGAGTTCGGCCAAGGGCTTCCAGACCGTCTGGTTCGGCGTGCTGCCGCTGCCCGATCTGCTGTCCAAGGACGAGGCGCTGGGCGAGGCGCTGCTGCTGACGCACCGGCTGCTGAACTGGTTCTTCATGCTGGTGGTGGCGGGCCACGTGGTGGCCGCGCTGAAGCATCACTTCATCGATCGCGACGGGCTGCTGTCGCGCATGCTGCCCGGGCGCTGATCAGCGCGCGCCGGCCGGCAGCCAGACCTGTGCCGGGTCGAGCGCGTAGCTCCACGGCAGGCCCGCATTCTTCCAGCCATTGACGGTGCGCTTGCCGCGCTCGGCACCGCTGTCCGCGGTGTCGCCCTCGAAACCGTCGATCACCGTCCATACGCGGGTGAAACCGGCCGCGGCCAGCGCATTGACTGCGCGCGCCGTGCGGTCGCCGGAGCGGCAGATAAGCACGATGTCGGCGTTGCGGTCCAGTCCCTTCGCTTGCAGGCGCTGCTCGACCGAGCGGATGAATTCAGGGTTCTTGTGCAGCGTGAAGCGGCGCGACTTGGTGTCGAAGTGGTCGAAGTCGACCAGCATGAAGGGCACGTTGGCATCCATGCCTGCCGGTACGCCGACATAGCTCACCTCGGCCTGGGTGCGCACGTCGAGGAAGAGCGTGCCGCCGGGGTTGTCGCTCAGCATGCGGTGCGCCTCGGCCGAGGTCAGATAGCGGTCCAGCACCGTGCGCTTGTCCGGCGGCACGGCGGCGGGATCGATGGCGTAGGCGCTGCTGCATGCGCACAGCGCGAGTGCAAGGAAGATTGATCGCATCGAGGACTCCTTTGCGGTGGATCGCCGCGCAGGACGGGGCGACGATCAGGCCACGCTGAGGCGCGGCTTGCCACGCAGTCGACTGCGTAGCGGGCGGTCGAGTTCTGCCAGACGCGCGGTCAGCGTGTCCATCAGCTTGTCGCGCGACACCGATTTGGCGACAAAGCAGCTCGCCCCGGCGTCCATCGCGGCGCGCTGCCAGGCCGGGTCCTCGATGCCGGACAGCATCACGATGACCAGCTTGTCGGCGCTGTAGTGTTCGCGCAGCGCCTTGCAGGTGGCGACGCCGTCCATGCCCTGCATCAGGCCGTCGAGCAGCAGCACGTGCGGGCATTGCTGGCCCACCATCAACAGCGCCTGCTCGCCGCTCTCCGCCTCGCGGATGTGCGTGCAGCCGGCGCCTTCGAGCGAGCGACGCATCAGGAAGCGTTCCGCCTCGTCGTCGTCGACGATCAGGATGTCCAGCGCGTCCGGCAGTGCGCCCTGCGCGCCTTCGCTGTCCAGACTGCATTCGAGTACGCGGCGCGCTGACTCGAGCTGCATGCGGCTGGCGATCGGCACCAGCGTGGTGGCCAGTGCCCAGTCCTTTTCCAGCGCGGCCGCTTCGAGGCGACGCATCGTGTCGTGCAGGTCGAAGGCCTGCGCATGCACGGCCAGCGACTTCAGTGTGTGGGCGGCGCGGCGCAGCGTGTTCTCGTCGCGCTCGCGCAGCGCTTCCTGCATGGCCAGCACGTTGCGCTGCGACTCCTTCTCGTACAGCGCGGCGAAGCGGGCGCGGTCCTGCTGGTTGATCGCGTCGATCGAGATCGACTGCGTACCGGACACGGCATTGTCCGGCAGCCACTTGCGCACGATGGCGTACAGGTCGTCCTCGCGGAAGGGCTTGGCCAGGTAGTCGTCCATGCCGGCGGCGATGCAGTTCTCGCGGTCGCCGTCGTTGGCGCCGGCGGTCAGCGCGATCAGCGGCGTGGCCGGCAGGCCGACCAGGCGTTCGCGGTCGCGGATGCGTTCGCAGGCCTCGAAGCCGTCCATGCCGGGCATCTGGCAGTCCATCAGCACGAGGTCGAAGCGGGCGTGCTCAAGCTCCTGCAGCGCCTGGCGACCGTCGCGCGCCAGCGTGCAGCGCAGACCGAAGGCCTCCAGCATGTGGGACGCGACTTCGGCATTGACCGGGCTGTCCTCGACCAGCAGCACGCTGCCGGACAGGCGCGGCAAGGTGGGCAGCGACAGGCTGTTCTGCGCTTCCTCGATGCCGGTCGATACCACCTTGCACGGCAGCGACAGCGTGAAGGTGGAGCCTATGCCCTGGGCGCTGCGCAGCGTGACCGAGCCGCCGAGCATTTCGGCCAGCTGGCGCGAAATCGCCAGACCGAGGCCGGTGCCGCCGAAGCGGCGCGAGGCGGTGTTGTCGGCCTGGGCGAAGGCGTCGAAGATGCGTGCCTGGTCGTCGTGGGCGATGCCGATGCCGGTATCGCGCACCGACATGACCATGCGCACCGAACCGCTGGTCGGGCGGTCGTGCAGCATCAGGTCGTCGTCCATCGAGTGCGCGCGCAGCGTGACGAACACGCCGCCGTGGTCGGTGAACTTGATGGCGTTGCCGATCAGGTTGACGGCGATCTGGCGCAGGCGACCGGGGTCGCCCTCGATCCGCCCGGGCACCGCGTCGTCGACGTCGAGTGCCAGCGTCAGGTTCTTTTCGCGTGCCTGCGCGCCGAGTAGCTCGGTCACTTCGCGCAGCGTGCGCCGCGGGTCGAATTCGCTGCGCACGAGATCGAAGCGGCCGGCTTCGATCTTCGACAGGTCGAGGATGTCGTTCAGCAGATCGAGCAGGTTTTCGCCGGAGCGGTACAGCGTTTCGAGGTAGCGCCGCTGCTCGCCGTTCAGTTCGCTGCGCAGCAGCAGCTGCGCCATGCCCAGCACGCCATTCATCGGTGTGCGGATTTCGTGGCTCATGTTCGCCAGGAACTGGCTCTTCGCCTGGTTGGCCTGTTCGGCGTTCTCCTTCGCCTCCTCGTTCTCCTGCGCCACCTTGGCGTGGTGCAGGCGCAGCCGTATGAACTCCGCCGTATTGCGCTGGAAGCGACGTGCATTGACCACGGCGATCATCAGGAACAGCAGGATGAAGCCGCCCAGCACTTCGCGTTCGGGTTCGGGCGAGCGCAGATAGAAATAGGCGGTGGGGAGCAGTGTGGGCAGCGCCATGCACAGATAGGCCTTCCACATGCCGGTCAGCGAGAACAGCCCGACCGCGGAAACGGCCACCAGGCACAGCGGCACCACCATTTCGTAGGGATGTCCCGGCGGCGGCATCAGGAACACGCCGAGCGATCCCCAGGCCGAGCCGGCGACGAGCACGCCGAGCATGAACAGCCACTTCCAGATCAGCGTTTCGTTGATGCCCGGCGACACGTGGCGCCAGGCCAGGATGAGGCCGTAGCGGCCGACGTTCACGACCACCATCGCCACCAGCCAGATGCTGAGTGCGCGCGGATCGACGATGTTGTGCAGCACGCCCCAGATCAGGCTGGCCAGCACGATGGCCATCAGCAGCGTGAAGGGTGTCAGGCGATAGGCGAGCGCCACCAGCTCCGCCTCGACCTGGCGTTCAGTGGCTTCATTGCGCGGTGTGGTGCCGTGTGACAGAAGAGTGGTAGGCATGACCGGCTCAGCTCGCAGGGCAGTCGGCCATGAGGCCCAATGAAAAGGAGTATTTCCGGTTCACGACTGTGGGCACGGTTTCTTTAACCGGCCGGCCGTGGCGGCGCGCCCGGCTCACTGGCCGTAGCTCCCGAACTTGACCAGCACGCGCGCCATCTCCGCGTCGTCGATCAGCCGCGGCGTGCCGATCTGCAGCGCCCGCCAATACTGTTCGCACAGGGTTTCGAACTCGACCGCCAGCGCCACCGCCTGCGGCACATCGCGGCCGAACACCAGCATGCCGTGATTGGCCATCAGGCAGGCGCAGCGGCCGTCCAGTGCTTCGATCACCGCGTCGGACAGCGCCTGTTCGCCGAAGGTGGCGTAGCGCGCGCAGCGCACGGTGGCGCCACCGAAGCGCGCAATCATGTAATGGAAGGACGGAATGTCTGCACCGACGCAGGCGAGCGCGGTGGCGAAGGGGGCATGCGTGTGCACGACTGCACCGGCTTCGGGCCGGGCCTGATAGATGTCGCGATGGATGCGCCATTCCGAGGAGGGCTTGAGCCTGCCTGCGAAACCGCCGTCCTGGTCGACCAGAACCATGTCGTCCGGCGTGCACGCATCCGGTTCGAGTCCGCTCGGTGTGATCAGGAATGCGGTGCCGCGGCGCGCACTGACATTGCCAGCCGCACCGCGGTTCAGTCCGCACGCTTCCAACCGGCGAGCCGCAGAATGCACGTCGGCGCCGCTGACCTCAGTCATCAGGGTGTGCCCCTGTATTGTGGAGTGCCGCCGATTATCCCCAACGCGCCACGGATTACAAGCGTGTCCACGTTAAACGTTGACGATCCGTCAGTGGTTTCGCCCTATCGTCGGCCGGAAACCCTTTGCGGATAAGGGTTCTATTTTTCTCGAAACAACATTAACTTCTGTGGATGAAGTCAGGTCGCGAACTGTTTCGGGGTTTGCCCGGCCGCACAGTCGATCGGGCCGCGCTCGGTCACGATGGCGGTGAGCAGTGCCGCAGGCGTCACGTCGAAGGCCGGATTGGCGACAGCGCGGCTGGCGTCGAGCACCGTGACGCCACCCTCGGCGCCGCGCACCACGCGCACCTCGTCGCCGCTGCGCTCCTCGATCGGAATCGCGTCGCCGTCGACGCAGGCCAGGTCTATGGTCGACCACGGCGCGGCGACCCAGAACGGCAGCGCGTGCGCGCGTGCGGCCAGCGCCTTCAGATAGCTGCCCACCTTGTTCGCGGTGTCGCCATTCGCCGCGATGCGGTCGGCGCCGATCACCACCGCGTCGACGCGCCCTTCACGCATCAGCTGTCCGGCCGCGTTGTCGGCGATCACCGTGTGCGGCACGCCGGCGCGCGCCAGTTCCCAGGCGGTCAGCAGGCCCTGGTTACGCGGCCGCGTTTCCGACACCCACACGTGGATGTCCAGCCCCGCCTGCTGCGCGAGATAGATGCCGGACAGCGCGGTGCCCCAGCCGGTGGTGGCCAGCCAGCCGGCGTTGCAGTGGGTCATCAGATTGATGCGACCGGATGCGGGCAGCGCGCGGATCAGCGCCAGCGTGTGCTCGCCGATCGCGCGGTTGGCGGCGCGGTCCTCGTCGCAGATCGCCAGCGCCTCGCGCCAGGCTGCTTCGGCGCGCGCGGACGGCGCGAACGACCGCACTGCGCGGGCGACACGATCGAGCGCCCAGGCCAGGTTGACCGCGGTCGGCCGGGTCGCGGCGAGCATGCGCTGCGCGGCGTCTAGCGCCGCGTCGTCTGCCGCCTCGCGCAGCGCCAGCGCCAGACCGAAGGCACCGACGGCACCGATCAGCGGCGCGCCGCGCACCTGCATCGAGGCGATCGCGTGGGCCGCCTTTGCGGCGGTGTCGAGGCGCAATTCGTGTTCGGCGAAGGGCAGGCGGGTCTGGTCGAGGATGTGGAGCACATCGTTGTCGATGCGCAGCGGACTGGGGGTGTCGGTCATGGAGCGGGGCGGGCGTACCGTATTGCGTCGGGGCCTGAAGCATAATCCGCCCTCCAAGCCAGAGCGATGTCTGCCATGCAGGATTACAGCGGCCACGTGCCGTCCAAGCTGCCCGACGTGGGCACCACGATATTCACCGTCATTTCGCGCGAAGCCGCCGAACTGGGCGCGCTGAACCTGTCGCAGGGCTTTCCCGACTTCACTGCCGGGCCGGAACTGTTCGACGCGGTGGCGCGGCACATGCACGCCGGCCACAACCAGTATTCGCCGATGGCCGGCCAGCCGGCGCTGCGCGCAGCGGTATCCGCCAAGATGGCCGCGGTGTATGGCGCGCAGTACGACCCGGAGACCGAAATCACCATCACCGCCGGAGCCACTCAGGCCGTCTACACCGCGATCACCGCGCTGGCCGGGCCGGGCGACGAGGTGATCATTTTCGAGCCGGCCTTCGACAGCTATCTGCCGGGCATCCGGCTGGCGGGTGCGACGCCGGTATTTGTCCGGCTGGAGGCGCCGCACTTCCTGCCGAACTGGGACACAGTCGCACGCGCGATCACGCCGCGCACCCGGCTCATCATCACCAACACGCCGCACAACCCGACCGGCGCCGCCTGGTCGCTCGACGACCAGCGCCGGCTGGCCGCGCTGTGCGACGATCGTGACATCCTGGTCATTTCGGACGAGGTGTACGAACACATCATGTTCGACGGCCGCGAACACGCCAGCGCCTGCCGCGTGCCGGAACTGGCGGCGCGCACTCTGCTGGTGTCCAGCTTCGGCAAGACCTTCCATGTGACTGGCTGGAAGGTCGGCTTCGTCTGCGCGCCGCCGTCGCTGACCGCCGAATTCCGCCGCGTGCACCAGTTCAACGTGTTCGCCGTGAACACGCCCTGCCAGCTCGGCCTGGCTGACTACATGGCCGACGCTTCGCGCTATCTCGACCTCGGCGCCTTCTACCAGAAGAAGCGCGATGACTTCCGTGCCCGCATGGCCAGCTCGCGCTTCGAACTGCTGGACTGCGCCGGCACCTATTTCCAGCTCGCCCGCTACGACGCGATCAGCGACGAGCCGGACGCCGTGTTCGTACGCCGGCTGATGCGCGAAGCCGGCGTGGCCACCATACCGGTGTCCGCCTTCCACCACGATGGCTTCGACGCGAAGCTCATCCGTTTCTGCTTCGCCAAGAGCGAAGCGCTCATCGAGCAGGCGTGCGAGCGCCTGTGCGCCTACTGAAAGTGATGATGGAAAACGTCGATTTCGAATTGCGGGGCGAATACGTTGCCCTGTGCGACCTGCTGAAGATTGCCGGTGTCGTCACCAGCGGTGGCGAAGGCAAGGCCCGTGTCGATGCCGGTGGCGCGATGGTGGACGGCCAGCCGGAATCGCGTCGTACCGCCAAGATCCGCGCCGGTCAGGTGGTGGAGTGCGATGGCGTGCGGATTGCCGTTCGGTGAACGGCAGCTTCAAGCTGCAAGATTCAAGGTGCAAGAGGCCGCGCTTCTACTTGCCGCTTGAGTCTTGCGTCTTGCGGCTCGCGCCGGCAACCCGGCTGGCAGCGGCTAGGCCGCTGCGCACGGCCGCTTCCAGCGTGGCCGGATAGTCGGCGACGAGGTAGTCGCCGGCGAGTGCGATGCGGGTGTCGCGCGGCTGTTCGATCGCGGCGCGCCCCGGCGTGCAGCGGAAGGTGGCGCGGCGTTCGCTGATCGTGCGCACCCACAGCGGATCGGACAGCGAGGGGAACTGGCTGCGCAGCGCGGACAATACGGTGCCTTCCGTCTCTTCCCGCGTACCGCCCGCGGCGGATACGACACCGGCCAGCAGGCCGGGCGGACCGCCGAGCTGACCACGATCGAACACCCAGTGCGGTTCACCGGCGACGAACCCGGTCATCGCCGCGGGCAGACGCGTGCGAGCGTCGAAGGCGGCATAGACGGTGGTGATGGCTTCGTACTCCAGCGCTGCGACCTGTCGCGCGATGTCCTCCATGTCCGGCAGATCGCCGAGCAGCGCCGGCAGCTGATGCGGGCTGCAGGCGAACACGACGCGGTCGGCGTGGCGCCTGCCGTCGGCGCAGTCGATGGCGAAGCCGTCGGTCTGCGCGCGCACGGTACGTACGCGCGTTCCGGTGTTCACCGATGCGCCGTGCGCGCGCAGCCAGAACAGCGCCGGCTCCGGCAGCAGGCTGCCGAGGTCGGCACGCGGCAGCAGCAGGTCGGCCGACCCGGGCGGCCCCAGCAGGCTGTCGTTCAGCACGCGCGCGAATACGCGGGCGCTGGACTGTTCGATCGTGGTGTTCAGTGCGGCGACGCACAGCGGCGCCCACAGGTGCGTGATCGAGCCCGGCGTCTGTGCGGTACGGACGAGCAGGGCGGCCACGGTCTCGTCGGCCGGCGGCGCACGGCGTATCGTCCGCATCAGCCGCAGCGCGGCCAGACGGTCGCGCCAGCTCATGCCATGCGCGCGCAGGAAGGCAAGGGCGATGCTGGCGCGTCCGCTGCCGTGCGCGCACAGCGAAAAGCCATCGTCGAATTCGAGCGCCAGCGGCAGGCGCTGCAGCAGCGCGTCGGGGTCGGCGCCAACCGCGCGCATCAGCGCCAGCGTTTCGCTGTAGGCGCCGATCAGGATGTGCTGGCCGTTGTCCAGCGGCAGACCGTCCATGCGCACGGTGCGCGCGCGACCGCCGACCTGGGGCGCGGCTTCGAACACGGTCGGCTGCAGACCGCGGCGCACGCAGTCGACCGCGCAGGCCAGGCCGGCCCAGCCGCCACCGACGATGGCGACCGTTGTGCTCAACTTTTCAGCCAGGTTTTCCACGCCAGCCACAACTTGCGCAGCGGCGTCAGCGCGATGCGGCGGTCGAGCACGCGGCAGCCGTCACGCTCGATCTCGTCGAGCAGCGTGCGGTAGATCGCCGCCATCACCAGACCCGGTCGCTGCGCTGCGCGGTCCTGCTTGGGCAGCGCGGCCATCGCCTGTTCGTAGTACTGGCGTGCGCGCGCGATCTGGAACTCCATCAGCTGGCGGAATTCGTCGCTGTAGCGCGCGTTCAGGATGTCGGCGGCGCGCACGTTGAAGCGCTGCAGCTCCTCGACCGGCAGGTAGATGCGTCCGCGCCGCGCGTCCTCGCCGACGTCGCGGATGATGTTGGTGAGCTGGAAGGCGATGCCCAGGTCGTGCGCATACTTCTGCGTGTCGCGGTGGGTCGAGCCGAAGATCTGTGAGGCGAGCAGGCCGACCACCGAGGCGACGCGGTAGCAGTAGAGCTGCAGGCCCTTGAAGTCGAGATAGCGCGACTGGTCGAGGTCCATTTCCATGCCGTCGATGATTTCGAGCAGCTGTTCGCGCGGCAGACCGTAGTCGCGTATCGCCGGCAGCAGCGCCAGGCAGACCGGGTGCTCCGGCGTGCCGTCGAAGCAGGCATCGATCTGCGCACGCCACCAGGCCAGCTGGGTGCGCGCAATGCCGACGTCCTCGGTTTCGTCGACCACGTCGTCGACCTCGCGGCAGAAGGCGTACAACGCGGTGATTGCACGCCGGCGCGGCGGCGGCAGGAAGAGGAAGCTGTAATAGAAGGACGAGCCGCTCTTGGCGGCGCGGTCCTGACAGTATTCGTCGGGGGTCATCGGTAGGTGAGGGCCTTGAGGGCTATCAGCGGCCAGTCGGTTCGGCCCAGTTTCGGGCGGCGGCGGAACACATCGTAATCGACCTGTTCAATGCGCTGCAAAATGCGCAGCCCGCCCTGCACGACAAGGCGCAATTCCCAGCCCAGTCGGCCGGGCAGGCGGCGTGCCAGTGGCATGCCGGAGCGCATCAGTGCGCGGGCGTCATCGACCAGATGTTTCATCATGGCGCGGAAGGCGTCGTCGCAGCGTGCGTCGCGCAGATGCGCCTCGGTCACGCCGAAGCGCGCCATTGTGTCGAGCGGAATGTAGATGCGGCCAGGCGGCAGGCCGTCGGCATTCTTGTCGATGTCGATCGCGACGTCCTGCCAGTGGTTGATCAGCTGCAGCGCGCTGCAGATCGCATCGGACTGCGCGAGGCTCTCCGCGTCATCGACCTTGTACAGGCAAAGCAGCAGCCGTCCGATCGGGTCGGCCGAGCGGCGGCAGTAGTCGCGCAGTTCGGTGTCGTTCGCGTAGCGGGTTTTCACGACGTCCTGCGCGAAGGCGTCGAGCAGGTCGTGGAACAGCGGCAGCGGCAGTGACCAGGCGCGGACGGCGCGGGCCAGCCGGGCGTGTATCGGGTCGTCCGGCACGCCGCCACGTTCGATGACGCGCAACTGTGCGCGGCATAGTTCGAGCGCGGCCAGTCGCGCTTCCGGGGCGGCGTCGCCCTCGTCAGCGATGTCGTCCGCATTGCGGGCGAACCAGTAGATGGCCGCGACCGGCTCGCGCAGCGCGGGCGGCATCAGGCGGGAGGCGACCGGAAAGTTTTCGTAGTGTTCGACCGACATGGGGCGCCGAGTATACCGGGGGCGGGTGTACAATCCGCGCCGCGTGCCCAGGTGGCGAAATTGGTAGACGCACTGGATTTAGGTTCCAGCGCCGCAAGGCGTGGAGGTTCGAGTCCTCTCCTGGGCACCAGCCCGCGCTTGTTCAGCCGGGTTTTCTCGCCACCATCCCCACCAGTGCCGACTGTCCGCGATGCGCGGAGCCTTCGTCGAGCACGTCCTCGTATTCGTCCAGCCGCTCGATGTCGAAGTCGCCGAAGGCTTCGCGCAGCAGTGCAACGGTATAGAGGTTCTCGACCGCGGATGGCCCGCCGGTGCGGTAGTCGAGCTGCTTCGGCGTATAGCCCTGCAGCACGATGCAACCGCCCGGGCGCAGCGTGCGCTTCAGATTTTCGAACAGCCGGGCGCGTTCGTCGGGTGCGGCGAACTGGATGAAGATGGCCACCACCAGGTCGAAGGTTTCGTCCGGATAGGTCCAGTTCAGCGCGTCGGCCAGTGCGAAATCGACCCTTACACCGCGCGCGGCGGCGAGTGCCTCGGCTTTTTCCAGCGCCACCGGCGACAGTTCGGTCGCCGTCACGTCCAGCCCCTGTTCGGCCAGCCAGACTGCGTTGCGGCCTTCTCCGTCGGCTACGCTGAGCGCCCGCTGTCCTGCGCGGAGCAGGCCGGCCTGTGCAGCGAGGAAGCGGTTCGGCGCGGTGCCGAAAAGGTAGGCCTCGCCGACGGCGCGGTACTTGTCGGACCAGAAGTCCTGCGCGTCGGCGTGGCTCATCAGTCCTGGATGTGGCCCATACGCTGGGCCTTGGTCGCGAGGTAGCGGTGATTCATCGGGTTGGCTCCGGCGTGCAGCGGAATGCGCTCGACCACTTCGACGCCCTCGCTCTCCAGCGCCCGCACTTTCAGCGGGTTATTGGTGAGCAGGCGGGCCTGACGGATGCCGAGGCTGCGCACGATGTGCGCGGCGTAGCGGTAATCGCGTGCGTCGTCCTCGAAACCCAGCATGCGGTTGGCGTCCACCGTGTCGGCGCCGCTGTCTTGCAGCGCGTAGGCGCGAATCTTGTTGATCAGGCCGATGCCGCGCCCCTCCTGCCGCAGGTAGACCAGCGCGCCGCGGCCTTCGGCAGCGATTGCGCGCAGCGACGCTTCGAGCTGCGGGCCGCAGTCGCAGCGCAGGCTGAACAGCGTGTCGCCGGTCAGGCATTCGGAGTGCAGGCGCAACATGACCGGGGCGCCGTCGCTGAAGTCGCCCAGCGTCAGCGCAACGTGTTCGAGCCCGGTCTTCGGGTCGGCGTAGCCGTGCAGCGTGAAGTCGGCCCAGCGGGTGGGCAGCCGGCACACGATGTCCGACGGTGCGGTCGCGTGCGCGGTGGCGTCGGCCGGGTGGCGGCCGGCGGTGTCGCCTTCCGGCAGGTGGCCGATGGCGCGGTACTTCTTTTCACTGGGTTGCGTGCTCATGTGCTGCTTTGTGTTGGGGCCTGCAGGCGAGTGCAGGGGCAGGCCAAGGGGCGTAAGTATGGCCCATGTTGTGCTCTGGGCGGCACGGTCAGCTTAACCAGCGGGCGATCAGTGGCACGACAATCGCCGTGACGACACCATTCAATCCCATTGCAAGCGCCGAGAAGGCGCCGGCGGTCTCGCCGAGCTGAAAGGCGCGCGCGGTACCGATGCCGTGCGCGCTCATGCCGATGGCGAAGCCGGTCACCGCCGGGTCACGGGTGCCGGTGGCCTTGAGCAGGGCGGGGCCGATCACGGCGCCGACGATGCCGGTCAGGATGACCAGGATGGCGGTCAGCGAGGGCAGGCCGCCTATCTTTTCCGAAATGCCCATGGCGATCGGCGTGGTGACCGATTTCGGCGCCAGCGACAGCAGCGTACGCGGCTCGGCGCCGAGTGCCTGCGCGATCCACCACACCGACAGCACCGACACCACCGACCCGGCCAGCAGCGCCAGCATGGAGGGGCCGAACAGCTGCTTCAGTCGCGGCAACTGCGCATGAAGCGGCACCGCCAGGGCGACGGTGGCCGGGCCGAGCAGGAAGTGCACGAACTGGGCACCGTCGAAATAGACGCCGTAGGGCGTGCCGGTCAGCGTGAGCAGCGCGACGATGAGCGCGACGGCGAGGGCGACCGGATTGGCCAGCGGGTGTGACCCGAGTTTGAGGTAGAGCGCATGCGCCGCCTGATAGGCCAGCAGCGTCAGCGTGAGGCCGAGCAGCGGGCTGGCCGACAGATAGACCCACAGCTCGCGGAACTCGCCACTCATCGACCACGCGCTCCGAGGCGCAGCACGGCGGCGGTGACCAGCAGCGTGATTGCGCAGCTCAGCACGACAGCGGTCAATGTCGGCAGCCACTCGCGGGTGAGCAGGCCGGCGTGCACCATGATGCCGGCGCCGGCCGGCACGAACAGCAGCGACAGGTGCTGCAGCAGGGTGTTGGCCGTTTCGCGCAGCGGTGCCGGTGTTTCGCCGCGGACCATCAGGGCGGCGAACAGCAGGGCCATGCCAACCACCGGGCCCGGCACCGGCAGCCCCAGCCACTGGACCAGCACTTCCCCGATCAGCTGCAGCACCAGCAGCAGGGTGAGCGACGCGAGCATGACGACCTCCGGCGGCGAGACATGACCGGATTCTACGGCGTCCGCGGATGTGAAAAGGCCCCGGTCCTTGCGGTACCGGGGCCTGCGGACAGCGTGGACTTCGCCGGATCAGCGATAGCCGGCGCGGTCGAACACCTTCTGCGCCTGCGCCGTCGTGCGCGCCAGTTCGCCCACATTCAGCGTGTCGGCCTTGAAGTTGCCGAGCGACTTCAGTTCGGGGTTGGACACCACCGCCGACTTCACGACCGGCCACTCGTTGTTGCCGTTGGCGAAATAGGCCTGGGCTTCGTCCGAGGCGAGGTACTCCAGGAACTTGACCGCGGCGTCCTTGTTCGGCGCCGTCTTCAGCATGCCGCCACCGGAAATGTTGATGTGGGTGCCGAAGCTGGACTGGTTGGGCCACACCACCCCCACCTTTTCCATCATCGAGCGGTCTTCCGCCTTACCCGAGCGCAGCAGGCGCACCAGATAGTAGGTGTTCGACACGGCCACGTCGCACTCGCCGACCGCCACCGCCTTGATCTGGTCGGTGTCGCCACCCTTCGGCGCGCGGGCGAAGTTGGCGACCACGCCGCGTGCCCACTCTTCGGTCTTGGCCTCGCCCCAGTGCTGGATCAGCGCAGCGCCGAGCGACACGTTGTACGGATGGGCGCCCGAGCGCGAACAGAGCTTGCCCTTCAGCGCCGGCTTGGCCAGGTCTTCGTAGTTGGCGACGTCGGCCGACTTCAGCTTCATCTTGTTGTAGATGATGACGCGGGCGCGGGTCGAGAATGCGAACCAGTTGTTCTCCGGGTCACGCAGGTGGGCCGGGATGCGCTCTTCGAGCACGGCGGACTTCACCGGCGCGAACAGGCCGAGCGCATCAGCCTGGGCCAGGCGTGAGGCGTCCACCGTGATGAACACGTCGGCCGGGCTGTTGGCGCCTTCGTTGCGGATGCGCTCGACCAGTTCGTCCTCTTTGCCCTCGATGCGGTTGATCTTGATGCCGGTCTGGCGCGTGAAGTTCGAGTACAGCGCTTCGTCCGTCTGATAGTGACGGGCCGAGTAGAGGTTCAGCACCTTTTCCTGCGCAAGCGCCGGGGTCAGCGCGAAGGCGGCGGTCAGCGCCGTTGCGAGGCGGATGAGTCGGGATTTCATGGTCGCTCCAGGAGATACGGTCGCAAGGTTCGTGCGCGAATCAGTGCGTCACGATGCGGCCGGAAATTAGCAGAAGCAATTCGCAATTGCAAAGCATTCGCAATTGCGCTACCGTGAATGCGAATCGTTCTCAAAAGGATGTTCGCATGGACGCTGTTCTGGTCGGGGCCGATCGCCTCGGCAACATTCCCGAGGTGCTGGCCGAGTTCGGCCTGAAGATCCGTCATCACATCACCGGTCGCGATCCCAAGCACCAGCGGCAGGCCCAGCGCCTGCCCGGTGGGACCGACGTGGTGATCCTGTTTACCGACTTTCTCGGCCACAACGTGATGAAAGCCTATCGTGACGCGGCACGCGACAGCGGCGTGCCGGTGGTGGCCTGCCGTCGTTCGGTGTGTGCGTTGAAAACAGCGCTGGAAGGGTGCGGCGCGGTCAAGTGCGCGGCGTGTCCGCGCGCGAAGTGAAGCCGACCGTAAGAAATCAGCGCAGCGAAATGCTGCTGCCCTGATCGACGTCGATCCGGCGTGCGCCGTTGAAGCGCTTGGCCCAGTAGCGGCCGGTCATGTCGTCGACGCGCACGCCGCCGCCGCGCGAATTGGCGTGCATGAACTTGTTGTCGCCAAGGTAGATGCCGACGTGCGAGAACGAGCGACGCAGCGTGTTGAAGAACACCAGGTCGCCCGGCTGCAGTTCGTCCTTCGGAATCGTTTCGCCGACCCGTGCCATTTCGACCGCGGTGCGCGGCAGCAGCACACCCAGCGCATCGGAAAAAACGTGGCGCACGAAACCGCTGCAGTCGAAGCCGCTCTGCGGCGTGTTGCCGCCGAAGCGGTAGCGGATGCCGAGCAACGACAGGCCGTTGTCGATCAGCCCGGTGACTGCGTCGGCTGCGGCGTTGGCGTGCTCGATCACGCGCTCGCCGGAGAAGGGCCCGTAGAGCGTCGTGAATACGCCGCTTTCCGGTGCCGCAGCGGGCTCGGCCCGAACGGCGGGGGAGGCGAGAAGTGCGCAGACAGAAACGGCGCACAACCACATCCGGAAAAGGGATATTCGGAGCATGGGGCCGGAATATACCGACGCTGCCCCCATCTGCCAAGTTTTCCGACACCGCCAACATGTTGCGCGACAGCGCGCCGGCTTCCCCTACAATCGCGGGTCCGACCATCCCAGCCGACGCGCGGCCCATGAGTGATTCCCCGTCCAGCGATGATGTGATGCACGCCAAGGTGCTCGTCGTAGACGACTCGCGCATGGTGCGCGCGTCCATCATCAAGCGCATCCGCGACCGCTTCGAGTGTCGCGAGGAGGCCGACGGCGAAGCCGGCTGGGCGACGCTGCTGGTCGATGACTCGATCCAGGTCGTGCTGTCCGATCTGAGCATGCCGCACCTCGATGGCTACGGCCTGCTCGAACGCATCCGCGCCTCGCACATCCAGCGCATCGCCGACATTCCGGTGATCATGATTTCCGGCGATGAGGACGACGCCGCGCGTGAGCGTGCGCGGGCGCTCGGCGCTACCGACTTCATCACCAAGGGCATCGGCACGGTCGAACTGCTGTCGCGCATCGAATCCGCCAGCCGGCTCAGCAAGACCTCCCGCGAACTCGCCGATAGCCGTGAGGCGCTGGCCGCCGCGTCGCCGATCGACCCGGATTCGGGCATGGCGACGCCGCAGTACATGGAAATCCACGGCGCGCAGCTGATGTCGGCGGCGGCGCGCTACCACGGTCAGGTCAGCGTACTGATCGTCGGCATCGACAACTTCGGCGAGATCACCCGCAACTTCGGTCGCCACGTGACCGACCTGATCATGCGCAAGCTGGCCAAGGTGCTCGCCACGAAAGTGCGCAAGGAAGACACCTTCTCGCAGATCGGCGACGGCCAGTTCGCCATCATCACGCCGGACATCAGCCTGCAGAGCGCGGAACAGTTCGCCAACCGGATGCGCAGCGTGATCGGTGCGACGGCTATGCAGTATCGCGGCCAGACGCTGCGCATCAGCCTGAACATCGGCGTCGCCAATAGTCTGGCCGACCAGGCCGAATCGGTGTCGCAGATGCTGGGCCTGGCGGTGGCGCGCGCCGATCTGGCGCACCGCGAGGGCGGCAACGCGGTGCGCAGTACCGGCGGCGAGCCGCAGAAATTCGCCTGGACGGCCGGCATCGTCAGCATCGAACGTGCGCTGCTGTTGATCAAGTCGGGCGCACAGGCCGAAATCGAGCCGCAACTGCCGGCGCTGATCTATCGGCTGCTGCCGCTGCTCGAATTGATCGGAGTCAAGTACGACTGCAACATTCCGCTCGACTGCTTGCGCGAGCACGCAGCCGAAGCCGATACTTCGCTCCTCGGCAAGCAGCAGCCAGGCTAAGCAAGCGAAACACAATAACAAGATCAATCAGGTCAATTCACAGTGGTGCGGGGTTGGAGGAGTTGAATGTCAGCAAGCAAGGAGTTCCGTGCCCGCTCCATCGCCAAACGCGATGAGTTCTGGGCCGAGCAGGCCGGTCTGATCGACTGGCAGGCGCCGCCGCAGCAGATCTGCGATTTTTCCCGTCCGCCGTTTGCCAAGTGGTTCGTCGGCGGTACCACCAATCTGTGTCACAACGCGGTCGACCGTCATGCCGCGCAGCGTCCCGACGCGCCGGCGCTGATCTTCGTGTCGACCGAGACCGACACCGAGAAGACCTACACTTTTGCCGAACTGCAGCGCGAGGTCGAGCGCACAGCAGCCATCCTGCAGTCGCTCGGCGTGGGCCGCGGCGACCGCGTGCTGATCTACATGCCGATGATTGCCGAGGCCGCTTTCGCCATGCTGGCGTGCGCGCGCATCGGCGCCATCCACTCGGTGGTGTTCGGCGGCTTCGCTTCCGGGTCGCTGGCCACGCGCATCGATGACGCCCGACCCAAGGTGATCGTGTCGGCCGAGGCCGGCATGCGCGGCGGCAAGGTCGTGCCCTACAAGCATCTGCTGGACGAAGCCTGCTCGCTGGCCGAGTATCCGCCGCAAAAGGTGCTCATGGTCGATCGCGGGCTGGAGAAGGATTTCCCGCGCACCGAGGGCCGCGACGTCGATTACGCGACGTTGCGCGCACAGCACATGGACGCGAAAGTGCCCTGCGTCTGGCTGGAGTCGAGCGAGCCGTCCTACATCCTCTACACCTCGGGCACCACCGGCAAGCCGAAGGGCGTGCAGCGCGACACCGGCGGCTACGCGGTGGCGCTGGCCGCGTCGATGAAGCACATCTACTGCGGCAACCCGGGCGAAACGATGTTCACGACCTCGGACATCGGCTGGGTGGTCGGTCACTCCTACATCATCTACGGTCCGCTGATCGCCGGCATGGCGACACTGATGTACGAGGGCACGCCACTGCGCCCCGATCCCGGCATCTGGTGGAGCCTGGTCGAGAAGTACAAGGTGTCGGTCATGTTCTCGGCACCGACCGCCGCGCGCGTGCTGAAGAAGCAGGACCCCGCCTACCTGAAGAAGCACGACCTGTCGTCGCTGCGCCACATCTTCCTCGCTGGCGAACCGCTGGACGAGCCGACGCACGAATGGCTGATGACGGCACTCGACAAGCCGGTCATCGACAACTACTGGCAGACTGAAACCGGCTGGCCCATCCTGTGCGAGTTGCCGGGCGTCGAGAAGACGCCTATCCAGCTCGGTTCGCCAGGGGCGCCGGTGTATGGCTACGACCTGCGCATCTTCCGCGAGGACGGCAGCGAATGCGGTCCGAACGAGAAGGGCATCGTCGGCATCGTGCCGCCGCTGCCGCCCGGCTGCCTGTCCACCGTCTGGGGCGACGACGACCGTTTCGTGCGCACCTATTTCTCGCTGTTCAAGTCGCCGCTGGTCTATTCGTCCTTCGACTGGGGCATCCGCGACGAGGCCGGATATCACAAGATCCTCGGCCGTACCGATGACGTGATCAACGTGGCCGGTCACCGCCTCGGTACCCGCGAGATCGAGGAGGCCATCCAGGCGCATTCGGCGATTGCCGAGGTTGCCGTGGTCGGCGTCGCCGATCAGCTGAAGGGTCAGATGCCGCTGGCTTTTGCGGTGGTGAAGGACCCGGCCCGGACCGCAACTGCGGAAGACCGCGCCAAGCTGGAGAAGGAAGTGATGCAGACCGTGGATGGCCTGCTCGGCGCGATCGCGCGCCCGGGCCGGGTCGTGTTCGTCAATGGTCTGCCCAAGACCCGCTCCGGCAAGATGCTGCGCCGTTCTATCCAGGCGATTGCGGAAGGGCGCGATCCGGGTGATCTGACCACGCTGGACGATCCGACGACGCTGGATCAGGTGCGCCAGGCGCTGGGCTGAGCCGCGGCGTTACGCAAAAAGGGCACCTGCGGGTGCCCTTTTTCTTTCCGTTGTCTTTTCCGTCAGGCGGCGACGATGGTGTGGCGACCGCTCCACTGTTCGCCAGCCGCCAGCGTCTGCGGGCGCTCGGCGATCGCCGGCTCAATGCAGATCATGCGGCGGAAATCGAGGTCGGGCATGTCGTTCAGCGCCCGGCACTTGTGTTCCCACGGATTCCATACGACCAGATCCGGGAAGCCTTCGCTCTGGAAACCGAAGGCGCGGGAGCCGTCGTGCAGCACGACCGTGTCGGGTGCGCGGCGGTACAGGCGATCGACCTCGTCCTCGACGATGAGTGCGTCCAGCCGGTCGTCCTTCGCCTTGTCGCCGTCGGTGGCATCGAGGTAACGCGTGTTGCGCAGGCCTTCGAGGCGGCAGTTCTCGACTTCGGTGACGCGCAGATAGCTGTGCAGCGCGGCGGCAAAGTCGAAGGCGGTGTCACCCGTGTTCTCGACCGAAAGTTCGAGGTCAAGCCGGTTGCCGCCGATCACCACGGTCAGCTCCAGCGCAAAGGCGTGCGGCCAGACCGCGCGCGTTGCTTCGTCGTCGGTCAGGCGCAGCGTCGCGATGGCGAAGTCCTTCGATACGCGGGTCTGATCGACCTGCCAGACGAGGGTGCGCGCGAAACCGTGGCGCGGGCCTGGTCCACGCTCGGCGAACTGCGGAAAGATGACCGGAATGCCGCCGCGCAGCGCGCTGCGGCCGTCGAAGCGCGCCTGCGGTGACAGATACAGCCTCTCCTTGCCGCCTGCCGGAACCCAGGACAGCACCTGCGCGCCGAACAGGCTGACCACGCAGGTGGCGCCGTCGGGCGCGCGCAGTTCGAGCGCGGGCTGACCGTGAAAGTCTATGGTGTGAACAGATGCGTCGGTCGAGGTCATTGCGGGCGGCGGCAGGAATAGAGGGCGCACATGGTAGCGCTTGCGGTGCGTCAGTCGTCCAGACCGGCTCGCACGCAGGCGACGTAGGCGGCGCCGTCCGGCGGCTGGCGATCGCGCTGCGCGCGCCAGATGGTCTCGCCGAGGCAGTCCAGCACACGATGCAGCGCTTCGTGCTCGTCGCCCAACCTGGCGCGCTGCGCCTCGAAGGCTGCGCGTATGCCGGGCGGCTGATCGATGGCCAGCTGTTCCTCGATCGCCAGATGCAGCGACAGGTGCAGAAAAGGGTTGGTTTCGCCCAGCTCCGGCGGGTATTCACGGGTCAGTGCGCGTTCGCCCTGATCGAGCAGCGCGTGGTACTCCGGATGGCGGCCCATCAGGGTGAGTGCCAGCGTTTCCATCTGCGTCAGCGGCTGGTTACCGCCGCGCTTGGCCCAGGTGTCGATGAAGAACTGGCGAGCCTGGTCGCGGGAGGGGTTGAACATGGTGCGAAAAGCAGTCTGATACGGACAGCTATTGCACCACAGCCACGGATTTGCCGCCGGATTAGTACATTTGCATTATTCTTCAGCTTGATCGTCCCGTGTAGCGTCGCTGTTTCCGGCGGCGCGTCGGCATGGGGTCGTCGCGAGGCAGACTGAAGGAGGCTGGCATGGCCCGAGTGTGCTCATCAGTGTTCTTTCCCCGCGTGTCCGAGGGTTCTCCGCGGCGCGAATTCCGCCTGCTGGTCGTACAACGTGCGGTACGCGGGCGGTTCAGTCCGCTCATCCCGCACTGGGCGCAGTTGCCGGGCTGGCAGGTCCGTTCGGCGGCAAATCTGGCGTCGATGCGCCTGCCGACTGCAGCGATGCGTCCGCACGCGGTGCTGGTGGATACCGATCCCGGAACGGCGGCGCGCGTGCTGCGCGACTTTCCCGAGGCGCATCAGGTCTTTCATGTCGATGAGCGGACCGATCCGGCCGACGCAGCCGGCTTCGACGCCGTCGTCTGCTCGAGCTGGTGGCAGCGCGATCGTCACCCGGAAGTGCTGCGTTCGCGCATCGATGTCATCCACGAAGGCATTGCCAGCGCCCCGTCCCACGCCGTCGGCAAAGTGCTCAGCCGGGACGGCCGTCCGCTGTTTCGCGGAGAGCCCGTGCTCAGCGTGCTGATGGACGATTGGGCCGACCCGGACGATGCGCAGGCGCTCGCCGGCGCGCTCGAACAGGTGCTGCGCGCCCGCACCGATTGTCGGGTGCTGGTGATCGGGCGTCCGCTTCCGTCGGTCAGCGGCAGCGCGGCTGACATCGCCCGTATCGATCTCATCGAAGACCCGGGAGATGCGCGTCGGGGTGCTCTGCTGGCTTTGTCCAGGGTGCATCTGCACCCGGGCCGGAGTTCCCAGTCGGCGCTTGAGGCGATGGCAAGCGGGTGCGCGGTGGTTGCGCCGGGACACGCGCCTGCGCGCGAGGTGTTGCGCGACGGCGTGAGCGGATGTCTGGTGGAGGTGGCGAGTTCCGCAGCACTGGGCGATGCGGCGATCGGACTGCTCGACGACGCGGCAACTGCCGAGCGCTATGGGCGCGAGGCGCGCGCCGACGTCGCCCGTGATTACGACGTGGCGACCGCGGCACGGCGCTACGCCCGCCTGCTGCGCGGACCGCTGGACGACGAGGAGGGCCTGCCGTGGTCAGCGCTGCCGTGTCGCGACAGCGTTGCGGTCTATTCGCTCCATCAGTAGGCGTTTTCGTCTACCTGTACCGCCTGCAGCACGATGGCGGCGATCTCCTCGATCGATTTGTGGGTCGAGTCGAGCCAGCGGATGCCTTCCATGCGCATCAGCTTCTGCGCCGCATCGACCTCGAAGCGGCAGTTCTCGATCGATGCGTAGTGGCTGCCGCGGCGGCGCTCCTCGCGGATCTGCGACAGGCGCTCCGGCGAAATGGTCAGACCGAACAGCTTGGCGCGGTATTTCACCAGCTCGGTCGGCAGCTTGTTGCGCTCGAAGTCCTCAGGAATCAATGGATAGTTCGCCACCTTCACGCCGAACTGCATCGCCATATAGAGGCTGGTCGGCGTCTTGCCGGAGCGGGATACGCCGACCAGGATCACGTCCGCCTGCGCCAGTTCCTTGTGCGACATCCCGTCGTCGTGTGCCAGCGAGAAATTGATCGCCTCGATGCGACGCTGGTAGTCGGCGCTTTCTTCCATGCCTTTCTGGCGGCCGACATTGTGGTTCGCCGCCTGGCCCAGCTCTTCTTCGAGAGGGCCGACGAAGTGCTCGAACATGTCGAGGAAGAGCGCATCGGCCTGGCGCACCGTGCGCGCCACCTCGGCATTGACGATCGAAGTGACGACGATGGGCCGCTCGCCGTCGCGCATCTTGGCTTCGGTCATCCGTTCGACGCAATCGAGCGCGTTATCGACCGAATCGACGAAGGGAACACGGGTTTGCCGGAATTTCATGCCCTCGAACTGGGAGAGCAGGCTACGGCCCAGGGTTTCTGCGGTGATGCCGGTACTGTCGGAGATGAAGAAGACGGTTCTCATGGCCATTTGCTCAGGAATCAGAACGTAAACATCACGTTGGACGGAAAAATTTCCGCAGCGCAACAGCGACTTTAACTAGAATGCCGGCTTCCCGCGCACCCACCCGGTGCGACAGGAAAGTACACGGTCGCCGCAACAAGCGATCGCCCCATGTTCAAGAGAGGATACCCATGTCTCGCTACGTCATCCCGTTCGAACAGCTGCGCATGACCGACGTCGAAAGCGTCGGTGGCAAGAATGCGTCGCTGGGCGAAATGATCAGCCAGCTCCCGAAGTCCGTGCGCGTACCCGGAGGTTTTGCCACCACGGCTGAAGCCTTCCGCGAGTTTCTGGCGCAGGACGGCCTGGCCGATCGCATCCACGCGGCCCTCGAGGCGCTGGATGTCGATGACGTCAATGCGCTGGCCCGTACCGGCGCGCAGATCCGTCAGTGGATGATGGACACCCCGTTCCCGGCCCAGCTCGAAGCCGATATCCGCAGCTTCTATGCGCAGCTCGACGCCGCCGGCAACGGCTCTTTCGCGGTGCGCAGTTCGGCCACTGCCGAGGATCTGCCGGACGCCTCCTTCGCCGGCCAGCAGGAAACCTTCCTGAACATTTCCGGCATCGACAACGTGCTGCACGCGATCCGCGAGGTGTTCGCGTCGCTCTACAACGACCGCGCGATCAGCTACCGCGCGCACAAAGGCTTCATGCACGCGGGTGTCGCGCTGTCGGCCGGCGTGCAGCGCATGGTGCGCTCGGACAAGGGTGCGGCCGGCGTCATGTTCACGCTGGATACCGAATCCGGTTTCCGCGACGTCGTGTTCATCACCTCCAGCTACGGTCTGGGTGAAACGGTGGTGCAGGGCGCGGTCAATCCGGACGAGTTCTACGTGCACAAGCCCATGCTGGCCCAGGGCCGTCCGGCGGTGATCCGCCGTACCCTCGGCAGCAAGATGATCAAGATGGAGTTCGCGGCAACCGCAGCGGCCGGTCGCAGCGTGCAGACGGTGGACGTGACCGACACCGACCGCCAGCGCTTCTCGCTGACCGACGAACAGGTGCTCGAACTGGCGCGCTACGCGATGACCATCGAAGCGCATTACGCGCGTCCGATGGATATCGAATGGGGCCTGGACGGCGTCGATGGCCAGCTCTACATCCTGCAGGCGCGACCGGAAACCGTGAAGTCGCACGAGTCCGGCATGTCGCAGCAGAAGTTCCGCCTGAAGCAGTACGGCAAGGTGCTGGCCAGCGGCCGCGCCATCGGCCAGAAGATCGGCGCCGGCCCGGTGCGCATCGTCGAGAGCGCAGCCGAAATGGACAAGGTGCAGGCCGGTGACGTGCTCGTCACCGACATGACCGATCCGAACTGGGAACCGGTCATGAAGAAGGCGGCGGCCATCGTCACCAACCGTGGCGGCCGTACCTGCCACGCGGCCATCATCGCCCGCGAACTGGGCATTCCGGCCATTGTCGGCTGCGGCGACGCAACCGAAACGCTGACCGAAGGCGAGGAAGTCACCGCCAGCTGCGCCGAGGGCGATACCGGCAACATCTATCGCGGCCGCCTGGACTTCGAAGTGGTCACCTCCGACCTGTCCAATCTGCCCGACCTCGACCTCAAGGTGATGATGAACGTCGGCAACCCGGAACTGGCCTTCGATTTCTGCCAGCTGCCGAACGCCGGCGTCGGTCTGGCCCGGCTCGAGTTCGTCATCAACAACACGATCGGCATTCACCCGAAGGCGATTCTGGAGATCGACCAGGCGCCGGCCCGCCTGCGCGAGGAAATCCGCCGTCGCGCCCGCGGTTACGCGAATCCGGAAGCCTTCTTCGTGGACAAGCTGGTCGAAGGCGTGGCCACCATCGCCGCCGCCTTCTGGCCGAAGCCGGTCATCGTGCGCCTGTCCGACTTCAAGTCGAACGAGTACAAGAAGCTGCTCGGCGGCGACATCTACGAGCCGGACGAAGAGAACCCGATGCTGGGCTTCCGCGGTGCGTCGCGCTATATCGCGCACAGCTTTCGCGACTGCTTCGAGCTCGAGTGCCGCGCGATGCGTCGCGTGCGCGACGAGCTGGGTCTGACCAACGTCGAACTGATGGTGCCCTTCGTCCGCAACGTCGGCGAGGCGGCCGAAGTGGTGAAGCTGCTCGGCGAGCACGGGCTGAAGCGCGGCGAGAACGGCCTGCGCCTGATCATGATGTGCGAGATCCCGTCCAACGCGCTGCTGGCCGAACAGTTCCTCGAGCACTTCGACGGCTTCTCGATCGGCTCGAACGACCTGACCCAGCTCACGCTGGGTCTGGACCGCGATTCCGGCCTGGTGGCTGGCGCCTTCGACGAGCGCGACCCCGCGGTCAAGATGCTGCTGTCGATGGCGATCCGTACCGCCAACCGTCTGGGCAAGTATGTCGGCATCTGCGGTCAGGGCCCGTCCGACCACGCGGATTTCGCGTTGTGGCTGATGGACGAGGGCATCCAGAGCGTGTCGCTGAACCCGGACACGGTGGTCGATACCTGGCTGAAGTTCGCTGCGCACGCCAAGGAAAAGTAATCGGCGCTGCAGCAGGAAGCCCCGCTTCGGCGGGGCTTTTTTTTCGCCTGCACCATTTGCCGGACGAGGGCTAGGGGCGAAAAAAAAGCGCACCGTGAGGTGCGCTTTCTTTCAGTGCGGATCGCCTTGCGGCGATCTCAACCGTCTGAAGAATCAGAGCGGCTTGATTTCGGAGGCCTGCAGACCCTTCGGGCCGCGGGTCACTTCGAACGACACCTTCTGGTTTTCTTGCAGCGACTTGAAGCCGTTGCCCTGGATCGCGGAGAAGTGCGCGAACAGGTCTTCACCGCCGTCGTCCGGGGAGATGAAACCGAAACCCTTGGCGTCATTGAACCACTTGACAGTACCAGTTGCCATTTTTGAATTCCTTTGAATACGTAGTTTTGAACAAGTCATCGCGACACGCGAAGACCGTAGCGCAGGGAAACCTCAAGGGGAATATGGCAAGCGGAGTACTGACTTGAAAATCGAGAACCGACGCACAACACGTTCATGCTTGAAATCACCTACAGACGTGCTTATACGGGAATAGCGCGCGCGACGCAAATGGTATTTTCACTGATGCATTGTTTGCACGTAAGCAGCGATTGCCGGCAACGCTTCAGTACGGCTCACGGACTGACGTTATCCGGTACAAAGTGAATGCATGATGTGCACTGACGTGGACGCGGAACAGGAGACCACTTGATAACTGCGACGGTGCCTGAAGCCGCTCGAATGCAGCGGCGATACGTCGAAACGTTGCGCCGCAGCGTGCGCGCTTTACTGGGCGCAATTGCCGTTTCGCTGCTTTCCGGCTGTGCCGACGACGCGCCGGTTGTGCAGCGGCCCGAGTACGCACGAGCCGATGCGGTGCCGCAGTTGCGTCGCCTCAGCTTCGGCGTGCACCCTCTGCACAACCCCGGGCGTCTGATGGCGCTCTACGGCCCTATCGTCGAAGCGCTCAACGAAGCGCTGCCCGATGTCGTGATCCGTCTGGAGGCCTCGCGTGACTACGCGGATTACGAACGCAAGCTGCGCGAGCGGACGCTCGATCTGGCATTGCCCAATCCCTATCAGACGGTCTCGGTCGCGGCGCCTGCCTACCGCGTCTTCGGCAAGGTGTCTGGCGACGAGGACTTTCATGGCCTGATACTGCGGCGTCGCGACAGTCCGATCAGGCAGCCGCTCGACCTGCGCGGGGCGACCTTCAGCTGTCCGTCGCGCACCGCGGTGGCGGCCTGCATGCTGCCGCTGCTGCATCTGCGCGAGGCGGGTCTCGACGTCGCTCGCCAGCTCGACGTCAGGACGGTCGGCTCGCAGGAATCCAGTATCCTGAACGTGGCGCGTGGCCTGGTTGACGCTGGTGCAACCTGGCCGCCGCCCTGGCGTGCGTTCCAGAAGGACTACCCGGAGCTCGCTGCCCAGCTCGAGGTCGCCTGGGTTACCGACAACCTTCCGAACAACAGCCTGATGGCGCGGGCGGATCTGGAGCCTGAACTGGTCGAACGTGTTGCGCAGTTCCTGTTCGGTCTGGCGGCGACCGACGAAGGGCGGCGGCTGCTGGTCAATGCCGAGATTGCCGGCTTCGAACCGGCGACCGATGCCCGCTACGCGCCGGTGAAGGCGATGCTCGCCCGCTACGCGGAATTGATAGGCCCGATCGGACCATGACGCTCGCCGCTACCTTCACCGCCCGACTGCGCACGCTGTTTACGGCATCGCTGACGCGTCGGCTGGTGTTGTCGATCGCCGTGCTGCACGCGGTGCTGATTTCGTTCTTCGTCAGCGATCTGGTTCGCCGTGAGCGCGAGGTGCTGCTGGCACAGTCGCGCGAGGCGTTGCTGGCCGAGGTCGAACTGCTGTCACGCAGCGGCCGGGAATGGGTGCTGGCGAACGATCTCGCCGGCCTCGACGAGCTGCTGCAGAGCGTGCGCAGTTCGCCCGGCATCGAATACGCGATGTATCTGGATCCTGACGGCCGGGTGCTGGTCCATACCGAGGCCGAGCGCAGCGGTACGGTGTTGTCGGACACGCTCAGCCTGTCCGCTCTTTCTGCGGGCGTGGGCCAAGGTGCGCGGCTGTTGCAGCAGACGGCGGAACTGAGCGACGCGCTGGCGCCCGTGCACTACGGCGACCGGCTGGTCGGCTGGGTGCGCATCGCACGCAACCACCAGAGCGAGGCGGTTGCGCTGCAGCGCGCAGTGCTCGATGGTGCGCTCTATGCGCTGACGGCCATCGTTATCGGCACCCTGCTGGCCATGCTGTTGGCGCGCGGTCTGACCGCGGACCTGCGCCGCGCACGCGGCCTGTTCGAGCGGGTGCGTGAAGGCGATCTGTCGCAGCGTCTGTCGCATCGCCGCCAGGACGAACTCGGTCACCTGTTCGACGGCATCAACGACACGCTCGATACGCTGATGCGCAACGACCGCGTGCTGCAGCAGACTCAGGAGCGGCTCGAGCTCGCCGTCAAGGGCTCGAACGACGGCGTGTGGGACTGGGACCTGGCGAGTAACGATGTCTATTACTCGCCGCGCTGGAAGCAGATGCTCGGCTATTCCGACGACGAGCTGGGCAATCGTCCCGACGCCTTTCTCGATCGCGTTCATCCGGATGATCTGCCGCGCCTTCTCGATCGCATCAACGACTATCTCGAAGGGCGCATCCCGGTCTACGAAATCATCATTCGCGTACGACATCGCGACGGCGGCTGGCGCTGGATCATGTCGCGCGGATCGGCGGTGCGCGACCCCGGCGGACACGCCCGGCGGATGAGTGGCACCCACACCGACATCACGCCGCTGAAGAACGCCGAAGCCGGCCTCGCGCTCGAGCGATCGCGCCTCTACAGCCTGCTCGCGCAGATGTACATCGGCGTCGTGATGGAGGATGCAGACGGGCGTATCGCACTGTGCAACCACGCTTTCTGCGATCTGCTGTCGGTGTCGGGAGATCCGGCCGACTTCATCGGTCGGCGACGCGAGGACCTGCTGATCGACGCGCAGGCGCTGTTCGCCGACGGTGCGGCCGGTGTGCAGCGTGCACTCGACATCGCGCAGCGCGGCGAGGCAGTGATCGGCGAGCGCGTGCACCTGAAGGACGGCCGCGTGATCGAGCGCGATTTCCTGCCCATCCGCGTCGGCGACGCGCAGCAGGGGGCGCTGTGGACGCTGCGCGACATTTCGGCCCGGATCCGGCTGGAGCGGAATCTGTCGGCGGAGAAGGAGCGGTTGCGCGTCACCCTGTTGTCGATCGGCGATGCGGTGATCTCCACCGGTGAGGACGGCCGCATCGATTTCCTGAACCCGGTTGCCGAGCACCTGACCGGCTGGTCCAACGACGAGGCGGCGGGCCGACCGCTGGCGGAGGTGCTGCGCCTGGTCGACGGCGTCACCCGACAGCCGCGTCCCGATCCGGCGATCGAGGTGCTGCGCCAGCAGGTCGTGACGCCGCTGGAAGGCGAAACGCTGCTGGTGTCGCGCAGTGGCGAGGAGCGTGTGGTCGAGGACTCGGCCGCGCCGATACGCGATGCGCAGGGCGGCGTCTGCGGTGCGGTGGTCGTGTTCCGTGACGCCACCGACCGCCACCGCATGCAGGAGCGCCTGCGCTGGCAGGCCACGCACGACCCGCTGACCGGTCTGGCCAACCGGCTGCTGCTGGAGGATCGCCTGACCCAGGCCATGGCGCGCGCCCGCCGCCAGGACAAGCTGCTCGCGGTATGCGTGCTCGACCTCGACGAATTCAAGGCGGTCAATGACCGGCTCGGCCACGAAGCCGGTGACGAACTGCTGCAGGCCATCGCGCACCGCCTCAGCGCGTCGGTGCGCATGGACGACACGGTGGCGCGGCTGGGCGGCGACGAATTCGTCGTGCTGCTCGGTTCGCTCGGCGATGTCGGCGAGATGGAAGCCTGTCTCGAACGCATGCTGGCCGCGCTGGCCGAGCCGCTGCATCTCGCCGGCGAGGAAGTGAGCACGCCGGCCAGCATCGGCGTCACGCTCTACCCGCTCAACGACAGCGAGGCCGACGCGCTGCTGCGCCACGCGGACCAGGCCATGTACGCGGCCAAGCAAGCCGGCGGGCGCTGCTACCGGCTGTTCGATTTCGAGCACAGCCAGGAATCGGTCGAACGCCTGCGCCGCAAGGAGCGCATCGGCGAGGCGATCACGCGCGGCGAAATGAGGCTGTACTTCCAGCCGCGCATCGATATGCGCGAAGGGCGCATGGTCAGTGCCGAAGCGCTGGTGCGCTGGCAGCACCCGGAGGAAGGCCTGCTGTCGCCGGACAGCTTCCTGCCACTGATCGACAACGATCTGGAGATCCACCGTCTCGGCGAGTGGGTGATCCGCGACGCGCTGCGCCATCTGGCGACCTGGTGGGCGGCCGGTGCGCACTTCAGCGTGTCGGTCAATATTTCAGCCCCGCATCTGCTGGCGCCGGGCTTCGTCATGCGGCTGGCCGAACTGCTGGCCGAACAGCCGCAACTGCCGCGTCGCGTGCTCGAGATCGAGGTGGTCGAATCGGTGGCGCTGAACGACATCGAGCGCGCCGCCAACGTGGTCAGCGACATCCGTCGACTGGGCGTGCGGGTGGCAATCGACGACTTCGGTGTCGGCTACGCCTCGCTGGGCTATCTGCGCCGGCTGCCGGTCGACGTCGTCAAGATAGACAAGTCCTTCGTACTCGACATGCTGGACGACGAGGACGATTTCGAGGTCGTGCAGGCGGTCATCGCGCTGGCGCGCGCGCTGCGTCGGGAATCGGTGGCCGAAGGTGTCGAGACTGCGGAGCACGGGCTGCTGCTGATGCGTCTGGGCTGTCACCAGGTGCAGGGCTACGGCATCGCGCGACCGATGCCGGCGGCCGATCTGCTGCCCTGGCTGGCGGCCTGGGTGCCGGACCCGCGGTGGACGGAATGGCGGGATTTCAGCTGGGATATCGACGACAGGCCGCTATTTACCGCGATACGCGACTTCAATCGCTGGGCTGACGACGTGCTGGCGATCGCCGCCGGCCAGACGGCGCGCCTGAGCGACGTCGAGGTGCGTGACCCGACGCAATGCCGCTTCGGACTGTGGTTCCACGCCGAGGGCGAACAGCGCTACGGCAGCCTCGACGAGTATCGGCGCCTCGATGTGGCGCACCGTGAACTGCACGAACTGGGCGCCGACATCATCGATTGCCTGCAGCGTGGCGACGCGGCTGGAGCACAGGCCGCAGCGCTCAGTCTGAGCGCTGCGCGCGAACGGGTGACGGTCTGCATCGACGCGCTGCAGCGCGCTGCACGGCGCAGCGCGCTCACTGGCTGATAGCGGCGACTGCCGGCGTCAGGCGTCGATCAGGATGCCCAGATCGCGCAGGCGCTGCATCATTTCATCGACCGTCTGTTCGATGTCGCGGCCGCTGGTGTCGATGCGGATTTCCGCGTTCTCCGGCGCTTCGTAGGGCGAATCGATGCCGGTGAAGTTCTTGATCTCGCCGCGTCGCGCCTTCTTGTAAAGCCCCTTCGGATCACGTTCCTCGGCCACCGCGATCGGCGTGTCGACGAAGATTTCGATGAATTCGCCGTCCTCCAGCAGACCACGCGCCATGCGGCGCTCCGAGCGGAAGGGCGAAATGAAGGCGGTCAGCACGATCAGGCCGGCGTCCACCATCAGCTTGGCCACCTCGGCGACGCGACGGATGTTCTCGACGCGGTCGGCCTCGGTGAAGCCCAGATCCTTGTTCAGGCCGTGGCGCACGTTGTCGCCATCGAGCAGATAGGTGTGACGGCCGAGCGCATTCAGACGCTTTTCGAGCTGGTTGGCCAGCGTCGATTTGCCGGCGCCGGACAGACCGGTGAACCACAGCACGCAGGGTTTCTGGCCCTTCATCGCGCCACGGGTCGCCTTGTCCACATCGACGTGCTGCACATGGATGTTGTGCGAGCGGCGCAGCGCGAAACGCAGCATGCCGGCGCCTATGGTCGCGTTGCTGATGCGGTCGATCAGGATGAAACCGCCGGTTTCGCGCACCGATTCGTAGGGGTCGAAGGCGACCGGCCGGTCAATGCCGAGCTTCACCACTGCAATCTCGTTCAACGCCAGCTGTTTGGCCGCCAGATGTTCCAGCGTATTCACATTCACCTTGTGCTTGATGTCGGTGACCGTGGCGGTGACCGTGCGCGTGCCGATCTTCATCAGATAGGCGCGGCCGGGCATCATCGGCTCGTCCTGCATCCACACCAGCGTGGCTTCGAACTGGTCGGCCACTTCGGCCGGCGCGTCTTTGTGCGAGATCACGTCGCCGCGCGAAATGTCGACCTCGTCGTCCAGTACCAGCGTGACCGACTGACCGGCGATGGCACGCGGCAGGTCGCCGTCGGCGGTGACGATGCGCTTGATCGTGCTGGTGCGGCCGGATGGCTGCACACGGATGGCTGCGCCCGGTTCGATCACGCCGCTGGCGATGGTGCCGGCGAAGCCGCGGAAATCGAGATTGGGGCGATTGACCCACTGCACCGGCAGGCGGAAGGGGCCCTTGAGCCGGCGCTTCTGGTCGACCTCGACCGTTTCCAGATAGCCCATCAGCGTCGGGCCGTGGTACCAGCCCATCTGTTCGCTCTGTGACGTGATGTTGTCGCCCTTCAGCGCCGACATCGGTATCGCGACGATGTCCTCCAGCCCGAGCTGGGCGGCGAAGGCGCGGTAGTCGTCGAGGATGCGGCGGAAGGTGGCCTCCGAATAGCCGACCAGATCCATCTTGTTGATGGCGACGACGACGCGCTTGATGCCGATCAGCGACACCAGGAAGCTGTGGCGGCGGGTCTGCGTCTGCACGCCGTGGCGCGCATCGACCAGGATGATGGCCAGATCGGCGGTCGAGGCGCCAGTGACCATGTTGCGGGTGTACTGCTCGTGCCCCGGCGTGTCGGCGACGATGAACTTGCGCCGGTCGGTCGAGAAGAAACGGTAGGCGACGTCGATCGTGATGCCCTGCTCGCGTTCGGCGGCCAGGCCGTCGACCAGCAGCGCGAAGTCGAGGTCACCGCCCTGGGTGCCCACCTTCTTCGAGTCCGCTTCGAGCGCCGCCAGCTGGTCCTCGAACAGCATTTTCGACTCGTACAGCAGGCGGCCGATCAGCGTGCTCTTGCCGTCATCGACGCTGCCGCAGGTGATGAAGCGCAGCAGGCTCTTGTGCTCGTGCTGCTTCAGGTAGGCGCCGATGTCCTGGGCGATGAGGTCGGAAACGTGTGCCATATCAGAAATACCCTTCCTGCTTCTTCTTTTCCATCGAACCGGCGGAATCGTGGTCGATCACGCGACCCTGGCGCTCTGAGGTCTTGGTCAGCAGCATTTCCTGGATGATTTCGGTCAGCGAGGATGCATTCGACTCCACCGCACCGGTCAGCGGGTAGCAGCCCAGGGTGCGGAAACGGACGTTCTTCGTCATCGGCACCTCGCCTGCGCGCAGCGGCATGCGTTCGTCGTCCACCATGATGAGGGTGCCGTCGCGCTCGACCACCGGGCGCGGCGCCGAGAAGTAGAGCGGCACGATGGGGATGTTCTGCAAGTAGATGTACTGCCAGATGTCGAGCTCGGTCCAGTTCGAGATCGGGAAGGCGCGGATTGATTCGCCCTTGTGCTTGCGTGCGTTGTACAGATTCCACAGCTCCGGCCGCTGGTTCTTCGGGTCCCAGCGGTGCTGCGCGGTACGGAAGGAGAACACGCGCTCCTTGGCGCGCGACTTTTCCTCGTCGCGGCGGGCGCCGCCGAAGGCGACGTCGAAACCGTACTTGTCGAGTGCCTGCTTCAGGCCCTCGGTCTTCATGATGTCGGTGTGGATGGCCGAGCCGTGGGTGAACGGGTTGATGCCCTTGGCGACGCCGTCCTGGTTGATATGCACGATGAGGTCCATGCCCAGCTTCTTCGCCATTTCGTCGCGGAACTGGTACATCGCCTTGAACTTCCACGTGGTGTCCACGTGCAGCAGCGGGAAGGGCGGCACCGCCGGGTAGAAGGCCTTCATCGCCAGGTGCAGCATGACCGCGCTGTCCTTGCCGATGGAGTAGAGCATGACCGGGTTTTCGGCCTCGGCCACCACCTCGCGCATGATGTGGATGCTCTCGGCCTCCAGTCGCTGCAGGTGGGTCAGGGTGTCGGGATCGATCACTTCGGGTGTGGTCTGCATGGGCGCTCTCTGTTTGATCGCGGAATGATGGGGCGCAGCCGCGATGGGCGCGTTCGAGCGCGTCACGACTTGCGGCGGATTCGACGACCGGGCTGCGGCGGACGTCACGGTCGGTGACATCGGCAGCGCAGTCCAGCGTATCGGTGGCGTCTGTGCCGACATCCAGCGGTCCAGTTCGCCACCCGGTGTCAGCGTCAGGCCACTCAGCAACAGGTGCACCGGCCGCTGCCGTTCGGCAGCGAGGCGTTGCCAGAAGCGTGTCCAGTCGTCGGCTTCCGGCACGTGTGGGCATGCCGCCCAGTGCAGCTGGCCGCGGCTTCCGCGCGCGAACAGCAGCCAGTGACGGCGCCCGGCAGCGGTGCCCGGCAGGACGCCGCACCAGAAGGGGTCGTGGTCGCGCGCGACCGATTTCATCAGCGCGTGCACCTGCCGATCGTCGTCGTCGGACAGCACGGGCTGCAGGCCCCAGCCAGCGCGGTATCGCCCCAGGCTGCGCCGCGGCGGTACCGACAGACCCTGCTGCACGAACCAGGCAGCGACCGCCTCGTCGCTCCACAGTCGCTGCGGCAGGCCGAGCGCATCGGGGAGGTGTCCGACCATGGCGGTCAGCAGCGTGCGCTCGACCGTGGCGTCAAGCTTGCGGCCGCTGCCGGCGGTGCGGCCGCGCCGGCGCAGCAGCACCGCATCCCAGCCGCCGGCCAGATAGGCCTTGTGGGCGGCGATGACCGTAGGCGCGCTCAGACGCACCGCGGCCGACACCGCGGCCACGGTCATGCCGGCCAGGCGCAGCCTGACGGCTTCGCGGCGGCGTTCGTTCAACTCTTCGGCAGGCAGGTTTCTAGCGTCCATTCTTCACGGACAGGGTTGTCATCCGTCATGTAGAGTACAAGCATTCAGTGCGCAGATGATGTGCATTAATTATTTAGTGGCCGTTAAACCGACGGACAACTTGGCTTGTCAGGAGAGAACATGAAGGACGTCGCCGAACTGAAAACCTTGCACATGGCGCTGCTGGACATCGTCCGGGATGCGGGCAAGTGCGTGATGGATGTGTATGCGACTGACTTTGAAGTTACTGATAAATCAGATAATTCGCCGGTTACGCAAGCCGACAAGAAGGCGGATGAGGTGATCGTTGCCCGCTTGAAGGCGCTGACACCGGATATTTTCATCGTGTCTGAAGAGTCGACCGAAGCTGGTCAGCGCCCTGCGGATGGCGCGCCTTTCTGGCTGGTTGATCCGCTGGATGGCACGAAAGAGTTCATCAACCGCAACGGCGAATTCACGGTCAACATCGCGCTGATCGAAAACGGTCAGCCGGTGCTCGGGGTCGTGCTGGCGCCGGCCTTGGGCCGCCTGTTCTCCGGCATCGCCGGCGTCGGCGCCTGGCTGGAGGATGCCGATGGCGCGCGCGAAATCCGCTGTCGCGTGCCGCCAGCCGAAGGTCTCACCGTGGTGGCCAGCCGTTCGCACGGCGACGCGGCCGCGCTCGACGCCTACCTCGCCGGACGCAAGGTGGCCGACCTGCGCAATGCCGGCTCGTCGCTGAAGATCTGCCTGGTCGCGGCCGGCGAAGCAGACGTCTATCCGCGCCTCGGCCGCACGATGGAATGGGACATCGCCGCCGGACACGCGGTGCTGGTCGCCGCCGGTGGCCGCATCGAGCAGGTCGACGGCTCGCCGTTCAGCTACGGCAAAGCGGATTTCGCCAACCCGCACTTCGCGGCCTGGGGGCTCGGCGCCTGAGTTCCCTGTCATGACCGCCTGGCTGGTTCTCGCCTCCATCGGCCTGCTGCTCGCACTGCTGGTGCATGGGCGTATCCCGCCGGCACCGTTGTTCGCCGGGCTGGCCACCAGTTACTACCTGGCCGGTTTGCTCGACCAGAAGGCCTGGCTGGCCAGTTACACCAATCCGGCGCTGGCCATGCTGGTCATGCTGCTGCTGGTGTCGCTGGTGATCGAGCGCTCGCCGATACTGGAGCGCGTGTCCGACCGGCTGCTGCGCGGCTCGCCCGGCTGGGCGGTCGTGCGCTTCACCTCGGTCACCACGCTGTTCTCCGCCTTCCTGAACAACACCGCGGTGGTGGGTGCGCTGCTCGGCGTGGTGACCAAGCAGCGTCATCACCCGGCCTCGCTGTTGCTGATCCCGCTCTCCTTCGCCGCCATCGTCGGCGGCGTCACGACGCTGGTCGGTACCTCGACCAATCTGGTGGTCAGTTCGCTGATGGTGAATGCCGGCATGAAGCCGCTGGGCATGTTCGACCCGAGCTGGGTCGGCGTGCCAGTGGCGCTGGTGTGCGTGGCGGTGCTGGCACTGAGCGTGCGCCTGCTGCCGCGGCACGCGGCGAACGACCGCGAACTGCAGCAGGCCTATTTTCTGGAAGCGCGGGTCGAGCCGGCGTCGTCGCTGATCGGCCGCAGCATCGAGCAGAACAGGCTGCGCAATCTCGAAGGCCTGTTCCTGCTCGAAATCATGCGCGACGGCAGGCTCATCTCGCCGGTCGCGCCGACCGAGGTGATCGAGTCGGGCGACGTGCTCATTTTCACCGGCGAGGTGGACAAGATGGCCGCGCTGCAGCGCTTCGACGGCCTGCAGGTGTTCGGCGTCGAGGCGGGTTCGCTGCTGCGCTCCAACCTGCTCGAAGTGGTGGTGTCCAGCCAGTCGGAACTGGCGAATAAGACGTTGCGCGAAGTTGATTTCCGCACCATGTTTGACGCTGGCGTGGTCGGCATACGCCGCGGCGACAAGCGCCTGACCGGCCAGCTCGGGCGCGTGCCGCTGCACGTCGGCGACAGCCTGCTGCTGGCGGTCGGCCCCGATTTCGCCAATCACCGCAACATCGACCGCAACTTCCATCTGGTCGGCGGCACCGTGCGACCGCGGCTCACGCCGCTGCAGAGCCGGCTCACGCTGGGCGCCTTCGCAGCGGTGATCGCGCTGTCCGGTCTGGAAATCGTGCCGCTGTTCACCGGCCTGCTGCTGCTGCTCGGTGGCCTCGTGGTCAGCGGTCTGCTGACGCTGGGCGAAATGCGGCGACGCTTTCCGTTCGACCTGGTGCTTACCATCGGCTCGTCGCTGGCCATCGCCCAGGTGCTGGAGAACAGCGGCGCCGCGGAACTGATGACCGGCGCGTTGCGTGCGCTGTACGACGGTCACGGCGTGGTGGGCGCCTTCATCGGCATCTATCTGCTGACGGTCATCCTGACCGAACTGGTGACCAACAACGCCGCTGCCGCGCTGGCCTTTCCGATCGCACTGTCGACCGCGCGCGCCTTCGACGCCGACCCGATGCCCTTCGTGATGGCCGTGCTGTACGGCGCCAGTGCCGGCTTCCTGATCCCTTTCGGCTACCAGACCCATCTGATGGTCTATTCGCCTGGGCGCTACCGCATGCTGGATTTCGTACGTGTCGGCCTGCCGATCAGCGTCGCCTATGGGGCGACCGTACTGCTGCTGGTGCCGGTGTTCTTCCCGTTCGCCCGCTGAACTGCACAGGGCGCGCTCAGGCGGCCTGACCGGCGCACCAGCCCGACGACCAGGCCCACTGGAAGTTGTAACCGCCGAGCCAGCCGGTCACATCGACCACCTCGCCGACGAAGTGCAGGCCGGGTACCCGGCGAGCGGCCATCGTCTTCTGGTCGAGGTCACGCGTATCGACACCACCCAGCGTCACTTCCGCCTTGTTGTAGCCGAGTGTGCCGGACGGATGCAGCGCCCAGCCCTTGAGCTTCGCCGCGATGTCGGCCAGCGCAGCGCGGGGCAGCTCGACCAGTGCGCTGTCCCATCGGCCGCCGCCTTCGAAATCCACCCACTGCTGGGCGAAGCGCTTCGGCAGGTGTTCCGCCAGCAGTCCAGCCAGTGTCTGCCGGCCGGCACGCGCCGATTGCAGCCAGCCTTCCGCGTCGTCCACGTCCGGCAGCAGGTCGATGCGTACCGGCTCGCGGCCGCCCGCCTGCTGCCAATAGCTCGAAGCCTGCAGGATGGCCGGACCGGACAGGCCGCGGTGGGTGAGCAGGGTCTGTTCGCGGAATTCCGGGCCGTCGCAGGACGCGATCGAATCGAAGGAGGCGCCGGACAGTTCGCCGAAGCGGGCCAGCCAGTCCGGGTCCAGCGCCAGCGGTACCAGTGCCGGCTTGGGCGACACCACCTTGAGGCCGAACTGCTCGGCCACCTTGTAGCCGAAGGGCGTGGCGCCGATCTTGGGCACCGTGAGCCCGCCGGTGGCGATCACCAGCGAGGCGCCGAAGCGCACGCCCTGGTCGGTATCGACGCGGAACAGATCGCCTTCGCGCGTCACGCCCAGCACCGCCGACGGCTGCTGCCAGCGCACGCCGACCATGTCGCACTCGGCCTTCAGCAGGTCGATGATCTGCTGCGAACTGTCGTCGCAGAACAGCTGGCCCAGCGTCTTCTCGTGGTAGCGGATGCCGTGCCGCTCGACCAGCGCGACGAAATCGCGCGGCGTGTAGCGCGACAGCGCCGAGCGGCAGAAATGCGGGTTCTGCGACAGGAAGCAGTCCGGCCGGAGGTCGCGGTTGGTGAAATTGCAGCGGCCGCCGCCTGAAATGCGGATCTTTTCGGCCAGCTTCGGATAGTGGTCGATCAGCAGCACGCTGCGGCCGCGGCTTCCCGCAGTGGCGGCACACATCAGGCCGGCCGCGCCGGCGCCGATCACGATCACGTCGACATGCATGGACGGGGAGGGCGGATGGACGAAAGGCGCGAGTGTAGCGGGCGGCAGCGCAAACCCGAGGCCTGAAGTAGCATCGCCGGATGCGATTCATCCACTCCCTGCGTCGCGGTTCGGTGCGCACCCGGCTGGTCATGCTGGTGCTGGCGCCGCCATTGCTGATGCTGCCGCTGCTGATCGGGCTGGTCGTGCACTGGGGCAATTCGGCCTACGACCAGCTGCTCATCTACAAGGTGAATGCCGAACTGACCATCGCGCGCCAGTATTTCGACCGCGTACTCGATGGCCAGAAACAGGCGATTGCCGGTCTCGCCGCATCGGGCAGGCTGCGCAGCGTGCTCGACAACCCGGCGAAGCTCGGCGCGCTGCTGGGCGCTCAAGCGAGCTCGCAGCACTTCGACTATCTGTACGTGCTCGATCGCGAGGGGCGGGTGCGTGCAGCATCCAACGGCGCGAAGCCCGGTGAGACGCGCACCGACTGGCCGGTGGTGCGCGGTGCGCTCGCAGGCGACGCCAAGGTCGTGCTGTCGGTGTTCGACGCCGCTCGGCTCGAAGCGATCAGCCCGCCGCTGCTGGAGCGCGCCCGCCTCGCCATCGTACCGACCACCAACGCCCGACCCGATCCGCGCAGCGAGGAAGACCGCGGCATGGTGATCCACATCGCGGTGCCGATACTCGACGCGCAGGGCGAACAGATCGGCGTGCTCGAGGGCGGTCAGTTGCTGAACCGCAATCTCGATTTCGTCGACACCATCAACGACCTCGTCTACAACGACGGCGCACTGCCGCTGGGCTCGCGCGGCACCGCCACGCTCTTTCTCGACGATGTGCGCATCGCCACCAATGTGCGCATGTTCGGCGGTGACCGCGCGCTCGGCACGCGCGTATCGGCGGCGGTGCGCCACCGCGTGCTCGACAACGGCGAGCGCTGGCTGGACCGCGCCTTCGTCGTGAACGACTGGTATGTGTCGGGCTATGAGCCGGTGGTCGATGGCGACGACCGGCGCATCGGCATGCTCTACGTCGGCTTTCTCGAAGCGCCCTTCCGCGAGGTGAAGCAGAACATCCTGGCGGCGCTGATCGGGCTGTTCGCGCTCATCATGGCGGCCGGCGTCGTGCTGTCGCTGCGCGGTGCGCGCAGCATCTTCAGACCGATCGAGCGGATGGACGCCACCATCGGCGCCGTCGAGAAAGGCGACCCCTCGGCGCGCACCGGTGCGGTCGAGGGTGGCGAGGAGATCGCCCGTCTGGCCAGTCACCTCGACACGCTGCTCGACACTGTGGCCGCGCGCGAAGCCGAGCTGAAACAGCTCAATGCCGAACTGGACCAGAAGGTGGTCGAGCGCACGGCCGAACTGCGCGAGGCGCAGCGCCAGCTGGTGCGCTCGGAAAAGCTGGCCGCCATCGGCCAGCTCACCGCCGGCGTGGCACACGAAATCAACAACCCGATCGCCGTCATGCAGGGCAATCTCGACCTGATGCGCGCCTTGCTCGGCCCGGCCGGCAATACGGTGAAGACCGAAATCCGGCTGCTCGACGAACAGATCAACCGCATCCGCGTCATCGTGACCAAGCTGCTGCAGTACGCGCGACCGGGCGAGTTCGCCGGCTATGTGGACGAGCTGGACACCGGCGCGCTGCTGCACGACACGCTGCCGCTGGTGCAGCACCAGGCGCGCAAGTCGGGCGTCGACATCGTGTTCGATACCGCGGCGACGACGCGCGTGCGCATCAATCGCGATGAACTGCAGCAGGTGCTGGTGAACCTCGTCGTCAATGCGCTGCACGCGATGCCCGACGGCGGCACACTGACGCTGAGCACGCGCGACAGCGTCGATCCGCCCGGCGCGCGCATCGACGTGCGCGACACCGGCCACGGCATCGCGCCCGAACACATCGGCCGCGTATTCGACCCCTTCTTCACCACCAAGCGCTCGGAAGGCACCGGCCTCGGGCTGTCGGTGTCACTCGGTCTGATCGAGCGCTATGGCGGCACCATCACGGTCAGCAGCACGCCGGGCGAGGGCACCTGCTTCAGCGTGCACCTGCTGGCCGAACCGCAGTTCCGCGGCGCCGAGGGGCCGGCGCACGCGTAAGGGCGGCGTCGCGACGTGGTCGGCTTCGATGTCGGCTGCAATCGCGAGCAAGCTTGCTCCCACAGAAACCCGGCTCAGCTCGCGGATCGGGAGTGTGTTCGTGGGAGCGACCTTTGGTCGCGATGCGGCGATCGAGGGCCGCCGGCTTCGGTACATGCCGCAATCGCGACCAAAGGTCGCTCCCACAGAACCTTCGCTCGAGTCGCCGACCCGTCTCCTGCCGCTGCCTCAGCGCACGATGGAAAAACCGACCCGGAACTGCGCCGGACCGCTGCGGTTGTAGTCGATCAGGCTCTCGCCGTAGCCATTGAAGTACTGGAAGTGCAGGAAGCCGCCGGCGCCGGCATCGGCCAGCAGGCGGCGCTTCAGGCGGTAGGACAGGTCGAGCTGCAGCGAGCCCTGGTCGCCCGGATAGCTTTCCGCCTTCAGCAGCCAGCCGTCGTCATTGCCCACTTCGAGGCCGACCAGCGCGTAGCCACGGTACTTCGAAATGTCGCGGTTGGTCGGGTCGCGGTCGGTGTAATCGAACAGCTTCACCGAGGCGCCGACGTGCGTGTTGTGGTCGATGTCCCAGCGCCATGAGGGCTTCACGAACAGGGTGTCGATCGAGCGCGATTCGCTGCCGTCGCGTCCGTTCGACTGGTGCTCGTAGCCGGCTTGCGCGCTGACCGTGTGACGCGAACCGATCTGCCGGTAGGGGCCGAACTCGTAGAAGAAGCTGGGCTTGTAAGTGGTGTCGCGGAAGGGTTTGGAGTCGCCGCTCCAGTCCCAGGTCGAGGTCTGGGTGTAGCCGAAGTGCAGGCCGGTCAGCAGATCGCCGAGCGGCAGTTCGGTCGCCCAGCCCTCCGGGTCGAAGATGCGGTACTTGAACGACAGCTGGAAGCGCGCCGTGGTGTCGCCGCGTGAGCCGGCGACGAAATAGACCGGTTCGTGCGTCCCCAGACCGATGCGATTGCGGCCCAGATTGACCACGCCCGCCGGTTCGGCGTCCGGGTCGTCGGTCGCGGCGGGTCGTGTGGCGCCGGGCGTCGTGACGGCGACCGCGCCGGCGGCCAGCGGCGCCGGCCTGAGCTGCACCAGAAGTACGCTGGACGCAGCCGAGGTCAGTTCCAGACGACCGGTGCCGTCGAGATCGGTCGGGAATACTGCCGAGTAGTCGCGTCGCCCGCCCTGTGTCGGCGTGGCAGCACGCAGCGTCACGTCGGCGGCGCGGGCGCCGACGATGATGCGCGCCTTCAGTTCGTCGGGCAGTGTGTCGCCGGTGGTCGACACGACGGTGAGCGTGAGCGGCAGACCCGGATCGACCACGGTCTGCCGCGTGGCAAGCAGCAGGTCAGCCTGTGCGGGGGCGGCGAGCAGTGCGCCGAGCAGCGCGAACAGCGTGGCGGCGGGACGGAAGGACGCGGCGTGGCGCGGGCGGATCATGGCGAGGCTCCTGGGTGGACTGCCCGCGATTCTGCCTCGGCGCCGGCACCTTGCGCTGTCGGCATGAGCCGACCGCACGCAGGCGCCGTCCTACCGCGTGTTCACCACAGCGTTTCCCGCTCCGGCGACGCACTGATGCGATGGATGGCGAGGTCGGCCCCCTCGAATTCCTGCTCCGGGTCGAGGCGCAGTCCGACGAAGACGCGGATCGTGCCGTAGATGACGAAGCCGCCGGCCAGCGCGATGGCGACGCCGGCCACGGTGCCGACCAGCTGAGTCATGAAGGTGACCGAGCCCAGACCGCCGAGCGCTTCCAGTCCGAACAGGCCGGCTGCGATGCCGCCCCAGGCGCCGCACAGACCGTGCAGCGGCCATACGCCGAGCACGTCGTCGATCTTCCAGCGATTCTGCGTCAGCGTGAACATCAGTACGAACAGGCCGCCGGCGACCGCACCGGTGGCCAGCGCACCGAGCGGGTGCATCAGGTCGGAACCGGCGCAGACCGCGACCAGCCCGGCCAGCGGGCCGTTGTGCACGAAACCGGGGTCGTTGCGACCGGCCACCAGTGCGACCAGCGTGCCGCCGACCATGGCCATCAGCGAATTGACGGCGACCAGGCCATTCACCGCTTCCAGCTTCTGCGCGCTCATCACGTTGAAGCCGAACCAGCCCACGGTCAGTATCCAGGCGCCCAGGGCGAGGAAGGGAATGCTCGATGGCGGGTGGGCGGAGATGCCACCGTCGCGCGAATAGCGGCCGCGCCGCGCGCCGAGCAGCAGCACGGCGGCGAGCGCGACCCAGCCGCCGAAGGCATGCACCACCACCGAGCCGGCGAAGTCATGGAAAGGGGCACCGAACTGCGTTTCAAGCCATTTCTGGAAGCCGAAGTTGGCGTTCCACACCATGCCTTCGAACAGCGGATAGAGCAGGCCGACGATCAGCGCGGTCGCCATCACCTGCGGCCAGAAGCGCGCGCGTTCGGCGATGCCGCCGGACACGATGGCCGGGATCGCGGCCGCGAAGGTGAGCAGGAAAAAGAACTTCACCAGGTCGTAACCACTCGACTGTGTCAGCGAAGCTGCGCTGCCGAAGAAGTGCACGCCATAGGAAATGCCGTAGCCGATGAAAAAATACACCAGCGTCGATACGCAGAAGTCGACCAGAATCTTCACCAGTGCATTCACCTGACTCTTGCGCCGCACCGTGCCGACTTCGAGGAAGGCAAAGCCGGCGTGCATCGCCAGCACCATGATGGCGCCGAGCAGGATGAACAACACGTCGGTCGATGTCTTGAAACTGTCCATGAGGGCTCCGGAAATCACAATCGCGGTGCGTTTAGCAAGGAGCGCACCAGAATGTGACGGTCCGGTGACGGTTGATGCACGACGATTGAGCATTGCCCGGCGTGCCGCACCGGGCCGTGCTCCCGATGCGGGTCATGGACGGCGCGTGGTCCGCACTGCGGCGGGGCGTTGCCCGTTTGATGGCACTAAAAGTGTGCCTGCTGAAACAAAATCGATCAAAATGCCCCGCTGTGGTGCAAAGAGCTTTGTGCGAGATTCAGGAGACAGTGTTGAAGTACAGCAATTTCAGGTCGTTCGTGAGCGTCGTCGAGGCGCGCAATCCGGGGCAGCCGGAGTTCATGCAGGCGGTCACCGAGGTGATGGAAAGCCTGTGGCCCTTCATCGAGGCGCATCCGCGCTACGCCGAGCAGGCGCTGCTCGAGCGGCTGGTCGAACCGGAGCGGGTCATCATCTTCCGCGTCAGCTGGGTGGACGACAAAGGCGAGGTGCAGGTCAATCGCGGCTACCGCATCCAGCACAGCTCGGCCATCGGCCCCTACAAGGGCGGCATCCGCTTCCACCCGTCGGTGAACCTGTCCATCCTGAAGTTCCTCGCCTTCGAGCAGACCTTCAAGAACGCGCTCACCACGCTGCCCATGGGTGGCGGCAAGGGCGGTTCGGACTTCGATCCGAAAGGACGCAGCCAGGGCGAAGTCATGCGTTTCTGCCAGGCTTTCGTGTCGGAGCTGTTCCGCCACATCGGCTCGGACACCGATGTGCCGGCCGGTGACATCGGCGTCGGCGGCCGCGAGGTCGGCTATATGGCGGGCATGATGAAGAAGCTGTCGAACCGTGCCGACTGCGTGTTCACCGGCAAGGGGCTGAGCTTCGGCGGTTCGCTGATCCGGCCGGAAGCGACCGGTTACGGCACCGTCTATTTCGCCGAGGAAATGCTGTGCCACGCCGGCCATTCGATGGCCGGCCTGCGCGTCGCCGTGTCCGGCTCGGGCAATGTGGCGCAGTACGCGGTGGAGAAGGCGATGGCGCTGGGCGCCAAGGTGGTCACGGTGTCCGATTCCAGTGGCACGGTGATCGACGAGGACGGATTCACGCCGGAAAAACTGGCCATCTTGATGGAAGTGAAGAACGTGCAATACGGCCGCGTCAGCGACTACGCGAAGAAGGTCGGCGCCGCTTTCGAGGCGAACATGCGGCCGTGGCGCGTGCCGGTCGATGTCGCGCTGCCTTGCGCGACGCAGAACGAACTGGACGAGAACGACGCGCGCACGCTGATCGCCAATGGCGTCCGTTGCGTGGCCGAGGGCGCCAACATGCCGTCGACCATCGAAGCGGCCAAGGCCTTCGAAGCGGCCGGCGTGCTGTACGCGCCGGGCAAGGCATCGAATGCCGGGGGTGTCGCGACTTCGGGTCTGGAAATGAGCCAGAACGCGCTCCGCATGAGCTGGACGCGCGACGAGGTCGATACCCGTCTGCTGCACATCATGCAGGGCATCCACGGCGCCTGCCTGCAGTACGGCAAACGCAAGGACGGGCGCGTCAGCTATCTCGACGGCGCCAACGTCGCCGGCTTCGTCAAGGTGGCGGAGGCGATGCTGGGGCAGGGCGTGGTCTGACGGGTTCGCCCGCGCGCGCCGCCGCGCGGGAGTGGACGAGTGCCGGCGTTGGCCGCCTGAAGTAGCGCCGGCGACCGGCAACAGCCGCGTCGCGGCCAAGGCCGCTCCCACAGGGATCGCGCGCGATCCGTGGTCGGAGCCGGGGTTCTGTGGGAGGGGTCTTCTGACCCCGACAGCGGCCTGAACCGAAGCCGCAGTCCGCGGCGGCAGAGTCAGGACCAACAAAAAGCCCACTCCTCGGAGTGGGCTTTTTGTATGGAGCTGCGCGCCGATTACTTCAGGATGGTCGCCAGCGAGTCGGCCACGTAATCGATGTTCTTCGAGTTCAGCGCGGCCAGGCAGATGCGGCCGGTGCTCACCGCGTAGATGCCGAATTCGTCGCGCAGACGGTCGACCTGGGCCACGGTCAGGCCGGTGTAGCTGAACATGCCGCGCTGGCGCACGACGAAGGAGAAGTCGCGCGCCACACCGCGGGCCGACAGCTTGTCCACCAGGCCGGTGCGCATGGCGCGGATGCGCTCGCGCATTTCGCCCAGTTCCTGTTCCCACATCGTGCGCAGTTCCGGCGTCGCCAGAACCGAAGCGACGATGGCGCCGCCGTGGGTCGGCGGATTGGAGTAGTTGGTGCGAATGGTGCGCTTGAGCTGGCTCAGCACGCGCGCCGACTCGTCCTTCGACGCGGTCACGATGGACAGCGCGCCGACGCGCTCGCCATACAGCGAGAAGGACTTCGAGAACGAGCTGGAAATGACGAAGCTCAGGCCGGACTGCACGAACTGGCGCACCGCCACGGCGTCCTGGTCGATGCCGTCGGCGAAGCCCTGGTAGGCCATGTCGAGGAAGGGCACCAGGTTGCGCGACTTGCACACCTCGACGACTTCGCCCCACTGGGCGTCGGTCAGATCGGCGCCGGTCGGGTTGTGGCAGCAGGCGTGCAGCAGAACGATCTGGTTGGCCGGCAGCGCCTTCAGGTGGGCGATCATCGCGTCGAAGCGCACGCCGCGGGTGTCAGCGTCGAAATACGGGTAGACATCGACTTCAAAGCCGGCGGCTTCGAACAGCGCACGGTGGTTTTCCCAGCTCGGGTCGCTGATATACACCTTGGCCTGCGGCAGCAGACGCTTCAGGAAGTCGGCGCCGATCTTCAGCGCGCCGGTGCCGCCCAGGGCCTGGGCAGTGACCACGCGGCCGTCGGCGGTCAGGGCCGCGCCCTGACCGAACAGCAGGTCCTGCACCGCCTTGTTGTAGGCCGGCGCACCTTCGATCGGCTGGTAGCCGCGCGGCGGCGCATTCTTCATGCGCGCCTCTTCGGCCGTGCGCACCGCGCGCAGCAGCGGCAGCTTGCCCGCGTCGTCGTAGTACACGCCCACGCCCAGGTTCACCTTGGTGGTGCGGGTATCGGCGTTGAAGGCTTCGGTCAGGCCCAGGATGGGGTCGCGCGGGGCCATCTCGACGGACGAGAAAACGGACGGGTTCATGCGTGCTCCGGTGTGCAGGGTTGGTTTGCCCGGTACGGGCGGTGCGTCGTGCTATTAAAGATAGGTCGAAAAACCGACAACAATCGCGCTAATGTCTGCCTTTGCCTAGACGCCGCCGAAGTCGCGCGGTCATCAGGCTGCAAACGATTTGTGCAACGCAAAATTCTACCATGTCGGAAACTGTCGCCGCACCCGCCTTGTTAACCTTTGACAACAGCCCCTACCGGCTGCACCAGCCCTTCCCGCCGGCCGGCGATCAGCCGGGTGCCATCGCCAAACTGGTCGAGGGCATCGACGACGGGCTCATGTTCCAGACCCTGCTCGGCGTGACCGGTTCGGGCAAGACCTTCACGATGGCCAACGTGATCGCGCGCACCGGTCGCCCGGCCATCGTGATGGCGCCGAACAAGACGCTGGCCGCCCAGCTGTATTCGGAATTCCGCGAGTTCTTCCCTGAGAACGCGGTCGAGTACTTCGTCAGCTACTACGACTACTACCAGCCGGAAGCCTACGTGCCGTCGAAGGACCTGTTCATCGAGAAGGACAGCGCCATCAACGAGCACATCGAACAGATGCGGCTGTCGGCGACCAAGAGCCTGATGGAGCGGCGCGACGTGGTCATCGTTGCCAGCGTGTCGTCGATCTACGGTATCGGCGACCCGGTGGATTACCACGCGATGATCCTGCACCTGCGCGAAGGCGGCACGCTGCACCAGCGCGACATCATCGCGCGGCTGGTGCAGATGCAGTATCAGCGCAACGACATCGACTTCAAGCGCGGTACTTTCCGCGTGCGTGGCGACGTGATCGACATCTTCCCGGCCGAACACGCCGAGAACGCGCTGCGCGTGTCGCTGTTCGACGACCAGATCGAGGAACTGTCGCTGTTCGACCCGCTGACCGGCCAGGTGCGCAGCCGCATCGGCCGCTTCACCGTCTATCCGTCCAGCCACTACGTGACGCCGCGCGCGACCGTGCTGCGGGCGATCGACGCGATCAAGACCGAGCTGGAAATGCGTTCGAAGGAATTCGTCAGCCAGCACAAGCTGGTCGAGGCGCAGCGCATCGAACAGCGCACCCGTTTCGATCTCGAAATGCTGAACGAACTGGGCTTCTGCAAGGGCATCGAGAACTACTCGCGTCACCTGTCGGGCCGCCAGCCGGGCGAGCCGCCGCCGACGCTGATCGACTACCTGCCGCCGGACGCGCTGATGTTCATCGATGAGTCGCATGTGACCATTCCGCAGATCGGCGGCATGTACAAGGGCGACATGGCGCGCAAGACCAATCTGGTCGATTTCGGTTTCCGCCTGCCCTCGGCGCTGGACAACCGACCGCTCAAGTTCGACGAATTCGAGAAGCTGATGCCGCAGACCGTGTTCGTGTCGGCCACGCCGTCCGCCTACGAGGCCGCCAACCAGGGCCAGGTGGTGGAGCAGGTGGTGCGGCCGACCGGCCTGGTCGACCCGGTGGTCGATATCCGCCCGGCGTCGACGCAGGTGGACGACCTGCTGGGCGAGATCCGCAAGCGGGTCGAGGCGTCCGAGCGGGTGCTGGTGACCGTGCTGACCAAGCGACTGGCCGAGGACCTGACCGACTACTTCAGCGAGAACGGCGTGCGCGTGCGCTATCTGCACTCGGACATCGACACCGTCGAGCGGGTGGAAATCATCCGCGACCTGCGGCTGGGCGAATTCGACGTGCTGGTGGGCATCAACCTGCTGCGCGAAGGCCTGGACATCCCCGAGGTGTCGCTGGTCGCCATCCTCGACGCCGACAAGGAGGGCTTCCTGCGTTCGGAGCGCAGCCTGATCCAGACCATAGGCCGGGCGGCCCGACATCTGCACGGCACGGCCATCCTGTACGCCGACAACATGACTGACTCGATGAAGCGCGCCATCGCCGAAACCGAGCGGCGGCGCGCCAAGCAGATCGCGCACAACGAGGCGCACGGCATCACGCCGAAGGGCGTGGTCAAGCGGATCAAGGACATCATCGACGGCGTCTACGACCAGGAAGAGGTCGCCCGCGAACTGATGGTGGCCGAGGAACACGCGCGCTTCGAGGCGATGAGCGAGAAGGATCTGGCGCGGGAGATCAAGAAGCTCGAAAAGGAAATGGTCGAGCACGCGAAGAACCTGGAATTCGAAAAGGCGGCCGAGGCGCGCGACCGGCTCTTCAAGCTGCGCAGCGGGGCTTTCGGCGTCGCTTGAGCCGGCACGGTCTCAGCGACCGGCCGCCGCTTCGCGTCGTGGCAGCGGAATGGCCGCGGCCGGCGGCGTGCTCCCACCGGCGAGGCGATTGACGATGCGCTCGACGCCGAGCACCAGCAGCAGCGCTTCGTCGCCGTCGCCACTGCCGCCCAGCACCGATTCGCCCAGCACATTGCCGCCGGCCAGCATGGCCGGTATCGGGCGCAGGCGGGCGGTCGATACTTCCGGAATGTCGCCCAGCGCGTCGGCCAGTATGCCGATGCGAGTGTCGTCGTCGCGGCGCAGCACCAGTACCTGTCGCGTCGAGTCGGCGGCGGCTGGGACAACCGATTCGTCGTCGTGCAGCATGCTGGCGATATCGAATACGGCGATCGGCACGCCGTCGTACATCAGATAGCCGGCCATGGTTTCACCGGCACCGGGCACGCCGGTCAGACCGGCCGCATCGACCGCCTCGATGACTTTCTCGGTGCGCAGTCCGAACCAGTTTCGGCCGACGCGGAAGGTGGCGATTTCCACCGTGTCGTCGCTGCTCGCGTCGCCGCGGATCGCCGGCGCTGAGCAACGCGTTTCGGCGGACTGCACGGCAACCATGCACAGCGGCATGAATACCAGTGCGGTAACGCGTGTGCGGGCGGCGTTCGCGCCGCTGCCGTACTCACGGTAGCCGTGCGAGTTCGCCACGCCGACTGCGAAGTACTGGTCGTCGATGCGCAGCACGCCGCTGCCGTCGTCGGCCAGCGCCAGCGCCTCGACAGCCTCCTGCGGACGGTGACCGGGGCGCCACCGCTCGTCGGTGCAGGCGATCACCTGGGCGTCGGCGTCGATGAAGGCCGCGAAGCAGCCGTTGCGGACCGCGCCGTCGGCGCCGCGCGGCAGGCAGTCGCGCAGCATGGCGAGCAGTTGCGGCGCGCTGTCGAACACGATGCCGACGCCGCCGATGGCCGCCGCCTTTTCGTCGCCGGCCGAAGGCGCGCGCAGCGCTGCGCCATATATATAAGTGGGTGCGTTGCCGTAAAGCGCGCTTGGCGCGAAGGCGGACACCGCCCAGGCCTGCGAGTCTTCCAGCGCCAGCGTCCGGCGCACCCAGTCCTCACCCGGCGCGCGCCCGCTCCACGACGCGCCACCCGCGGTCGAACCCGATTCGGCGATGACCACGCCTTGCGCGTCGAACACCAGCAGGTTGGCATAGACGGTGTATAGCGAGTGGATGTAGCGCAGCACTTCGGTTACGCGCTGGCGACCCGCTTCGTCCACCGGTGCCGCCAGCACCTCGCGGAACACCGAGGTGAGCGCCCACCAGCGACAGTCGTTGGCGCGCTCGTACAGATTGCGGTCGAGGATGTCGATGGCCAGCGACGCCGCGAAGCGGCTGTCGTGCAGGATGGCCGACACCACGGTTTCGTGCAGATTGGCGATCGAGCGCTCGAACACGTCGCGCGTGCGGTCGCCGGTATTGCTGATTTCCCACAGCAGTATTTTCGAGAAGGCCGGGTTCAGTGCGCGCTGCGAACTGCTCTGCCGGACGTTGCCGTTCCACACCGAGCGGTTCAGCGTGCGCTGGATGCGGTCGGCCTGTTCCGGGATGCGCCGCAGTTGTTCGGAAAACAGTGTCGGGCTGGACATGATGGCGCGGCGGACGTCGTCGCCCAGCGCGCGCAGCGGTGCGGCCGCTTCGCGCGCGAAGGCGTGCTCGACCGGCAGCATCACCAGCCCGCACCAGCCGGGGCCGGCGTAGCCCTGATAACCGCGGCTCGGGCAGCGCATGGCGAGGTATTCGCGCGCGGCGAAGCGCAGCCGCTGGACTTCCGGACCGTCGGGGCAGGGCAGACGGGCGCCGAGCGGAATGTGGAAGCGGTCGGAGCTGGCGATCACCCGGTGGTCGGCGTCGACGACCAGGATGACGGCCCAGTCGTCGGCCGTCAGCAGGCCGTCGAAGATGCGCTGCATTTCGTCGTCGAAGCGGAACACCAGACTGAGCACGCCGATCGCATCGCCGGCCTCGTCGCTGACGCGGCAGGAATAGACCAGCGACTGTGTCTGTGCCGGAAGGAAGTCGATGGCGCGGAAGGTCTCCACGTAGCCGGCGTCGGTCGTCAGCGCCTCGGCGATCAGCGCGTCGTGCGACTGCACCGGTGCCGCGGCGTCGTCCAGCCGCAGCAGGATGTGGCCGTCGGTGTCGGTCAGCACGATGTCGGAATACACGGTGTACTTCGCCGCGTACTCGGCGAAGCGCGCGCGCAGTTGCGTCCGCGCGGCGGTCAGGTCGCGCGCCAGCAGCACGTTTCCAGCGCATTGGCGGACCTTGCCGATGAACTGCCGGATGTCGGCGTCGCAGGCGAGGAAACCGATGTCGGCGGTGCGCTCGAACAGGTTGCGCACCAGGATATCGATCGCCACCTGTGCCTTGGCCGACATGTCCAGCCGGCAGGTGCGCAGTTCCTCGTGGCCGAGCTGGTTGAGCAGCGTGCCGGTCAGTTCGGCGAAAGCGTGCCGGGTCCCGCTCATGTCGGTGCCGGTTCCGGACAGCTGACCCAGCATGGTGAGGTTGTCCCAGACCGACTGCAGGTTGCGCAGCAGTTCGCGGTACTCCTCGACGTTGTCCATGTGGCGGATGACGCCCGCCAACTCGGTATCGACTTCGATGTTCTTGTACTGGGCCATGGCTCGGCGCTCCTCATGTGCGATGTGTGCTGACGCACCCGGAGGGCGCCGCTTCTTGTTTTCGCTCTGCATCCCGGGTCATAACGATCGCCGGGCGCGGATTCATGAGCATCGTTAGTGCCGTAACTCCCGTTCTTCCGTGACGCAGTTCCTCGGTGCCCGGGATGGCGGGCGCCGCTCCCGGCGCGCGTGCCGTGCGCCGTTCGACAGCTGCGAACCCGCATCGCCGATCATGGTCGACTGACCGACACGTACACGAGCGTCTGGCGCTCGGAACCCCACTTTCGCCTTCCGCACGATGTCCCTCATCCCATACCTCTGTTGCGTTCTTGCGCTGACCAGCGCCGCCCCGGCGCTGTACGCCGCTCGCAGCGAAGCGCAGATCAGTCCGCGCGCAAGCGTCGCCCTGCTGTCGGCGAGCGACGTGGCCGCCCCCGGTCAGACGCTCGATCTGGGTCTGCACTTCCGTTTCCAGCCGGGCTGGCACATCTACTGGATGAATCCGGGCGACGCCGGCCAGCCGCCGCGCATCGAGGTGTTCGCGCCCGCCGGCAGCGCGCTCGGTGACGTGAACTGGCCGGCGCCGGAACGTCATGTCGATGGGCCGATCACCACTTTCGTCCATCAGGGCGAGGTGCTGCTGCCTTTCACGGTGACGCTGCCGCCGGCCCTCGCCGGCGCAGCCGCGCTGTCGGTGAAGGCGAACTGGCTGGTGTGCAAGGACATCTGCATTCCGGAAGAGGGTGTGTTCAGGCTGGCTCTGCCTGCCGGCTCGCCGCAGGACAGTGCCGAGGCACCGCTGTTCGAGGCGGCGCGCGCAGCCGTGCCGACACGCAGTGAGTGGCGTGCGACGGTCGATGCGCAGGGCGTGCTGACACTGGAGGGGGCGGGCACCGGCACCCTGCAGGCGGCCGACTTCTTCCCGGCCGATTGGGGGCGTGTCGAACACGGGGCCGCCCAGACCTTGAGCACGACGGGCGATACCGCGCGCATCGCGCTGACGCCGGGCCCGGACTTCGATCCGGAGAAGGCGCTCGAAGGCGTGCTGCGCGTGCGCGGTGCCGACGGCATCGAGCGGGCGCTGTGGGTGACGACGCCCGGTGCATCGACGGTACGCACGCCGGCACTCAGTCTGGCGGCGGCCGATGCCTTGCCGCCCGCGGCACCGGCGAGCCCGGTCGCTGCGCCCGCCGACGAGGGGCTACTGTGGCCGCTGCTGTTCGCCTTCGCCGGCGGTTTGCTGCTGAACCTGATGCCCTGCGTGTTCCCGGTGCTGGCGATCAAGGCGCTGTCGTTCGCAAAGATGGGGGGCGACCACGCCGCGGCAGTGCGCCTGCAGTCGCTGGCCTACTGCGCCGGGGTGGTTGCGAGTTTCCTGCTGCTGGCCGCTCTGCTGCTCGCGCTGCGTGCCGCCGGCACGCAGGCCGGATGGGGGTTCCAGTTCCAGTCGCCGGTGTTCGTCGCCGCCATGGCCACCTTGCTGTTCGGCATCGGACTGAACCTCTCCGGCGTTTTCGACATCGGCGCCCGGCTCGCGTCGGCCGGCGAGTCGCTGGCCTCGCGCGGTGGGCTCGCGGGCAGCTTCTTCACCGGCGTGCTGGCGGTGGTGGTCGCCACACCCTGTACCGCGCCCTTCATGGGCGGGGCGATCGCGGCGGCGCTGGGCGCGCCGGCGCCGGTGACCGTGGGCATCTTCGTCGCGCTCGGACTGGGCATGGCGCTGCCCTATCTGCTGTTCGCCTTCTTTCCGGCGGTGGCTGCGCACATGCCCCGACCGGGCGCGTGGATGGAAAGATTGAAGCAGGCGCTGGCCTTCCCGATGTACGGTGCGGCCGCCTGGCTGGTCTGGGTGCTGAGCCAGCAGAGCGGGGCCGATGGCGTGCTGCACGTGCTGGCCGCACTGCTGCTGGTGGCGCTGGCAGCCTGGCTGTTCGGTGTCGCGCAGCGCGCCTCTGCGGGCAACTGGAGCTGGCGCGGTGCGGCAGCGTTGGCACTGCTGGCCGGCCTGCTGGCGCTCGGTCGCACGCCGGAGCCAGCGGCGACGATGCCTGTCGCGCAGACAGCCGAAGGTGCCTACTCGGTACAGCGGCTGGCCGATCTGCGCGCTGCCGGCACACCGGTGTTCGTGAACATGACCGCCGCCTGGTGCGTCACCTGCCTGATGAACGAGAAGGTCGCCCTGTCGACCGACGCCGTGCAGGGCGCCTTCGCCGCGCGCGGCATCGTCTATCTGAAAGGCGACTGGACGCGCGCCGACCCGGACATCACCCGTTTCTTGCAGTCGCACGGTCGCGACGGCGTACCGCTCTACGTGTATTACGCGCCCGGCCGGGAGGGTGTCGTACTGCCGCAGATCCTGACGCCGCAGATCGTGCTCGATCACATCGCTTCATGAGGAGATTTCGTCGATGAACACCCAAGCCGCGCTCCGTACCGGCCTGCTGGCCAGCCTACTGTTTGCTGCTGCCGTCCATGCTGCGCCGCGCATCGGCGAGCCGGCACCGGCCTTCACCGCCGTTGATTCCAACGGCCGGACGGTGAAGCTGTCCGATTTCGCCGGCCGGACGGTGGTGATGGAATGGACCAATCACGGTTGTCCCTATGTGCAGAAGTGGTACGGCGGCGGCATGCAGGCGCTGCAGAAGGACGCCACCGGCAAGGGGGCGGTGTGGCTCACCGTGCTCAGTTCGGCACCGGGCACGCAGGGTCACGTCGACGGTCCGACGGCCAACCGCATGATGAAGGAGCAGGGCGCGGCGCCGACCCACTACCTGCTGGACTACGAAGGCAAGGTCGGTCGCGCCTACGCGGCACAGGTAACGCCGCACATGTACGTCATCGCGCCGGACGGCCGGCTCGCCTATATGGGCGGCATCGACAGCATCGCGTCGACCGAGGTGAACGACATTGCGAAGGCCGAGCCGCTGACGCGGCTGGCGATCGATGCGGTACTGGCGGGGAAACCGGTCGCCAAGGCGCAGACGCGGCCCTATGGCTGCTCGGTGAAGTACGCGAACTGATGGTTAGGAAGCGGCCGGTGCATGCCTCGCACCGGCCGGCGGAAGGCGTACTCAGGCGCTGACGCTGCCGGTGCCCGGATGATTCGCCGCGTGCATGCGGTTCTGCGCCTTGACCAGACGCTCCATCGTGCGCAGGTCCTTGCGGTCGAGCTTCATCGCGCCGCGCACCCACTCGCGCGTCACGTCCTCGAGTTCCTGGTAGGTCAGGCGCACGTAGGCGTGCATCTTGGCGCGCTGGAAGGCGCGGAAGCCCTTGAGCTGGGACGCCATCGAACGCATGACGTCGCGCGCCACCCACTCGCCGCGGCCCGGTTCGGCCAGGTGATCGACCAGACCCAGTTCGTGCATCTTCTCGGCCGGCAGCACCTTCGCGTTCAGGATCAGGTCTTCCGCCACGCGCGGACCCGCCTTGCGCGCGACCAGACTGTAGGCGCCCATGCCCGGGAACAGGTTGAACATCATTTCCGGGAAGCCCAGCTTGGCGCCGCGTTCGGCGATCACCACGTGGCAGGACAGCGCCGCCTCGAAACCACCGCCCAGCGCGTCGCCCTGGACCACGGCCATCGACACCGCGTCGGCATGCAGACCGGCGACGTTGTTGTTGATGGCGCGGATGCAGGCTTCGGCGTAGCGCATCAGTCCGGCCTCGTCGCCTGCCTCGACCAGCTTCTGGAACAGGTCGAGATCGCCGCCGAGGTTATAGACGCCGGGGACGCCCGAGCAGTTGAGGAAGAAATCCACCGTGCCCGGTGCCAGTTCCACCTCCTGTTGTTGCGCCACGACGTCGGCCAGCAGCTCCGGCGTGAAGCAGGGGCGTCCGGTCGGGTGGGCGTACATCCACAAGGCGCGCGTTTCCGCCTCGTAGCGTGAAGTCAGGATGGGTGTGGACAGCAGGCGTGGCGCATTGGCGGCCATGCCCGGCAGCGGCACCGTGTGCAGATGAGCACGGGTGCGATCAATGATCTGCATTGCACGCCTCCATACGAAATACATCGCGGGCAGGCGCGGCAGCGTCGATACTCTTTCCGGAGCGATACGGCAGGTGCCGTCCTGCTCCATGGCGCGGGGTCAACAGATCCATTTCAGCCTCCGTCGGCATGTCCGACTTTAAGCATGCTGAAAACAATCGCCTCTTGAGGCGAATTGGAGAGGCAGTTTTCCTGCCTTTTTTTCCTGCTGTCTGGTGCACGAATCCAGACAGAGTCTGACCCTGTAAGTGCATGTTACGACAAGGCGGAACAGTTTTGCTTGAAAATTTGATTGCACCCTGCGGCGGGCCACCGGATGACCCGCGCAGGGTGTCGTGCACCTCGCCGGAACGGCCCAGGCTGCGCTTGCCGGTCGCCTTGCCTGACGATGGCACCCGGGTGATGCGGTGCACGATCCGCTGTCGTCAGCTCGCCGTCGGACGGCGCCCGCTCGGCTATAGTCGGGCGCACAGGATGGGGTATCCGCCCCCGGCGCCTGCCGGGCGCAGAGCATGCGGACCCGATCCACGGAGACATTGATGAAACAGGCTTCGTCCGGCAAGGACACGCGGGAACACAAGGTCACGCTGCAGGAACTGGTGGAGGGCATGGTGGCCGACGGCCTGCTCGGCGAGTCGGTGGCGCGCGTGTTCCTGCACGACCGTCGCTACTGGCGGGGCGGTGACCACCCGCTGGTGGTGCTGGCCGGCCAGAAGTGGAAATCGCTGCACCCGCCGCACCGCGTGCTCAATCTCGATGCGCTGACCGAGTGGATGGCCGGCTGGAGTGGCCACGACTACTACCACATCGATCCGCTGAAAGTCGATTTCGCGGCGGTGACCGAGGTGGTGTCGAGCGCCTACGCCAACCGCTTCCGCATCCTGCCGGTGCAGGCGTCGGCGCGGGAGGTGGTGATCGCCACCGCCGAACCTTTCATGACCGAGTGGGAAAAGGAGCTGGCGCCGATACTGCGCCGCCCGATCCGTCGCGTCATCGCCAATCCGGACGACATCGCCCGCTATGTGGTCGAGTTCTACAGCCTGGCCAAGTCGGTCAAGGGGGCTGCCAAGCGGGGCGACGTCAGCGGTGCAGGCGCGTCGAACTTCGAGCAGCTGGTCGAACTGGGGCGCAGCAACCGGCCGCTGGATGCCAACGACCAGCACATCGTCACCATCGTCGACTGGCTGTGGCAATACGCTTTCGAGCAGCGCGCCAGCGACATCCACATCGAGCCACGGCGCGATTTCGGCGTCGTGCGCTTTCGTATCGACGGCGTGCTGCATCAGGTCTACCAGATTCCGATGCCGGTGCTGGGCGCGATGACCTCGCGCATCAAGATACTGGGGCGCATGGACGTGGTGGAAAAGCGCCGGCCGCAGGACGGGCGGATCAAGACGCGCGCGCCGGACGGCCAGGAGATCGAACTGCGGCTGTCCACGCTGCCTACGGCCTTCGGCGAAAAGCTGGTGATGCGGGTGTTCGACCCGGAAGTGCTGGTGCGCGACTTCCGCGACCTCGGCTTTTCCGACGAGGACGCGCGGCGCTGGAAGCAGATGACCACGCAGCCGAACGGCATCGTGCTGGTGACCGGCCCGACTGGCTCCGGCAAGACCACCACCTTGTATTCGACGCTGAAGAACCTCGCCACACCCGAGGTCAATGTGTGCACGCTGGAAGACCCGATCGAAATGATCGAGCCGGCGTTCAACCAGGTGCAGGTGTCGGCAGACATCGGCGTCACCTTCTCGGCCGGCATCCGTTCGCTGATGCGGCAGGATCCGGACATCATCATGGTGGGCGAGATCCGCGACCTCGAAACTGCCGAAATGGCGATCCAGGCGGCGCTGACCGGCCACCTCGTGCTGTCTACGCTGCACACCAACGACGCACCGTCCGCCATCACCCGCCTGCTCGATCTGGGCGTGCCCAGCTATCTGCTGAACGCCACCGTGCTCGGCGTGATGGCGCAGCGGCTGGTGCGCACGTTGTGCCCGCACTGCCGCAAGCCGGCGTCGCCGCAGGACACCGATCCGCAGGCGTGGAAGGATCTGGTGGCGCCATGGAAGGCCACCCGGCCGGAACGCTTCACGCAGGCCGTCGGCTGTCTGGACTGTCGCATGACCGGTTACTCGGGGCGCATCGGCATCTACGAAATCCTGCTGATGTCGCAGGAAATCAAGTCGCTGGTGTCGGCCGGCGCGGACATCGCGGCACTGCGCGACCAGGCCTATCGTGAGGGCATGTACCCGTTGCGCGTGTCCGGTGCGCTGAAGATCGCGCAGGGGGTGACGACGATGGAAGAAGTGATGAAGGTGGCACCGCCGGCTTGAGCCGGCAGCGTGGATCAATAACCGGTGGACGGCGGCCAGCCGATGCCGGCGAAGGGCGGCTTGCGCCCGACCAGACCTTCGAGCAGGGTCAGTTCGGCGTCGGTGTGGTTGATCACGCCGGCGGCCGACATCATGTCGGCGCCGGGTTTGTCGCTGAGCCACATCGGCTTGTCGTGGTGCCGGGTGCGCACGATTTCGCGCTGGGCTGGATCGCTGTTGCGCGCCAGTTCCGCCTCGCCGTAGCACAGGCAGAAATAGGTCCGCTCCTCGGCCGCCTCGATGTAGCAGCCGGTGCCGCGTATGCCTATCGTCGCCGCCGGCGTTGCGATGCGTTTCTGGCCGCGGTCGAATACCGACAGCAGCTTGCCGGTGATCACCCGCATCAGATCGGCGGCGGCACCGCTGCCGAAGGCGACGTGCGATTCGCCGCGCTGCAGGAAGGCGTCGCGTCCGAGCACATAGATCGCTTCGGCGCCCGGGCCGGTGCGTATCGTGTCGCCCGGACGGATTTCCATGTGAAAGTTGGCCGGTGCGCCATTGACGCTGACGTCGCCACGGAAGCCGCGCAATCCGGTACGGCTGTCACGGGCGAGGGCTTCGCGCACCAGTGCGTCGAAGGCAAGCGGGGCGGCGGCACCACTGGCGAGCAGGGTGGTCAGTACGCGTCGTCGATCCATGTCGTTTTCTCCTTCTTCTGATGCAGCGATTATCGCGCGGGTGGGAGAATGGACCCGTTCATTCGTTCTCGGGCGTCACCGCATCGCCCTGGCGGATCAGGCCGCTGCGCAGCACGCGCGCAGTGATGCCGCCGTGACCGCGCATCACGTTGTAGCCTCCCTTGCCCAGATTGGTTTCCATCCGCGAGCACGGATCGCAGGGGCCGGTGTATTCCAGCAGCGCATCGCCAACGCGGAAGCGTTTGCCCTTGAGTGCCAGCAGGTTCAGGCCGCTGACCACGATATTGCGTCGCACCAGGCCGGGATCGACCTCGCCCAGCCCCAGCATGTCGGCCACCGTCTGCAGGTGTTCGGCCTGTATCAGCGTGACCTGCCGCTTGCCGTCCGGGCTGGCGTAGCGGTCACCTTCGAGCCCGAGCGATTCGATGGCCTGTACCGTGTCGACGACGCGCAGCGGCTGCATCCGCGCCGGGCGTACGCCTATCCAGGTGACCTGTCCGGCGTGTGCGAAGGTGGAAGTGAGTGTCTGCAAGGTGTCCATGATTGTCGTTTCATCGTGCGCAATGTGTCGGGACGGATGCTACTTCAGGCGAACAGCCCCTGCAGATACCAGCGATGCGGTGCCCTGTGTTCGCGATAGATCCACAACCGTTCCTGACGTGGTCCGACGGCGATGTAGTAATCGCGCAGCGCTTCGGCCGGATGGTCGTTGTCGCCTGCATCGTCCCACCAGCCGGCCTCGATCCGTTCGGCGCGGCCGAGGCAATGCAGCGGCCCGTTGCGCCAGGGCTGACCGTCGCGTTCGGCCAGCAGTTCGGGTTCCGGCAGCAGCCACAGTGGGCGCTGCGGCTTGCCGGCAGCCGGCTGCGCACGACCCGGCTCACCTCGCTGCTGCGCCCGTTCCGGACGGTGGTCGCCGCTGGCCGACAGGCTGTAGACCGCATCGCGCCCGAGGCGGGCGCGCAGCCGTTCGACCAGTACGTCGCGGGCTTCCTGCCTGTCCTGCGGCGACGGCGCCTGGGTGCCGAACAGGTCGCGGCTGCGACCGGGCTGTTCGATCCAGTCGGGTGCCCGCAGTCTCAGCGCGGTGACCGCTTCCGGCAGGGCGATGCGCGCCAGATGCTCGCGTGTCAGCGATGCAAGCAGGCGGGCGTCGTGGGTGGGGGTACCGGTGCGCAGTTCCAGCCGGGTGGGTGCTTCGTGCTCGTGCTGCAGTTCGAGCAGGCACTCGGCGATGCCGGCGTGTGCCGCGGCCAGCTGGGTGCACGCACTGTTGAACAGCCGGCTGGCGGCGAACAGCAGTACATCGGCATCGTGACGCGGCACCGGGAGTTCGAGCCGGCTGTCGATTTCCGGAGGCGGCGAGAAGAAGGTGCGCGGATCGGCGGTCTGCCCGAGCGCCTGATCGATCAGGCGACGCAGGGCCTGTGCATCACGCAGCGCCAGTGCGTCGCGCGGCAGCTTCATCGCATCTCCCACGCTGCGCAGACCGGCTTCGCGCAAGGTGGCCAGTCGAGCCTCACCGGCTTCGGTCACGTCGAGCGGTAATGCGGCCAGCGCTGCCGGCAAGGCTCCACGGCCGCGTATCGTACGACCGGGTGTGCCGAGGGCGAGCCAGCGCGCGGCACGCGGTGTCGGGGCACAGGCGCTGAGGGCATGAAAGCCAGCGGCGGCCAGCGCGCTGCGCAAGGCGCGCAGCAGACCGTCGAGGCCGCCGAACAGACGGATGCTGCCGGCGATTTCCAGCAGCAGTCCGTCGGTTGCCAGGGCGACATGAGGGGTGAAATGCAGTGCGCAGCCGGCGGCGTCCTTCAGAGCCGCATCTTCCACCTGACTTTCGCGCGGGCTGATCAGCAGGTCGGGCGCTAGTGCCAGTGCGTCGGCCAGCCGCTGGCCGGGGCGCACGCCCTGAGCCAGCGCTGTCGCATCCAGCGCGACCACACGCTGCTTCGCCGCCACCGCCAGCGGCTGTGTATGGGCTTGGGCGCGGAAGCGCGCCTGAAGCGGCCATTCGGGAAAGACCAGTGCCAGCCAGAGCATGTTGTACGCAGATCCATGGCGCAGGCCTGTCAGCCGACCAGCGCCAGGGCAGGGCGTCGTCGCACGATGTCGGCCCGCCGTACCGGGATGCCCGGACGTGTGCCGAGGTGAACCGGCCGGTTGGCGGGGCGACCGCGTCGCTTCAGGATGTCGATGCGTACCTCGCCTTCCGCAGCGACGGATACCTGCAGGCGCAAGGCGGCTGGCGAGGCTATATGTGCGTCGGAGGCGGGGCGGAACAGCAGCAGCGGCAGCGCGGCCTCGCGCACCGCCAGCTGCAGCCGGCGCAGCAGGGCCGTGTCCACCCGGTCGAGCCAGCCGGTGACCGCGCTGCACGCCCTCGAGTTGAGTGCGTGACGCAGCGCCCAGACACGTTCGCCTGCGCTGCCCGCCTGGATCACCAGCATGCGGTGCGTGCGCAGCCCTGCAGCGGCGAGTGTCGAAACATTCGGATACCAGGGCGGTGCCACCCAGACCACCCAACCGTCGGCCTGACTGGCCTGTGCCAGCATGGGCAGCAGCAGCGACACCTCGCCGTGCCCGCAGCAGTCGGTCAGCACTTCGCTCATGTCGCCGACCGGCCAGCCTCCGCCGGGCAGTTCGGCGTCGAGCGCCGGATGACCGGTGGACACGGTGGGGCACGCGTCCGTAGCCGTGTCGTTGGCACGCCAGACATCCGGGCGGTGCAACAGGGTATGCAGGCTGGAGGCGCTCATCGCGTCAGACCGCGCTGCCGTTGCGGATCAGCCCCACCATGACGCCCTCGATCACCAGCGGATCGCGCCGGGTGTCGACGACGATGGGGCTGAACTCGGGGTTCTCCGGAAGCAGTTCGACCTGTGCGCCAGAGCGACGCAGCCGCTTCACGGTCACTTCATCGTGTAGCCGGGCGACGATGATCTGGCCGTTGTGCGCCTCGGAGGTGGCATGGACGGCGATCAGGTCGCCGTCGAGGATGCCGGCGTCGCGCATGCTCAAACCCCGCACCCGCAGCAGATAGTCGGCGCGCGGCGAGAACATCGACGGGTCGACCTGATAGCGCCCCTGCACGTGGGCGTCGGCAAGAATGGGATTGCCGGCCGCGACCCGGCCTATCAGTGGAATGCCTGCGGGCTCGGACAGCCGGATGCCGCGTGCGCGGCCTTCGTCGAGACTGATGACACCCTTGCGTGCCAGTGCGCGCAGATGGCTTTCGGCGGCGTTCGGCGAACGGAAGCCGAAGGCCTGCGCGATCTCGGCTCGCGTCGGTGGGCTGCCGCGTTCGCTGACTGCGTCACGGATCAGTTGCAGGATTTCCTGCTGGCGGGACGTCAGGCTGTCGTTCGACATGGGATGGGCGCTTGCTGTACGAGGACTGTATTTTTATACAGTTATCGATAATGACGCAAGCAGGCCGGGTGTCGATTGTCGACAATTGTTACAGAGCGGGATGTGTTCGCGTGCACCCTGCCAGCCAAGGCAGGTCAGTGCGGTTTGTGCAGTGCGATGAAAAGAAATGGATTTTTGCCGTGGCGCCCGGATGACAGGATGTTCGGGCGGGTCATCTAATACAGAAGTACTAGGTTCCGGCTGTCGATATTCTTGACAGTGCTGCGGCGCAGCAGCCCCGGATGTTTCGATCAGGCAACAAAAAAGCACCCGAAGGTGCTTTTTTGTTTTCAGGCAGGTGAAGCTCAGCCCATGCGACGCTTTGCCATCAGGCCGATCATGCCCAGGCCAGCCAGCATCATCGCGTAGGTGTCTGCTTCCGGCACCACGGCGACCGGAGCGGTCGTCGAGGTCAGTGCGAGCACACCACCCAGGCTGCCGGTCGTGGAACCGGTCACCTTGTAGTAGTAATCGCCGGCGAGCAGGCCGTTGGCGGTGAACAGGGTGCCGAAGCTGTAGGCGGACAGAAACTTGTCCACCGCTCCGGTTTCCTTGTACAGCCACACCATGCTGTCTTCACTCAGACCGAAGAACGGCGATGCTTCTGCCGATACGGCCAGCGTGGACAACGAGGTGGTCGGAGCAGTCAGCGTAAAGGTGAAAATTTCCGAGAAGGAGCCGGACAGCGAGGCGATGCCGGTTTCGATCGTGGCGTGGTCGTCCCAGCTGGTCGTCGCGGCATTCGCGCTTCCCACTGCAAACAGACCGCATACAACAGCTGCGACCAAGGTTTTCTTCATATCCTGTCCTTTCACAAAAAGTGACAAAGTGGAGCCCAGATTTTTGCAAGAACATCAGCCCCCCACAATCCGCGATGACGCCCTCATTTGCAACGACAAGTAAGGAGGTCATTCCGCACACTGCGAGAAGCTCAGCGTTCTGGTGAAACAGGTATGCAAGACTCAGACCACTTTCTGTTTGTCATTGCTCTTTCTGAAGATAAATTTTCAACCATTTGAATTTATTTAATAAAGTTTCTTTTTGACGGACGTTCGACTCAGCCGGGGTGTGATGCTCTTTGGTGCGTCAGGGCCACTTTTGTGCAATGCGGCGACGGCTTTTTTTACAACGGCGCGGCAAGCCTGCCTGCTAGAATCCGCCGGACTCCAGAGCGTGCGATGTTTCGTGGTCGCGTCGTGTGGATGGGAGGTGCGCATGTTGAATGCAGGACAACCCGCTCCGCTGTTCGAACTGCCGGATGCCGATCTGGAGCTGTTCAATCTGGGCGACCAGCTCGGGCAGCATCTGATGGTGCTCTACTTCTACGCCAAGGACGACACGCCGGGCTGTACGGCTCAGGCCATCGAGTTCAGCGATCTGGACGACGATTTCCGGCGTTGTGACTGCACCGTGCTCGGTGTCAGCCGCGACGAATGTTTCACACACGCAGATTTCCGCGACAAGCACGGCCTGACGGTCAGGCTGCTGTCGGACATCGACGGCGAGGTCAGCCGGCGCTATGGCGTCTGGCGCGAGCGCGAGGTCGACGGAAAGCTGCGGTTCTGCATGACCCGCTCGACATTCATCATCGATCGGAAGGGTGTCATACGTTACGCGCAATATGGCGTGAATCCGCGCGGGCACGCCGGGGAAGTCCTCGAACGCGTGCGCGCACTGCACATGAAAGGAATCAGGAATGCTCATCAGCAAGAACTCGGTCGTCACCCTTAAGTACAGCGTGACGGATCCGGACGGCAATATGGTCGATCCGGGCGAAGCCCCGCTGGCCTATCTGCACGGCGGTTACGGCGGTATTTTCCAGCCGATCGAGGAAGCACTTGAAGGCAAGACCGTCGGCGACGAAGTGGTCGTGAAGCTGCAGCCGGAAGATGCCTTCGGTGAGTACGACGAAGAACTGGTCGAGATCGAATCGCGCGCGAACTTCCCGGACAACATCGAAGTCGGCATGCAGTTCGAGCGCGTCAGCGAAGATGGTGAGGAAGAGGGCCTGTACACCGTGACCGACATTGCCGACGACCGCGTCGTGATCGACGGCAATCACCCGCTGGCCGGCACCGCCCTGGTGTTCTCGTGCTCGGTGTCGGCAGTGCGTCAGGCGTCGGCGGAAGAGCTGTCGCACGGTCACGTGCACGGCGACCACGGCCACCACCACTGAGATCGTCCCCCGCCGGGCGCCGACGAGGGCCCCGGCGTTCTCCGCCCACCGTCGGGCGCTGCGTCGAAATCCTGTCAGGGAGCATCCATGTCGCGTGTGCTGGTCACCGGTGGCGCGGGCTATATCGGCTCGCACACCTGCATCGAACTGATGGCTGCGGGCCACCAGGTGGTGGTTGTAGATAACCTGTGCAACAGCAAGCGCGAATCCCTGACGCGCGTCGAACGCATTGCCGGGCAGGCGCTGCAGGCCTTCGTGCAGGCCGATGTCCGCGACCGCGCCGCGATGCGCGCGGTGTTTGCGGCGCACGACATCGACGCGGTGATCCACTTCGCGGGCCTGAAGGCGGTCGGCGAGTCGGTCGCGAAGCCGCTCGAGTACTACGACAACAACGTCAGCGGGACGGTGGCGCTGTGCGAGGTGATGGCCGAAGCCGGCGTAAAGACGCTGGCTTTCTCGTCCTCGGCTACGGTTTACGGTGATCCGGCGTCGGTGCCCATCCGCGAGGATTTCCCGACCGGGCCAACTAATCCTTACGGCCGTTCGAAATGGATGGTCGAGTACTTGCTGCAGGACCTCGTCGTCGCCGATCCGTCCTGGCGCATCGCACTGCTGCGCTACTTCAATCCGGTCGGCGCGCACGAATCCGGCCTGATCGGCGAAGACCCCAATGGCCTGCCGAACAATCTGATGCCCTTCGTCAGCCAGGTGGCGGTAGGCAAGCTGGCCGAGCTACGCGTGTTCGGTGGTGACTGGCCGACGCCGGACGGCACCGGCGTGCGCGACTACATCCACGTGCTTGACCTCGCTCAAGGCCACGTGCGCGCCATCGACTACCTTGCAGAGCATGCCGGCCTGCTGACGGTGAATCTGGGTACCGGTCGTGGCTACAGCGTGCTTGAGGTCGTACGCGCCTTCGAGCAGGCGAGCGGACGCGCGGTGCCCTACCGCATCGTCGATCGGCGGCCGGGGGACATCGCTCAGTGCTACGCCGACCCGGCGCACGCAAACCGGCTTCTGGGCTGGGTTGCGCGGCGCGACCTCGCGCAGATGTGCGCCGATGCGTGGAACTGGCAGCGCAGCAACCCGCAGGGCTATGCCTGACGCGCGTCGCGCGCGGAGAGCAGAAAGTCTCGGCGCGCCGCGATAGATGACGACCGCCGCTTCGTGCTAAATCAGCAACTCGCCGTCGGTCGGAACCAGCCCGGGAGGATTGCTCATGCACCTGCAAGTCGTGTTCGAAAAGGCGCACGCCGCGGACAGCGGAAACAGCGCATCCATCTTCCGGCAGTTGCTCGACGCGCTCGAGCACGATGCGCCATTCGACTTGCAGCTGCTGTATCAGCTGCCCTATGCCGACTTCGACACCGCGCTCAACGCGCTGCGCGAGTGGCGTTCGCAGCGCTACGTATGGCTGCGCGAACATGACGGCCCTCAGCCCTGGCGCAGTCATCTGAGTTAGAGGCGTTCCGCGCCTCCTGCATCGCCTCACCTGAGGGCGCCTCGTCACGCAGTGCACCGGCTGCATGAGTGCGTTCCCGATCCGATGCGGAAGACCGCGCTGTGCTGTCACGGTGCCGTGATGGTGCTGTGTTAACCTGCGGTGCATGCTGCGTCATACACGTCTTTCCCGCGGTTTCACGCTGATCGAACTGATGGTGGTGATCGCCATCGTCGGCGTTCTCGCCACCATGGCCATGCCCATGATGGAACTGGCGCGCGTGCGCGCGAACGAGGCCGAACTGCGTACCTCGCTGAGGCAGATCCGCACCGCGCTCGACGATTACAAGAAGGCCTGGGACGAGGGGCGCATCGAGAAGAAGGTCGGTGCCAGCGGCTATCCGCCCAGCCTCGACGTACTGGTCAATGGCGTGCGCGACGTCAAGCAGCCGAACGACGTGAAGATCTATTTCCTGCGCCGTGTGCCGCGCGACCCCTTCCATACCGATACATCGACGCCGCCCGAGCAGACCTGGGGCCTGCGCAGCTACGCCAGCCCGCCAGACGAGCCCGTGCCCGGCGCCGATGTGTTCGATGTCTACTCGCTGTCCGGCCGTACCGGCCTGAACGGCATCCCGTACCGGAACTGGTGATGTTCTCCTTCGTCCGCAAGCGTGGTTTTACGCTGATCGAACTGCTGGTCGTCATGGCCATCATCGCGGTGCTGCTGACCATCGCCGCACCGCGCTACTTCGAACATCTCGATCGCTCGAAGGAAGCTACGCTGAAGCAGACGCTGGCGGTCACCCGCGATGCCATCGACAAGTTCCGCGGTGACCGCGGTGCCTGGCCGCAGAGCCTGCAGGAACTGGTCGACAAGCAGTATCTGCGCAAGCTGCCTTTCGATCCGGTCACCGACAGCAGCGAAACCTGGATCGTCGTGCCGCCGCGCGATTCTGCGACGGAGAGCGGTGTGGCCGACCTGAAGAGCGGTGCCGAAGGCACGTCGCGCGACGGCGTCGCCTATTCCGAGCTCTGACGCGATGCGGGCGGACCAGCGCGGCTTTTCCTATCTGCTGCTGCTGTTCGCAGTTGCCGCGCTGGGCATCGCCGCGGCCGGCAGTGCGCTGATGTGGAGCACGCTGTCGCAGACCGAGCGTGAGCGCGAACTGCTGTTCATCGGCGGTGAGTTCTCGCGTGCGCTGCAGCGTTATTACGACGCCTCGCCGGCGGAGCCGAAAGCCTATCCGGCACGGCTGGAGGATCTGCTCGAAGACAAGCGGCATCAGGTGCCGATGCGCCATCTGCGCAAGATCTATGTCGATCCGATGACCAACAACCGTGACTGGGGGCTGGTCATGTCGCAGGGGCAGATACGCGCGATACACAGCCGATCGGAAAAGGTGGCGCGCATCCATGTGCTGCCGCGCTGGGTCGATGCGACCGGCGACAAGGTGGCGACCAGCCTCAAGACGCCGCTGACGCAGCCGTCCGCGACCGTCCCGGGTCAGCCGCAGACCGTGCCCGGACCGCTCAGTCCGACGGCGCGCTCCGCCGCCCGTCCGGCGGGCGATCTGCGTCATGCCGACTGGCTGTTCGTGCCGGTGGCCGACACGCCTGCGCAGCAGGACACGCCGGGTTCGTCGCCGTCCGTGCCCGGATCTGCGGCGGGCAGCACGCCGGTCGCGGTCGGAGAGGGCGGCGATGGCAGCGGTGCTTCGCAACCCGACGGTTCAGCAGGATCGCTGCAGGAGCAATACACCGGCAAGCGCTGAAGCGGTCGTCAGATCAGCCAGGCGGCCAGCGCGATCCCCAGCATCATGAAGGCGATGGCCACCTTGGCGACTGCCGCGATCAGCATGCCCAGCCAGGTGGCCACACCGACGCGCGCGGCCTGCAAGGCATCGCGGCGTGCGATGAACTCTCCGATCGCCGCGCCCGCCAGCGGTGCGAACAGCAGGCCGATCAAGCCCGCGAACAGCCCGAGTACGGTACCGATCGCTGCACCGACCAGCGCCAGCGTGCTGGCGCCCACCCGCTGCGCGCCGATCACGCCCGACGCGAAATCGATCAGCCAGGCGAGCACGGTGAGTGCGCCCAGCAGCGTCAGCGTGACCGTGCCGATGTGAGCGAAGCCGTCCAGCCAGGCCATCATCAGGAAGCCGCCGAACATCAGCGGAATGCCGGGCAGGGCGGGCAGCACGACGCCGGCCAGCCCGATCAGCACCAGCAGTGCCGCGATTGCCCACAGCAGGATGTCCATGCCGCTCACTGGGCGAAGGCGGCGACCGCGTCGTCGACCACCGCCAGCAGGTTGCGTGTGCGGGCGTGCACCGCGCGCAGTCGCGTGGCGTCGTTGCCGCCGCCGCGGACCATGCGGTGCAGCGCGTCCAGTGCGTCCGACGAACGCAGTGCGTCGGCGTGCGGCGCCAGCCGTTCGAGCGTGGCGGCGATGTCGTCGCGCAGCGGCAGCGCTGCGTGGCTGCGCGGATGCACGATCAGCCCGTCGAGACCGAAGCGGCAGGCCTGGAAGCGGTTGTAGGTGTACACGAGATAGTCGTCCTCGACCGGTTCAGGGTCTTCGCCGGACAGGATGAGCCGGCACAGCGCCTGCAGGTAAACCGCGATCTGCGCTGCCCGATCGACGCCCAGCGGCGTGTCGCAGACGCGCAGTTCTATCGTGCCGTACTCGGGCTTGGGCCGGATGTCCCAGTAGAAATCCTTCATGCTGCGCACGATGCCGGTGTCCTCCATCCGTGCGAAGTAGTCGCGCTCGAAGCGCGACCATTCGAGCACGAAGGGCGCGCGGCCGCTGAGCGGGAAGGCGAATACCGAATTCAGCCGGGCCGAGTCGAACAGCGTGTCGCTGCCCTGCGAAAAGGGCGACGAGGCGGACAGTGCGATGAAGTGCGGCACATAGCGTCCGAGCGCGTGCAGCACGCGCAGCGCACTGTCCGGATCGGGCATGCCGATGTGCACATGCTGACCGAACACCGTGAACTGCTTGGCCAGATAACCGTAGAGGCCGGACAGCTGCTGGAAGCGCGGGGCCGAGAAGATGCGCCGTTCCGACCACTGCTGGAACGGGTGGGTACCGCCGCCGCACAGCGATACATTGAGCCGTGTCGCATCCTTCACCAGCGCATCGCGCATCAGGCGCAATTGAGCGAGCAGTGTGGCGTGGCTGTCGTGGATGCCGGTGGCCACCTCTATCATGCTGTCGGTCATTTCCGGCTTGATGTCGCCGGGAAAGGTCTGGCGCTGTGCCAGTTCCAGCAGGTCGGCCGCGGCCGACGCGAGGTCGCGGTCGTGTTCGCCGACCAGCTGCAGTTCGAGTTCGACGCCCATGCTGAGCGCCGACGAGGCGTGAAAGGTTTCGAGCGGCATCAGGCGTTCTCCGTCCTCTGTGCTTCGCCGGCCAGCACCAGCGCCCACTGGGCGAACACCGGCCCGATGAATTCCATCACGATCACCATGCCGGCGATGGCCGACAGCGCGCTGTCGGCGAGACCGAAACCGGCGGTGCGGCTGTATTCCAGCAGCAGCAAAGCGAAGGTGGACAGCGGCGCCAGCGCCAGTCCGGTCAGTGCGCCCTTGCGTGTGCTGGTGCCGCTCACGTGCGCAAAGGCGGCGGTGGCGCTCATCTTCGCCGCAATGCGGCCGAGCGACAGCAGCACGGCCAGTGCCAGGCCGGCGGCGGTGGTCGGCCAGGTCGCCATGCCGGCGACGAATACGAACAGGAACAGCGTCAGCAGTTCGCCCAGCACGCCGAAGTTGCGCTGCGCCGGCGTCAGCACCAGGCGCTTGCGGCGCATCAGCACGCCCAGCGTCAGCGCGGCGAGCAGAGGCGATACGTTGACGCCCTGGGTGAGCAGCGTGACCAGCATGACCGCCAGCGCGAACACGATGGTGACGCCGCGCTCGTCGGCGCGCAGCCGGCGCAGCAGCCAGGGCAGCGGCACGCCGACCAGGATGCCGCAGCCGACCGATACGGCGAGGATGGCGGCGCTGTTCCACACCGCGCTGACCACGCTGCCCGACGCCAGTAATTGCCAGTAGCCGATCGCGCCTTTCATCAGCAGCACTGAAATCAGGCAGTTGATGGCGCACAGATGCAGCGCGCGTTCGGTCACCTGGCCGGAGCCGCGCAGATCGTTCACCACGCGTACCAAGGCCGCAGGCGAGGTCGCCACCGACAGCGCGCCGAGCACCATGGCAATTTCCGGCGACTGGCCCATTGCAAGGGCGATGGCGCGCACCACGACGAAGGTGAGCAGCGATTCGGCAATGCCGGTCAGCGTGAGCCAGTAGTTGGTCACCAGCCAGCGCAGGTTGATGCGGTGACCCAGCTCGAACAGGAACAGCGCGAGCGAGAAATTGGCCAGGAAGGACATGGCGGCCCGGGTTTCGGCGTCATGTGGCGCGCCGCCCCAGGCGGCGTAGACGATGCCGGCGAGCGAATAGGCGCAGACGCGCGGTATCGCCAGCCCGCGATGGAAGATCTCGCCGGCCAGCCAGGCGAGCAGAAGAACGGCCGGCCAGCCGACCAGCGTGAATATGCGACCTGCTTCGAAGATCATCGCGTCGCCTCCGTTCTGCACGCACTGCGCGCGGGAAGACAGAAGCCGTGCCTGCGGCACGACGGCGGATTTTTCTGCGGGGAATACGGACCGCTTCCAGGCGGCCTCTGTTGTTGCTGTGCGGACCGGCTGGCGCCGGTCCGCTTATCGGGCCGGCGGTGCCGGCCTCAGGTAGCGCTGGAGACTATCACGCGGTGGCGACAGGAATCTTCCCGATCTTCGCCTGCCATTCCTTCGGACCGGTTTCGTGCACCGAGGTGCCGCCGGAGTCAACGGCGACGGTGACCGGCATGTCGACCACGTCGAACTCGTAGATCGCTTCCATGCCGAGGTCCTCGAAGCCGACCACCTTCGCAGCCTTGATCGCTTTCGACACCAGGTAGGCGGCGCCGCCGACCGCCATCAGGTAGGCGCTCTTGTGCGTGCGGATGGCCTCGATTGCCGCCGGGCCGCGCTCCGACTTGCCCACCATCGAAATGAGGCCGGTCTGCGCCAGCATCATCTCGGTGAACTTGTCCATGCGGGTGGCCGTGGTCGGACCGGCCGGGCCGACCACTTCGTCGCGCACCGGATCGACCGGGCCGACGTAGTAGATGACGCGGTTGGTGAAATCGACCGGCAGCTTTTCGCCGCGGGCCAGCATGTCGGCGATGCGCTTGTGCGCGGCGTCGCGGCCGGTCAGCATCCTGCCGTTCAGCAGCAGGGTCTGGCCCGGCTTCCACGAGGCGACCTCTTCCGGCGTGAGCGTGTTCAGGTCGACCCGCTTCGAGGTTTTGGTGTCGGCCTGCCAGGTCACCGCCGGCCAGTCTTCGAGGCGCGGCGGTTCGAGCTTCGCCGGGCCGGAGCCGTCGAGGTGGAAATGCACGTGGCGGGTCGCCGCGCAGTTCGGAATCATCGCCACCGGCAGCGAGGCGGCGTGCGTCGGGTAGTCGAGAATCTTCACGTCGAGCACGGTGGAGAGGCCGCCCAGGCCCTGTGCGCCGATACCCAGCGCGTTCACCTTCTCCATCAGCTCCAGCCGCAGTTCCTCGATGCGCGTGAGCTTTTCGCCACGCGCCGCCTTGTCGGCGACGATCTGGATGTTCACCGGCTCCATCAGCGATTCCTTGGCCAGCAGCATGGCCTTTTCCGGCGTGCCGCCGATGCCGATGCCCAGCATGCCCGGCGGGCACCAGCCGGCACCCATGGTCGGCACCGTCTTCAGCACCCAGTCCACGATGGAATCGGACGGGTTCAGCATGACCATCTTGGACTTGTTCTCCGAGCCGCCGCCCTTGGCCGCGCAGATTACTTCGACGTGGTCACCCGGCACGATTTCGTAGTGGATGACCGCCGGCGTGTTGTCCTTCGAGTTCTTGCGGGCGCCGGCCGGGTCGAGCAGCACCGAGGCGCGCAGCGTGTTGTCCGGGTGCATGTAGGCGCGGCGCACGCCTTCATTGACCATGTCGGTCACGCTCATCGACGCATCCCAGCGTACATTCATGCCCACCTTCAGAAAGACCACGGCGATCCCCGTGTCCTGGCAGATCGGGCGCTTGCCCTCGGCGCACATGCGCGAGTTGGTCAGGATCTGCGCGATCGCGTCCCGTGCCGCCGGCGACTGTTCCCGCTCGTAGGCCGCACCCAGTGCCTGGATGAAGTCGAGCGGGTGATAACAGGAAATGAACTGGAAGGCGTCGGCGATGGACTGGATGAAGTCGTCCTGGCGGATGGGTTGGCTCATGGGAAGGTCCTCGGGTATTGAAGAGGGCCGCTCGTGGCGGCCCGGGCTGCGCTCAGTGGTGCGCCTTGTTGAGCACCAGCGTCTGCGTCATCAGCTTGTCGGTGTAGGCCATGGCCATGGCCGACACGACGAACACCATGTGGATCACCACCTGCCACAGCACGACGCGGTCGTCGAGCTGGCCGGCGTTGATGAAGGTTTTCAGCAGGTGGATGGCCGAAATGCCGATCAGGGCGGTGGCCAGCTTCACCTTCAGCACGCCGGCGTTGACGTGCGACAGCCACTCGGGCTGGTCCGGGTGGTCTTCCAGGTTCAGCCGCGACACGAAGGTTTCGTAGCCACCGACGATGACCATGATGAGCAGGTTGGCAATCATCACCACGTCGATCAGGCCCAGAACGATGAGCATGATGTCGGTTTCGGTCAGGTTGCCGATCTTGTGGATCAGGTGCGACAGCTCGACCATGAACAGATAGACGTACACCGCCTGGGCGACGATCAGTCCGAAGTAGAGCGGGGCCTGCAGCCAGCGACTGGCAAAGATGAGGCTTTTTAGAACACGTCCAAGATTAGTCATGCGCAGTCGAATATAAGACAAAAGACGGCGCCGATATTACCATCCGGTTCTTGCAGCTTCGGTCCGCGAGCGTAAGCGGTCTGTAAGCCGCAAAGGCTGTAATCGATGGAAGAAAAACGAGCGCGAAGTTCTGCGCCTGTCGGCGGCCCACAAGGCCGTACGTTGCACGGCGGTTTCCATCCGCCTGCTTGCAGATTTGAGATGACGGAGGAGGTTGTATGTCTGAAGCTACGGAAGTTCGCGTGTACCAGCCCTCGCAAGACATGGTGAGCAATGCCGCCGTGTCCGGCATGGATGCCTACAAGGCTCTGTGCGCCGAGGCGGAACGCGACTATGAGGGGTACTGGGCTCGTCTGGCTCGCGAGCATGTGACCTGGCAGACGCCGTTCACGCGTACCCTGAATGAAGACAATCGCCCGTTCTTCAAGTGGTTCGAAGACGGCAAGCTGAACGTGTCCTACAACTGCCTGGACCGCAATATCGAAGCGGGTCTGGGCGACAAGACCGCGATCATCTTCGAAGCGGACGACGGCACCGTCACCCGCGTCAGCTACAGCGACCTGCTGGTGCGCGTCAGCCGCCTGGCCAACGCGCTGCGTTCGAAGGGCGTCAAGAAGGGTGACCGCGTCGTCATCTACCTGCCGATGTCGATCGAAGGCATCGTCGCGATGCAGGCCTGCGCCCGCATCGGCGCCACCCACTCGGTGGTGTTCGGCGGCTTCTCCGCCCAGTCGCTGCGCGACCGCATCAGCGACGCCGGCGCGGTCATGCTGATTACCGCCGACGAACAGTGCCGCGGCGGCAAGAACATCCCGCTCAAGCCCATCGTCGACGAAGCCTTCGGCATGGGCGGCTGCGAATCGTGCAAGACGGTCATCGTCTACAAGCGCACCGGCGGCGCCTGCAACATGGTTGCCGGCCGCGACGTGTGGCTGCACGAGGCGCTCGAAGGCCAGGCCGACACCTGCGAACCGGAATGGGTCGAGGCGGAACACCCGCTGTTCCTGCTCTACACCTCGGGTTCGACCGGCAAGCCGAAGGGCGTCCAGCACTCGTCCGGCGGCTACCTGCTGCACGCTATCCTGACGATGAAGTGGACCTTCGACATCAAGCCCTCCGATGTCTTCTGGTGTACCGCCGACATCGGCTGGGTCACCGGCCACACCTACATCACCTACGGCCCGCTGGCCTGCGGTTCGACCGAAATCGTGTTCGAAGGCGTGCCGACCTACCCGGACGCCGGCCGCTTCTGGAAGATGATCCAGGACCACAAGGTGACCGTGTTCTACACCGCGCCGACCGCCATCCGCTCGCTGATCAAGGCGGCCGATGCGAACGACGCCGTGCACCCGAAGAGCTACGACCTGTCGTCGCTGCGCATCCTCGGTTCGGTCGGCGAGCCGATCAATCCGGCGGCCTGGGAGTGGTACTACCAGAACGTCGGCGGCAGCCGTTGCCCCATCGTCGATACCTTCTGGCAGACCGAAACCGGCGGCCACATGATCACGCCGCTGCCGGGCGCCACGCCGATGGTGCCGGGTTCGTGCACGCTGCCCTTCCCGGGCATCCAGGCCGCCATCGTCGACGAAACCGGCAATGACGTACCTTGGGGCCAGGGCGGCATCCTGGTGGTCAAGAAGCCGTGGCCGTCGATGATCCGCACCATCTACGGTGATCCGGACCGCTTCGTGAAGAGCTACTACCCGGCCGACTTCCAGGGTCGTTACTACCTGGCGGGCGACGGCGCGATCCGCGACGCGAAGACCGGCTACTTCACCATCACCGGCCGTATCGACGACGTGCTGAACGTGTCGGGTCACCGCATGGGCACGATGGAGATCGAGTCGGCGCTGGTGGCGCACCCGCTGGTGGCCGAAGCTGCCGTGGTGGGTCGTCCGGACGATCTGACCGGCGAAGCCATCTGCGCCTTCGTCGTGCTGAAGCGTTCGCGTCCGACCGGCGACGAAGCCAAGCAGATCGCCAACGAGCTGCGCAACTGGGTGGGCAAGGAGATCGGTCCGATCGCCAAGCCGAAGGATCTGCGTTTCGGTGACAACCTGCCGAAGACCCGCTCGGGCAAGATCATGCGCCGCCTGCTGCGCTCGATCGCCAAGGGCGAGCAGATCACGCAGGACACCTCGACGCTGGAAAATCCGGCCATCCTCGATCAGCTGGCGCAAACCCTCTGATCGGGGCCCGCGGCGCGTCTCCTGCGCCGCGGCTCTGCCTGTTCCGGTGGGGTGTCGATGAGTGCCGCTGACACCACACCGACCTCCGGCCCGCCGCTCGGCGGGCCGGATCTCCACCTTCCCCTGCATCGCCTGATCCGTCGCGCAGCCGTCTGCGTGCCTGCGGATGCGTCGTTGCGCGAAGCGTTGACGCGCATGAACGACGAGCGTGTCGGTTCGGTACTGGTGACCGAGGCGGGGCGTGCGGTCGGCATCCTGACGCTGCCCGATCTGCCGGGGCGCGTGCTACTGCCCGGCCTGTCGCTCGACACCCCGGTAGCGCGAGTAATGAGCAGCCCACTGCATGTGCTCGACGCCGATTGCAGCGGCGAAGACGCGGCGCGACTGATGGCTCGCCACGACGTGCGCCACATCGCGGTGACCGATCACGACCAGCGCGTGCTCGGCGTGATTGCGCAGAACGATCTGTACGCGCGGCTGCGCAGCGACATCCGCTCGCTCGCCGGTCGCATCCACGCGGCGGGCGATATCGACGCGCTGGAAGACGCCGCGCGCGCGGTGCGTCGTTTCGGCCTGGCCGAGTTGAGCGACGGCTGTTCGGCCGAGGCGCTGACGCTGCACCTGTCTGCGCTGAACGACGCGTTGACCGCACGCGCCATCGATCTGGTGCGCGCCGCGCACCCGGACGGCGCGGTGTTCGACCGCGTGCGCTGGTGCTGGCTGGCCTTCGGTTCGGAAGGGCGGATGGAACAGACCTTCTGCACCGATCAGGACAACGGACTGGTGTTCGAGACGCCGCCCGGTGTTGCCGCGGACGATGTGCGACCGGCACTGCTGCGTGTCGCCGGTGACATCAACCGTGCGCTCGCACGGCTCGGCTTTCCGCTGTGCGAGGGTGGCGTGATGGCCGGTCAGCCCCGCTGTTGCCTGTCGCTCGACGAATGGCGCCAGGCCTTCGTCGACTGGATCGCCGAACCGCAGCCCGAGGCGCTGCTCGCGGCCAACATCTTCTTCGATCTGCGGTCGCTGCACGGTGATGCCGCACTGGCCGACGCGCTGCTGACGGAGCAGGTGGTCCAGGCGGCTGCCGGCACCCGCTTCCTGCGTCTGATGGCACAGAACGCGATGCGCGCACGCGTGCCGCTGGGCCTGCTGGGGCGCTTCCGCGTCGACGACGCGCGCGATGCGCCGCACACACTGGATCTGAAGGCGGGGGGCGCACGCATCTTTGCCGACTGCGCGCGGCTGCTGGCCCTGCGCGACGGCGTCGCAGCGCGCTCGACCAGTGCGCGGCTGCGGGCGCTGGCGCGGCAGGGCGGGCTGGCCGGCGACGATGTCGAGGCGATGATCCGCGCCTTTTTCTTCATCCAGCAACTGCGGCTGCTGCACCAGGGCGAGAGCGCGTCAGCCGGTGCGCATCCGGCGGCAAACCGCGTCGACCCGCGTGCGCTGAATGCGCTCGACCGGGCCGTGCTGAAGCAGGCGCTGGTCCAGGCGCAGCGTCTGCTCGACCGCGTCCGTGTCGACTGGCAGCTACCCTGAATGCATGCTGCACCGCCATATCGAGCCGATGTAAGCGGGCAGTAAGATTGGACTGCATGATGTGCGTCACGTCATCGGTATTCGTGTCGCGGCAATACGCCGGCGCATCTGCATGACGACAACAAGGCGTTGCGACGACTTCGCCGACACGAGGCCACAGGAGGAGACCTGTATGCAGTTGTCAGAACGGCACCGCGAATACTGGCGCCGGAATCTTCGCATCACCGCCGTTCTGCTGGCGATCTGGTTCCTGGTCACCTTCGTGCCGGTCTATTTCGCGCGTTCGCTGAACGAAATCACCTTCCTCGGCTGGCCGCTCGCCTTCTACATGGGGGCGCAGGGCGCGCTCATCGTCTATGTGATCATCATCGGCTACTACGCGCGCGTGATGAACCGGCTCGATCGTGAGTACGGCGTGAGCGAGGACCGCTGACCATGCCGCATTCGCAGGCCACCTTCAATCAGCAGCTGAAGAAGATGTACAGCTGGTACGCCGGCGGCTTCTTCCTGTTCGTCGCCTTCCTGGCGGTTGCCGAACAGCTGGGCATGTCGTCGCAGTGGATCGGCTACATCTTCATGTTCTCGACCATCGCGCTGTACGCCGGCATTGGCGTCATGAGCCGCACCGCCGACGTCGCCGAGTACTACGTCGCCGGCCGCCGGGTGCCGGCGCTGTTCAACGGCATGGCGACCGGCGCCGACTGGATGTCCGCCGCCTCCTTCATCGGCATGGCGGGCACGCTGTATTTCAGCGGCTACCAGGGCCTCGCCTTCGTGATGGGCTGGACCGGCGGCTACTGTCTGGTGGCGCTCTTCCTCGCGCCCTATCTGCGCAAGTTCGGTGAATTCACGATTCCCGATTTCCTCGGCGCCCGCTACGGCGGCAATCTGGCCCGCCTGATCGGCGTCGTCGCCGCCATCCTCGCGTCCTTCACCTACGTCGTCGCGCAGATCTACGGTGTCGGGCTGATCACCAGCCGCTTCGTCGGCCTGGAATTCGAGGTCGGCGTGTTCGTCGGTCTGGCCGGCATCCTGGTGTGCTCCTTCCTTGGCGGCATGCGCGCGGTGACCTGGACCCAGGTCGCGCAGTACATCATCCTCATCGTCGCCTACCTGATTCCGGTGGTCATCCTGTCGACCAAGGTGACCGGCGTGCCGGTGCCGCAGGCGATGTACGGCCAGGTGCTGCAGAAACTCACGGTCAAGGAGACCGAACTGTTCGCAGCGCCCAAGGAGGTCGAGGTCAATGCGCTGTACAAGGCCAGGGCCGATGACTTCGACAGGAAGATCCAGGGCCTGCCCGGCTCGCTCGACGCCGAGCGCGCGCAGCTGACCGCGAAACTCGACCAGCTGAAGTCGGCCAACGCGCCGGCCAAGCAGATCTCCGCCGCCGAAATGGCCCTGCGCAACATTCCGAAGACGGAAACCGAAGCGCGCCGCAAGTGGGGCGAGGCGCGCAAGCTGGCCGAAGCAAAGGCGAAGCCGCCGCTTGCGCATACCGAAGCGCACGCCGGCAAGGATCAGGCGGACTCGGACAGCAAGCGCCTGAACTTCATCGCGCTGGTGATCTGCCTGATGATAGGCACCGCCTCGCTGCCGCACATCCTGATGCGCTACTACACGACGCCCAGCGTCAAGGAAGCGCGCGAATCGGTGTTCTGGTCGCTGTTCTTCATCTTCCTGCTCTATTTCACGGCGCCTGCTTACGCGGTGTTCGCGAAGTGGGAGGTGTACAACAACCTCGTCGGTTCGACCATTTCCACGCTGCCGGGCTGGGTCGCTTCGTGGGGCAAGGTCGGGCTGGTGAAGATAGACGACATCAACGCCGACGGCATCCTGCAACTGGCCGAACTGACGCTGAACACCGACGTGATCGTGCTGGCGACACCGGAAATCGCCGGCCTGCCCTATGTGATTTCCGGACTGGTTGCCGCCGGCGGCCTGGCGGCAGCGCTGTCCACGGCCGACGGCCTGCTGCTGACCATCGCCAACGCGATGTCGCACGACGTCTATTACAAGGTGATCGACCCGAACGCCTCGACCCAGCGCCGGCTGGTCATTTCGAAGACGCTGCTGCTGGTGGTGGCGCTGATCGCCGCCTACACTGCATCGTTGAAGCCGGACAACATCCTGTTCATGGTCGGCCTGGCGTTCTCGATTGCCGCCTCCGCCTTCTTCCCGGCGCTGGTGTGCGGCGTATTCTGGAAGCGGGCAAACATGGCAGGTGCCGTCGCCGGCATGGTAGCCGGGCTCGGCATGTGCCTTTACTACGCGGCCATCACCCATCCCTTCTTCGGCGGCGACATCAGCAACGCCTGGTTCGGCATCGAATCGATTTCAAGCGGCTTCTTCGGCATTCCGACCGGCTTTGTCGTGCTCATCGTCGTCAGCCTGCTGACCCCTGCACCTGACGCCGAAACGCAGGATCTGGTCGAACATGTCCGTTACCCCAATCTCGGCACTTCGGCGCGCAGCGCGCCGACCGGCGGAGGTGTAGATCACTGAAGGCACGACCCCGCCTATCCCTAGACCGACCGCGCAACCCGCGCGAAAGCCGGCACCTGTAAGGCAAGAGGCCCGCCAAAAGCGGGCCTTCTGCTTTCCGGGCCACCGCATTTGCGGCGCGTCCGGGTGCGAACAAGCGGCAGGGTTTCTGATATAGTCTCGCGTCTTCGCGGAGAGGTGGATGAGTGGTTTAAGTCGCACGCCTGGAAAGCGTGTTTAGGTGAAAACCTAACGCGGGTTCGAATCCCGCCCTCTCCGCCACTGAAAAGTCCTTTCGAATCAAGCGCCTGGTTATTCTTCCAGGCGCTTTTTTCGTTTACGGTTTCCGGTTCCGGAGGCTTGCGTCGGGCGCCAGCGCCGCCTTGACCGGCCATGCGCGAATTCGCGCGCGCGTTTGCCCGGTCGTCGCCGACGCATCCCTTGCCATCGCAGATGCCGACGTCACCTGCTCAAGGTGGTGCTCACCGGTAATGCAGGTGTGTTTCCCGGGCGCGCCGCGAGGTGTCGGTCCACCATGACAGACGGTTTCTCATGGTGGTTGATATGACACGATCTGGTTTCAATCAGCCATCCGGCTGTGTACCTCGGGTGGTTTCTCCGCGGGTGACGTCGTCCTCGCGGTGCCTGTCGGCCGCGTCAGCGAGGTCTCGCCAACGTCATGTGGTGTCCGCGCGCTGCCGCCGCGGGTGACGGCGGCGCCGGTCGCCGTCGATCGCCGCACGCCGTGTGGTTCCGGGCGTGCTTCTTGCACTGTCTTCGCCGACCAACCATGAGGCGTGTCCGGGCCTTGGCCAGCCATTTCGTCGGTGAAGCGCATTCCCTGAAAAGACTGCAGCTGCGTTACGCCGCGTTCTATCTCGGCCTGCTGCTGTTTTCCGGCGCAATGGGCTGGGGCGGACTGCAGCTGTGGCAGGACGCCGCCGGCGAACGCGACCGGCTGGCCGGAATGAGCGCGGAGGTACTGGAGATGCGCGGCAGCCTCTACCGTCAGATCAAGGAGGTGTTCGACCACGCCTTTCTCGGCGATGTCGGCGCGGCGGTTGAGTTCGCGCATTACGCCGACGACATCGATCGCCACTTCGATCTCGTCTATCGGCAGGTGCGACAGCCTGAAGAACGGACAGTCGTCGACGCGCTGCGTCTGGCTTACGAGGGCGTGCGCGGTTACGGCGAAGTGCTGCTGCGCGCGTCGCCCGACGCGGCGCGTGCCGAGAGCAGCTGGCTCGACCTGCAGCTGGAGCGTGGCGCCTTCCACGATTTCGAACAGCGGCTTGGCGAGTTCGAAAGCCAGCTGCAGCAACAGCGTCGCGCGGTCGATCGCCGGCTCGGCGTGCTGCAGGCGGTGGTGCCCTGGCTGCTCGCCTTGCCGCTGCTGCTGGCCACCGTCATCTTCATCGTGTTCCGGCGCTATCTGCGCAGCGCCGTGGCCGAGCCGCTTGCCGCCATCATGGAGGCCACCCGCAACATCAGTCGCGGGCAGCTGCAGCACCGGGTGCCGGAGCGCGGTGCGGCCGAACTGGTCAGGCTGTCGCACGCGATCAATTCGATGGCGGCCGATCTGGCGGCCAGCCGCGAAGCGCTGCTGTGTGCCGAGAAGCAGGCCACGCTTGGCGCGCTGGTGCCGGTGGTGGCGCACAACATCCGCAATCCGCTGGCCAGCATACGGGCCACCGCGCAGGTGATCGACGACGCGGCGCTGCCGGCCGACGTAAGGGAAGGGCTGGCAGGCATCATTGCCGCCGCCGACCGCCTGGATGGGTGGACCTATTCACTGCTGTCCTACCTGCATCCGTTGCAGCCGCAGCGCGTGCCGCTGCAGGTGACGGCGCTGTTCGACACCGTCGCCCAGCTGGCGCGCGACCGCATGGAGGCACGGGAAATCCGGCTGCGGCGCATCGGCTGGGGCGAGGGCGGCATGGTCGAGCTGGATGCCCAGCTGATGGAACAGGCGCTGCTCGGCCTGCTGATCAATGCCATCGAGGCGTCGTCGCCGGGTGGCGAAATCGTGCTGCGGCACGCCAGCGTTGGCGGCCAGGTGTCGCTGTCGGTACGCGACCACGGCAGCGGCATGAACGGCAGTCCGGCGTTGCGCGGGCTGCGGCCGGTTGCCACCACCAAGCTGCAGGGCAGCGGCCTGGGCATTCCGTTCGCCGCCAAGGTGTGCGACGTGCATGGCGGCCGGCTCGAATTCATCCATCACGACCCCGGCACCGAAGCGGTCATGGTGCTGCCATCGAAGGAAGCGCATGTTGTCGAACCCTGGAACGATTGACGTCGACGAAACCTTGCCGCCGGCGCCGCCCAGCGCGGCGCGCCTGCTGCTGGTCGAGGACGAGGCGCTGTTTGCGCGCGCGGTGACGCGCCGGCTCGGCAGCGCCGGCTACGCCTGCCAGCACGCGACGACGCTGCTGCAGGCGCGCGAGGCGCTGGGCGGCTTTGCGCCCGACGTGGTACTGCTCGACCTGCGTCTGCCGGACGGCCACGGCCTCGACCTGCTGGCCGAACTGAATGCCGACAATCGTGCTGCGCCGGTGGTCGTGCTGACCGCCTACGGCGAAGTCGAGGACGCGGTCAGGGCGATGAAGCTGGGGGCGGCCGACTATCTGAAGAAGCCGGTCGATCTGGAAGAGCTGCAACTGGTGGTCGAGCGCGTGCTGCGCACCGCCGGCCTGCGGCAGAAGGTGGATTACTCGCGCAGCCGCGAAAGCCATCACAGCCAGGTCAGCGAGAACGCGCTGCTGCTCGGCGACAGCCCGGCCATGCGGGCGGCGCGCGAACAGGTGGTGGCGCTGGCCGGCCTGACCGGCAGCAGCTTCGCACCGCCGCCCACCGTGCTCATCGTCGGCGAAACCGGTACCGGCAAGGACGTCGCGGCGCGCCTGCTGCATCGCGCCGGGCCGCTGCAGGACCGTCCCTTCGTGCAGATCGACTGCGCCTCGCTGCCGCGCGAACTGATCGAAGCCGAATTGTTCGGCCACGAGAAGGGCGCCTACACCGGTGCCCAGGGCGCGCGCGCCGGTCTGCTCGAAGCGGCCGAGGGCGGCACCGCCTTCCTCGACGAGATCGGCGAACTGCCGCTGGACATGCAGGCCAAGCTGCTCAACGTGATCGAGCGACGCGTCGTGCGGCGCGTTGGTTCGGTGCGCGAGCGGCCGATTGCCGCGCGCTTCGTCGCCGGCACCAACCGCGACCTGCCGGCGATGATCGCCGCCGGGCAGTTCCGCGCCGACCTCTACTACCGGCTCAACGTGGTTACGCTGACCATGCCGCCGCTGCGCGAGCGCGGCAACGACGTGACGCTGCTGGCCCGTCACTTCGCCGCACAGACGGCGCGCCGCTACGCGCTCGACCAGCCTGGCTTCGACCCGGTCGCGCTGGCGGCGCTGCAGCGCTACCACTGGCCGGGCAATGTGCGCGAACTGAAGCACCTGATCGAGCGTGCTGTGCTGCTGTGCCAGGGACGGGATATCGGCGCGGCCGACCTCGGCCTGCCGTCGGTCGGCGCCGCCGGCGCCGAGGCCGCCGCGGTGCCCTTCGCGTCGATGACGCTGGACGAGGCAGAGCGCTGGCTGATCGAACGCACGCTCGACCGCGTGCGCGGCAATGTGTCGGAGGCCGCGCGTCGGCTCGGCGTGAGCCGGATGACCTTGCGCTATCGCATCGAAAAACACGGCTTGCGCGGCGCGGTCGAGGACTGAACGGCGCCGGCCGCAGGCCCGGAAATGAAAAGGGCTCCGCCCTGGCGGAGCCCTTCGTTACGCGACGGCGCGATCAGCCGTGCATCTTCTTCCGCGCCTGCAGGCCGATCAGGCCGAGACCGGCAGCCAGCATGGCCCAGGTCTGCGGTTCCGGCACCGGCGGCGTGTTGGGCATTTCGGTGAAGCCGGTGACGTCCCAGCCGATGTCGTCGAGGATGGCGTAGTCCAGTTCCGTCATATGGCGTCGCTCGCCCATGGACAGCCCCCAGGCCAGCAGCGCCAGTTGCATGCTGCCGTCGTCCAGCTCGCCCTGGATATTCGCCTGGAGGCGGGTGCTGGCGGAGAAGACCTCCTCCAGCGGCACCGCTTGCAGAATGCCGCGACTGTTGCGCACGTCGTATTCGGCCTTTGCCTTTGCGCCGTTGAAGTTGCCGACGCCATTGATCAGCGACAGCCAGCCGGTGTCGATGCCGTCGTCGGCGGCGCCCAGGATGCTGACCAGCCCTTTCAGCGTCACCGTGTAGAGATCCCATTGCCCGGCGAAGGATTCGGTCGTGCTGACGTCGGTGTCGGCGTACCAGCTGACATTGCTGCTGTAGTTCAGCGTGCCGCCCCAGGTACCGGATTCGCTGTCCGGCCAGCCCGTCTGACCGCGCGAGAAGGCGGCGTTGCCATAGCCCATGTCGGTGGTCGTCGGCGTGAGGCCCATGCCACCTGATACGGCCGATACGGGAATCTTCTCTTCATAGTTCAGACCGCCATTGCTGTTGCTGCCGACGTAGATGCGGAGCTCCTTCGCGGCGATGTTGGCGTTCGTGACCTGCTGTCCGACGTTCGAGCTACCGAGGGGGCCCAGATTAAGTACGACGCCATTGCCACCCGGGGTCGAGGAGATGGCTGTCAGGTCGTCGAACACCCGTGTCTCGAAGGCCTGTGCGGCCTGCTCCAGCGTCGCCCTGCGGTCGGCGGTGAAGAAGCCGCTGCTGTCGTAGCTGTAATCGAACACGATGTTCACGTAGGCGTGGGCGCTGCCGAAGGTCGATCCTAATGCGAGCGCAAGTGCCAGTCTGCGGAAGTTGTTCAAGGTCTGTCCTCCTGTTTGTTGGATACGTGTGCCGCGCAAGGGGTGGCTGCGCGCAGTCATGACTTCATGCGGCACAACGCAAATTCCGTTCCTTCCGCGGGAGCGAATCACCGTTGCGCTGTGCGACGCGGCCCGGCGCGCAGTGGCCGAATGCTCCGTGCGTATGGAGCCTTGCCGGCGGTGGTTGATGTCATGCAGGGTGGTCGATCACAACCACCTCTGCTGACCGTCGTGTACTCAGCGCCGGTGTTGTCGCGCGCTGGCGATCAGCAGTGGCAGGGCGCCCAGCCAGAGCAGTGCGGGCGCCGGTTCGGGCACCGGGCTGGCACTCCAGAGGGCGCTCTGGCCGGCGGTCGCCATCGTGCTGTCCAGCCATGCGCGGTAGGCGCCGGGCTGCACGAAATAGGAAAGCTGCCCGTCGCTGGCGGAGGCGATGCCGATCAGCAGGCCGCTGCTGTCGTCGGCCTGGCCGGCGAACAGCGAACCGCCGCTGTCGCCGCCCTGCAGCAGCACGTTGCCGTTGGAGGCGGGGCCGACTGCGATATACCAGACGGTCAATTGCGCACCGTCGTCGTCGACAGCAGTTTCGAAGGCATCGACCAGCGTGGTGTAGGCAAGGCTGTTCTGTCCGCTGCGCGCCGCAACCACCGCCGTCGCCTCGGCACCGGCCGGTGCGGCGGCGAAGTCGATCACGGTCGCGTTGAGGGTCGGGAAGAGCGGGGCGTCGAGCGGTGTGTCGAGGTGGAGCAGGGCGATGTCATGGCTCGGGAAGGCGGCGCCGGGCGCGACGTAGGCGGCGTCGATGGTGGCGCTGCCGTAGGCTGACTGGAAGGTGGTGCCGCTGTGCGCGACATGGGCCGCGGTCAGCACCCAGTTCGGCGCGATCAGGATGCCGTCCAGGCCGTTGCTGCCGACCGTGCCAAGGTGGCTGAAGGCGTTCGTAGGGCTGCCGCCGTTGAGGGCGTACGAAGGCGCCGCCAGCAACAGGGCGGCGGAGAGAGCGAGCGCATGCAGCAGGGATCGGTACATCGTGGCCTCGGGTTGAGTGTGCGAAGGGCGTGTGGCTGCAAAGCAAAAAACCGGCCGCCGCCGCGGCGGGCGCGGCGACCGGACGTTGCGCTCAGCGCATGCGACGGCGTGCAGCGAAGCCGAGGACGCCGAGGCCGGCCAGGAACATTGCGTACTCGGACGGCTCCGGCACCGGCGCCAGTGCCGACGCCGCGAGGCGGGCGCTGGCATAGGTCGGCACATAGCCCGACACTAAGATCGAGTACTCAGTCTGGTCTTCCTCGCCGCCTTCCAGCAGGCGGATGGCTTCTTCGCCCGTCGTCCAGCCGTTGGCGCCGGTGATCTTGACCCAGTACCAGGCCGAGGTGCCCGGGCTGCTGCCATCCGGGTCGTCCACGTTTACGTCGGTCTCGAAGCGCACCCAGTCGGCGTCGTAGGTACCGATGCCGGGCTCGTTCATGCCTTCGGCCGAGCGGCCGATCGAGCGCGCGTATTCGTCTGTGACCGGCCCGGTGATATCGACCTTGGAATAGCCGCCCTGCACGCTCGTCGCGCTGGCAAAGCCGCTGCGGAAGGCGTCGTTCACTTCGAAGCTGAAGCCAGTCGAATCCCACACGCTGGCATTCATGTCCAGCCGCATGCCGAAGATGTAGGTGCCGGCGCCGTCGCCGTACACACGGTCGGACAGGCTGCCGACCGTCGTGGTGCCGGCGGTCAGCGTGCGCGTGGTGCTGGTGAGCAGACTGAAGCCGGAGGTCGCGGTGGACACCGAGCCAGCACCGCAGGCGACGCTGGTCGAGTTGCCGGTGCCGCTGTCGCCGCACACCTGCATGATGGTGCCGGTCGATGGCAGCGACACGAAGGCGGCGTGCGAGGGGGCGGCGACGCCGGCCAGGGCGAGTGCGCCGGCGGCGCAGATCAGGCGATGTTTCATGGTGCTCTCCTTGAGTGGACAGGCTGTTGAAACGGGAACCGGATGGCCCCGATACGCTGATTTCTGTTGCGATGGAGGCCGACGGCAATGCCGCCGGCTGCGATCTGCGCTCAGTGGGTCGGCACGAAGCCGCTGAACCACAGCGAGGTCTGCTCCTGACCCTCGCTTTCGCCGGCGTTCCACAGCCGGATCGCGTTGGCGTTCAGCTGGTAGCCGCTGGCGGTGGTGCGGACGTAGTACCAGGCGGTGCGCACCTTGCCGGGCGAGCCGGTGTCGAGGGTTTCGTCCTCGTCCTCGCCGCCGGCGACCTCTTCCTCATCGTCGTCGTCATCGCCGCCGCCTTCTTCCGGGATCTGGACGAAGAGCGGCGAGAAGAAGTCGACCACGCCGAGGTCGAAGGTCTTTTCGCCTTCGTTCAGGCCGACGCTGGTGCGGCCGACCTGGTCGATCGCCTGGTCACTGACCCGCGCATTGCGCCAGCCGGCCGCCAGCGAGGCGCTGCCGGAGAAGCCGTAGCGGAAGATGTCATCGACTTCGAACGGGTAGCCGGTGCCCCAGTCGCTGTCGTTCAGGATGACGCGGGTGGCGAACACGTAGGTGTTGGAAAAGGGCTTCTTCCACACCCGGTCGAGCACCTTGCCCACCGTCACCGCGTTCACGACGATGTTGGTGCGCCGAGCGTTCAGCAGCAGATAGCCGCCGGGGTTGGAGCCGGGCCATGCGCTGGTGCGGCAGGTGGGCGTCGGGTTGCACGAGGTCATGACCAGTGCGCCGGACATGTTCAGCGTGACGAAATCGGCCATCGCCGGTGCGGACAGCGCACCGCAGGCGACCAGCAGTGCACCGGACAGCAAGGTTCTTCGCATCGTTATTCCTCCTGACGAGACATGGGCCGGCGGCGCGGTCTGCCCGCCGGATCGGTGTCCGCTGCCTGCCGGAACCGCGACCGGCTCCGCCCTTCCCGTTGGCATGGACTTATGCAGACTAGGAGGTGAAACGCGATTCCTTCAGGGATATATGCCCCCAAGTGCTTGGGATGTTTTCACTTTGAAAAATATTGCAAAACAATGACTTGTATATGATCTTGTACGGGCGTGCAAAGCCCTCCCCGGTATGCAGGGATGCTGCCCGTGTGACCTCGTCACGCGCGAAAGGAGTGGCCCTAGAGGTCCAGTCGATAGCTCATGCCCAGCCACACGGCGCGCGGTGCGCCCGGTGCGACCATGGTGGTGTTCAGCCAGTCGGCCGAGTTGTAGTTCCAGCCGCTTTCACCGATGGCGCCGTTCACGCTGGGCGCGAAGGGCGTGACGCCCAGGCGGCCGGCGGTGAAGTAGTCCTTGTCGAGCAGGTTGTTGATCTGCAGCAGCGCCGTCCATCGACGATCGATCCTGTAGGTGGTCGTCAGGTTGAAGATGGCGTAGCCCGGCAGCTTGCCGCCGTAGCGGAAGGCGCGGCCGGGTGGCGTAAGTCCCTGCGTGAGGACGGTGCAAGCAGGTGGGTTGCCGCAGCTGAAGGTGCCGATTTCCTTGTCGGTGCCGCCGGTTTCATGGTCGTTGTTCTCGTTGCCACGCAGGAAGGACGGCGAGTGCGCGACCATGCCCAGCTTGAAATGCAGCTTTTCGGTCGCCTGGTAGCCCAGCGTGAGGTTCATGTTGTGCTTCGACACGCCGGGCAGCGTGTCGCCGGGTTCGACGTGGATCATCCGGTAGGTGCCGTAGCCGCTGTTCAGCGATGCCCCGGGGCCGGGGAGGGGGGCGTTGGGCCGCGAGTTCCGGTCGAAGTCCGCGCTGCTGTTGTGCGGGCTGTTCATGTAGAAATCGGATTCGAAGGTCGCTTCGGTGTAGGCGTAATTGACGCGGAAGTCGAACTTGTCGAGCTTGCCATTCACGCCCATTTCGAGACCCTGGCGGCGGGTGTTGCCTATGGTGTCGAAGTAGCTGCGGCTGGGCGACACGCCGATCATGTAGATGTCGTTGCTCAGATCGGTGCGGAAGGCGGTGATGTTCCAGCCTATGCCATTGTCCAGCGTGCCGCGGGCGCCGATCTCGTAGGAGTGCGAACGGATCTGCGGCAGGAAGGGGTCGCCCGACATCGTGTTCGGCAGATGGCAGACCGGCGCCACGGTGGCCGCCGGTATTTCGAAGCCACCGCGGATCACCGTCGAGCGGTCGATGGCGCAGCCGAGTTCGATCACCGACGGCACGCGTGCCCCGCGGCTGTAGTTGGCGAACAGGTTCACGTTCTCGCTCGGCAGCCAGCTCACACCGGCGGACGGGTTGAACGAGCGATAGACGTGCTTCTCCCGCTTTTCCGCGCGGGCCACGTCGGCCGGGTCGTAGGAAATCCACTCCGGGAAGTAGTGACACTCGTCCGGGTAGTTGCCCCAGCACAGGATGGAGCTCTGTGCTGGCGGCGCGTTGTTCAGCTCGGTCAGTTCTCCGGTCGATGAACGGCCGCGCAGCCAGTTGTTCACCTTGGTCACGTTGTAGCGGGCGGCGAACGACAGATGCAGGTCGTCGCGCGGCGTCCATGTTTCGCTCAGGTAGAAACTGCGCGTTTTCGAACTGCCGCCGAAGTCGTTCACCTCGACCTCGTTGTGCGCGGCGTAAAACCGCGGATCGATCTGACCCGGCCCGTAGCCGACACTGCCGTAATAGAAGTGGCGGTCGGCGTCGAGCAGGCCGAGGCGCTGGCTGCTGTAGTAAGTGGTGTCGCTGCGGTCGAGCGATGCGCCCACCATGAACTTGTGGCGCTCGAAGTTCCAGTTCAGCTGCAGCGACATGCCCTGGCCGGCCTGGTCCAGCGCGGTGCGCGTGCCGACCGCGATCGGCGTGCCGTTCACTACGCCCGGCCCGGCTGTATTGTTGGCGGCACCGTTGGCGCCATTGCGCACCTGCCCGAAATTGGAGTTGACGGGTGCTGCGTCACACGGCGCGTTCAGCGGAATGTTGTTGTCGGCGAAGTAGTCCTCGTCCAGGTCGGCATAGGCGCAGTAGCGGTTGTATTGCGCGGTCACCGAGCGGCGGTCGTCCAGTTCCTCGAAACCTTCCTCGTCGATGTCGCCGTTGAAGCCCGAGCGCTCGCTGTTGCGCCGGTAGCTCATCGCGGTGATGTTGAAGCTCTCCGACACCTCGAACATGGCCGACCACTGGTACTGGTTCAGTTCGTTCTTCGTTTCGTCGGGCGAACTGAACACCGATTCCGGCCGGCGCTGGTAGTCCTCCAGCGGGATGAGGCCGTTGCCGACGAGGTCGGTGTCGACCTTGAGCATCGAGAAACCCAGCAGCAGGCGGTCGATGGCGATCTCGTTCTTGACGAAGAGCTGGCGCAGCGCGCTCGGCGAGTTGTCGCGCCAGCCGTCCTCGGCGAAGCCGTGCAGCGCGACGAAGCCGGCGACCGGCCCCTTGCTGCCACCGGCCGACAGCTGCACCTGGTTGCGCCCCCACGAGCCGCCGAGATACTTCGCCTCGACGCCGGGGTCGGTGAAGCCGCTCTTGGTGCGCATCGACAGCGCGCCGCCCAGCGTGTTGAGGCCGAACAGCGGATTCGAGCCCGGGAACACGTCGAAGCGCGACAGTGCGTTCATCGGGATCATGTCCCAGTTCACGACGTCGCCGAAGGGCTCGTTCATGCGGATGCCGTCGAGGAAGACCGACAGCCCCTGCGGCGTGCCAACCTGCGGGCCGGCGGTGAAGCCGCGGAACTGCACGTCGACCTGGAAGGGGTTGCCCTGGTAGTCGTTGACGGTGACCGACTGCATCTGCGAATTCATCAGATCGGTCAGCGACAGGCTGTTGCTGTCGCGGATGTCCTTTGCCGTGATGCTCTGGACATTGGACGGGATTTCCTCCCGCGTCAGTCCGAGGCCGGGCATCGGACCGATGTCCTGCGGCCGCCGTTCGCGGATCAGGATGGGGTCGAGAATGATGGCGTCTGCCCCGGGTTCGGGTTCGGCTGCCGGCGCCGGCGGCCCTGCGACCTCGTCGGGGCTCTCGGTCGGCGCCTGTGCCTGAGCGGCGTCGATGCAGAGCGCGGCCAGGCAGTACGCCGCGATACGCAGATTGAATTGCAACGGCTCCTCCTCCTGGCAGGCGCGGTGACCTGCTGCGAACGCCCTCGCCAGCCGGCGGGACGTTTTCCTTGTGTGCAGCCCGGCAGCGTCCGCGTGCGGGCGGGTCTGCCGGGGCTGGAGGCCAGAAGCAAGGGCGGGGCCAGTTGCGCCGACGACGGCGCGACCGCTGCCTTTGCGCGTGAGGCAGCTTCCGGGCGCGATTGTGGTGGTTGAAATGCACCAGGGTGGTTGTTTGCCTTCGTCATGACCGGTGACGCATCGGGCATGTCACACCGGGCGGGCGGGAATGCGTCGCCGGTTTGTGGGGAAGGCAGCGCCGGGGGATCGACTCCCGGTCAGTCGGCATGCTTCCTGCAGACAGTCAGACCACGGCGGCTGCATCGCCGCACAACATTCACAGACAGGAGGATGGACATGCGACCCGTATTCAAGGCGCTGGCCGGTGTGCTGGCGTCGATGACGCTGGCTGGTGGCGCGCAGGCCAATATCGAATTCGTGTTCGACTACAGCCGTGATGGCAACGGCGTCATGACGAACGAAATGAAGGCGTTGCTCGAACAGGCGGCCGGCACGATAGAGGCGAGCATTTCCGACCAGCTGAGTGCGATCGCGCCGCAGGGCGACTTCGCGCCCAGCATATTCTTCACGCCGCCGGACACCGGCACCTCGTCGCGGGCGGTCGATACCATCGGTGCCAACCAGATCTATGTGTACGTCGGCGGGCGCTCTGCGCTCGGCGCGCCACACCTGGCGCTCAGCGGCGCCGTGCGCAACGCTACGCGGCCGGCTTCGGTGCCGGCGAACGACCCCGCCTTCCTCGCTTACCGCGACGAACTGCGCAGCCGCGGCCAACCTGGCGCCATCGCCTCGACGCCGACCGACTATTCACCCTGGGGCGGCTCGCTCGCCTTCGACAGCGAAGCCAGCTTCTACGTCGACGACGACATCTCGACGCTGGAGTCCTTCGAGGGCCAGTACGACTTCTACACCGTCGCGCTGCGCGGTCTGCTCGGCATCCTGGGGTACGGCGTCGGCGGTGCGGGCACCCCGGTGGCGTCCTACCACGCCAATGTCGACAGCGAGAACCTCACCTTCGTCGGCGCCAACGCACTGGCCGAGTACGGCGAGGGCGTGCCGGTGTACTACCGTTACGATGAGGAAAACGATCAGGAAATCATCGACGAGCGCTTCCTCGACGACAGCGTGGTCAGCACCGTCAATGGCGTGGCGCAGACCGCGTTGATGACGCAGACGCTGAATACCGGCGAGCGCCGTGCGCTCACCGCACTCGATTACGCCATCCTGCGCGACATCGGCTGGCAGGCAGCGCCAGTGCCGGAACCGGCTGAGTACGCGATGTTCCTCGCCGGGCTGGGTGTGCTGGCGGCGGTGGCGCGCCGGCGCAGGGCCTGAGACGCCCGCCGGAATGAAAATGGCCTGCTCGCGCAGGCCATTTTTTTGTCCGTCAGCGGCTTCGCTTACTGCAGCGAGCGGTAGTTGTGCATCACTTGCGGCACGTAGCGCTGCGTCTCGGCGTAGGGCGGAATGCGCCCGCCGTACTTCTGCACCGCGCCCTCTCCGGCGTTGTAGGCGGCCAGCGCCAGTTCGAGCTGGCCGTCGAAGCGGGCCAGCAGGTCGCGCAGATAGAGCGCGCCGCCGAGCACGTTCTGGTCGGGGTCGAAACGGTCCGCCACGCCATAGCGGCGGGCGGTGGCCGGCATCAGCTGCATCAGACCGGCTGCGCCCTTGGGTGACACCGCCTTCGGGTTGTACGCCGATTCGGCACGGATGACCGCGTGCAGCAGACTGGCGTCGACGCCGGCCGCGCGTGCGGCGCGTTCGATCCGTGGCGCGTGCAGCCGGGCCGACGGATGTTCGGCACGCGCCGCCACCGGCGCAGCGGCAGCGTCACGCTCGCTGCGCAGCAGCAGCTCGAAGCCTTCACCGCCCGGCGCGTCGGTCAGCACCAGCGCGCCGTCGGCGTCTTCCTTCACATAGACGTCGGCCTGCGCCACGACGGCCCACAGCAGCGCGAGCAGCAGGAAAACGGATCGGGTGGTCGTTGAAGTCATCTGCAGGAAATACGCGGGCGATAGAGTTGCGGGTATTGCAAGCATGCTGCGGAATGTTTTCAGCGATATTGAAATAAAGCGGAAAGCATCGGCCTTGTTTGCTTGATGCGGTCGATGCACGGCGACTAGACTCGATACGATCATGACACGTCACATTACGGCTATGAACCGGATTTCTCAACGCGGCTTTACCTTGCTCGAACTGCTGGTGGTGATGGTCATCATCGGCCTGCTGGCCGGATACGTCGGCCCGCGCTTCTTCAGCCAGATCGGCAAGTCCGAGGTCAAGGCGGCGCGCGCGCAGATCGACGCGCTGGAAAAGGCGCTCGACCAGTTCCGCCTCGACAACGGGCGCTACCCGACCACCGAAGAGGGCCTGAAGGCACTGGTCGAGCGTCCATCGACGACCAGCAAGTGGTCGGGCCCCTATCTGAAGAAGGCGGTTCCGCTCGACCCGTGGGAGCGCCCCTATATATATAAGGCACCTGGCGAACACGGTGAATTCGATCTGAGCTCGCTCGGCAAGGACGGCCAGGCAGGTGGCACCGAAGAAGCCGCCGACATCACGAACTGGTGACATGCTTTTCCGCATCCGCGCACTCGACGTCACCAATCGCATCACGCAGCTGCAGGTCGAAGCGTCCGACGAAGCGTCGGCACGCGCACAGGTCCAGGCCGACGGCCTGACCGTGCTGTCGGCCTCGCGTGCGCACACGCTGTCGTTCAACCGGCAGCGCTTTCCGGTGCTGCTGTTTTGCCAGGAATTGCTGGCACTGCTGCGCTCCGGCCTGTCGCTGGTCGAAGGTCTTGAGGTGATGGCCGAGAAGGAGGGGCGCACGCTGTCGCGCACCGTGCTGAGCGCGCTGATCGACGCGTTGCGCCAGGGCAAGACGCTGTCGATGGCGATGTCCGCCCAGACCGCCATCTTTCCCGACCTGCTGGTGGCAATGATCCGTGCGTCCGAACGCACCAGCGACCTCGACCAGGCACTCGAACGCTACGTCGCCTACAGCGAACAGCTCGACAGCCTGCGCGGCAAGCTGGTGGCAGCGGCCACCTATCCGGTCATCCTGCTGGTGGTGGGCATGCTGGTGGTGCTTTTCCTGCTGGTGTTCGTGGTGCCGGAGTTCTCGAAAGTGTATGAAGACATTTCCACCGAACTGCCGCTGGCGTCACAGTGGCTGCTTGCCTGGGGCCATTTCGTCAAGGCGCATTCGGCCTCGCTCGGGCTGGGCCTGCTCGTCGTGGTGATCGGTGTCGTGTGGACGGTGCGTCAGCCGGCCTTCCGTCAGGGGCTGATGGCGCAGTTCGAGCGGGTGCCCGGTATCGGCAGCCGGATGCGCGTGTTCCGCCTTGCGCGCTTCTTCCGCACGGTGGGCATGCTGCTGCGCGGTGGCATTCCGGTCGTGCAGTCGCTCGAACTGGTGCGCGAACTGCTGCCGCTGCCGATGCAGCAGAGTCTGACGCGCGCGCTGCTGTCGATACGCGAGGGCCGCGCGGCGTCGGACGCCTTCACCGAAGTCGGCCTGAGCACCGCCGTGGCGTCGCGCATGCTGCGCGTCGGCGAACGGGCAGGCAACCTGGGCGACATGATGGAACGCATCGCCGCCTTCCACGACGAGGAAATGACGCGCTGGCTCGACCGCGCGACCCGGCTGTTCGGTCCGCTGCTGATGCTGGTGATCGGTCTGGCCATCGGCGGCGTCGTCGTGCTGATGTACCTGCCCATCTTCCAGCTGGCGGAGAGCCTGCAATGAGCGCGCTGCCCGCCATCACCGTGCCGTCCCCGATTGCAGGCGATCTGCTGGCGCGCGCCCGTGCCCAGGCGGGGCGTGGCTCCGTGATGCAGGCGCTGATCGAGCTGTCCGGCAGTACGTCTGACGACATGTGCGCCCGGGTCGCTGCCCAGCTGGGTCTGCCCGTGATGCACAGCGCCGATCTCAACGCGCTGACGATGACCTTGGGCAGCATCCGCTTCTCCGAGGCGCTTGCGCGTTCGGTGGTGGTGGCGACCGACGAGGCCGGCGCCCGCGTCGCGGTGGTGGCCGATCCCTACGACGCTGCGCTGCAGGACTGGCTGGCGGTCACGCTGCACGACAGCTTCGAGCTGCGCGTCGCCACGCGCGACGACATCACCGCCGCGCTGGCGCGCTTCGAGGAAAGTCAGCGCGCCTCCGCCGGCCTGCTCGACGAAGGCGAGCAGGTCAGCAGCAGTTCGGCCGAGGTGCTGTCGCTGGCGCGCATCGCCGACGACGCCAGTCCGGTCGTACGGGTGGTCAACTCGACGCTGTACGACGCGCTGAAGCAGGGTGCGTCCGACATCCACCTCGAATCGGTGCCGGCCGGCATGCAGGTGAAGTACCGGGTCGACGGCGTGATGGTGCGGGTCGGCCAGATCGCTGGCGCCGACACCGCCGAGCAGGTCGTGTCGCGCATCAAGGTGCTGGCCGAACTGGACATCGCCGAGCGTCGCGTGCCGCAGGACGGTCGCTTCAAAGTGGCCTACGCCGGCCGCGACATCGACCTGCGGGTGTCCATCATGCCCAGCGTGCATGGCGAGGACGCAGTGCTGCGGGTGCTCGACAAGGAACACCTGACCGAAGAGCTGAAGGCGCTGACGCTGGAAAGCCTGGGCTTTGACGACATCGCGCGCGCCGCGCTGCGCAAGCTGGCGGCCGAGCCCTACGGCATGCTGCTGGTGACCGGCCCGACCGGCTCTGGCAAGACCACGACGCTGTACGCCACCATCGGCGAGATCAACCACGGCCTGGACAAGATCATCACCATCGAGGACCCGGTCGAGTACCAGTTGCCGGGCGTGCTGCAGATTCCGGTGAACGAGAAGAAAGGCCTCACCTTTGCCCGTGGCCTGCGATCGGTGTTGCGGCACGACCCGGACAAGATCATGGTGGGCGAAATCCGCGACGGCGAAACCGCGGAGATCGCGGTGCAAGCGGCGCTGACCGGTCACCTGGTGCTGACGACGGTGCACGCCAACAACGTGTTCGACGTGATCGGCCGCTTCCTGCACATGGGCGTGGACCCGTACAACCTGGTGTCTGCGCTGAATGGCATCGTCGCCCAGCGTCTGCTGCGGCTGAACTGTCGTCACTGCGCCGCACCGCAGGTGCCGGAGGCCGCGCTGCTGGAGGAATCCGGCTTGGCCGGACTGATCGGCGCCGGCGGCTACGACTTCCGCGCCGGCACCGGTTGCGGCCACTGCCGGGGCACCGGCTACAAGGGCCGGCGGGCGATCGCCGAACTGCTGGTGCTGGACGACGAATTGCGCGAGCTCATCGTCACCCGCGCCCCGATGCGACAACTGAAAGAGGCCGCGCGTGCGCGCGGCACGCGCACCCTGCGCGAAGCCGGTCTGGCCCTGGTGGCCAGCGGCGAAACCAGTCTGGCGGAATTGAACCGTGTCACTTTTGTCGTCTGAGGCGCTGACGCTCGAAGTCGGTCCGCACGGCGTGTCGCTGGGCCGCCACGGCGCGGCGCAGATGCTGTCGCTGGACAATCTGGCCGCCTCGCTCGACGCCTTGCCGGCCGAGGCGACGCCGCGTCGCGCTGCGCTGCAGGTGACGGTGGACAATGCGTGGGCGCGCTGGCAGGTGATCGAGGTGCCGCCCGGCATCGTCGGCCACGACGAACAGCACGCGCTGGTGCGTGCTCGCATGATCGAGGTGTTCGGCAGCGCCGCCCAGAGCTGGGTGTTCAGCTGGGACGCACGGCCGGCGGCCAGCGTGCTCGCCTGCGCACTCGATGCCGCGCTGGTCCAGCGCCTGCAGGCCTGGTGTGCCGCACGCAGCGTGAAGCTGAAGAGCATGCAGCCGGCCTGGTTGCGCGCCTACGCCGGGTTGCGCGGTGATGCGGCGACCGGCGGCTTCGCACAGCTGCGCCACGGCTGGCTGTGCATGGGTCTGTGGTCGGGCGGCCGCTGGCTGCACGTGCGTGGCGAGGCGCTGGCCGACCCGGCCGGCATCGGGGCCGTGCTCGAGCGCCGGCTCAGCCTGTTCGACGGCGAACTGTCGGGCGGTCAGCTCTTCCTGCACGGCTCGCCGTCAGTGACGCTGCCGCGCGGCTGGCGCTGCGTGGCCGGAGGTGGCGCATGAGCAGGCGTCCGGCCGTTCCCGAAATCGATTTCGTCATCCGCCGGCGTGCGCCCGGCTGGCTGGGCTGGCTGGCCCTCGCACTCGGTTGTGCCGCCGCCGCCTTCGCGGCCGAGCGCTACGACACGCTCGGTGGGCAGGTCGAGGCGCAGCGCGCCGACAATCGCCGCGCCGCGCGCGCCGCCGAGCAGGCGCGCGTGCTGGCGCGACGCGACCAGGAGGACGCCGGTCTGCGCGCCCGTCTCGACGTCGCGCGCACGCTGTCGCTGCAGATGGCACGCGACTGGCAGCCACTGTTCGCCGATCTCGAAGCACTCGCCGGACAACACGCCGACGTCGCGCTGCTGTCGGTGGAACCGGACGCCGCGCGCGGACTGCTGCGCGTGACCGGCGAGGCGAAGGATCTGAATGCGCTGTTCGCCTACGCTGAGTCCTTCGCCGACGCGTCGTCGCTGGCGGCGCCGCGCATCGAGGTGTTCGAGTTCAAGCAGCGCGAGGGCGTGCAGGTGGTTGCGTTCTCGCTGCGTCTGAACTGGAGGCGCGCATGAAGCGGCTGCAGGCACATCTGATCTACGCCGTGGCCCGCGCCGGCTGGGCGGGCGCCGTCGGCGTGGCGCTGCTGGCGTTCGCGCTGGCCATCCACTTCGGCGCGGCAGCACCGCTGCAGGCCGAACTGGACACGCTCGAAGCCGAACAAGAGGCGCTGGCCGAGCGGGTGGCGCAGGGCGTCAAGGTCGAATCGCCGCGCGAACAGCTGGCGCGTTTCGACGCGGCACTGGTCGAGCGCAAGCGCCTGCCGTCGCTGCTGGCCGATCTGTCGAAGACGGCGACCGCCGGCAAGCTTGCGCTGGCGCGCGTCGAAAGTCGCGAGTCGCAGCCGCTGGGTTCCGGCTACGCACGCCAGGAATACGTGTTCCCGCTGCGCGGCAGTTACCCGGCTCTGCGCGCATGGCTGGCCGACATCCAGCGCCTGTCTCCGGCGGTGCTGGTCGATGACGTGCTGCTGCGCCGCGAAGACATCGCGCGCGATACGGTCGATGCCACGGTGCGCGTGTCGATCCTGATGAAGGAGGCTCCATGAACCGCAGCCTCGTCATTGCACTGATCGCGACGTTGGTCGCGGTGTGGTACGCCGCCGGCATCGAGGACGATGCTGGCGACGCGGCTGGCCTGGTCGCGGAACCGCGCACCTCGCGCAGCACGGCCGGGACGACGGCCCGCACGGCGGCGGTGGAGCAGGGGAGTGCGATCGCCGCGCTGCCGGTGCGGACCGCGGCCGAGGTCGGGCACGACCTGTTCGCCGCGCACAGCTTCCTGCCGCCGCCGCCGAAGGTGAGCGTGCAGGCCGGACCACCGCCGGCGCCGGTCGCGCCACCGCTGCCCTTCCGTTACCAGGGCCGGATGACCGAAGGCAACGCCACCGTCGTCTTCCTCGCCCAGGGTGAGCGCATGCTGGTCGCGCGCCAGGGCGATCTGCTGAACAACCAGTACCGCGTCGAATCGGTGAGCGCCAACGCTGTCACCTTCATGTTCGAGCCGCTCAAGCAGCGGCAGACCTTGTCCATCGGAAACGCCAAATGACTGCATTCTTCCCGCCCCGCCTGCGCGCGGCTTTCCTGCTTTTCGCGGCGCTGCTTGCACTTGCCGGCTGCGCCACCAACAAGGCGTTCGAGGACGGCAAACAGGCGCTGATGGCCGGCGACCAGGATCGCGCGCTCGGCCTGTTCGAACAGGCGGCGAAGCAGTCGCCGGACAACGCCGAAATCCGCGCCACGCTGTTCCGTCAGCGTGAAGTGGCTATCGCGCGCCAGCTGGCACAGGCGGAGGCCGCGCGCATCGCCGGCAACCGCGAAGCCGCCGCTGCTGCACTCGACCGCGTGCTGGCGATGGATGCGCGCAACCCGCGCGCGATTTCGATGCGTGACCAGCTGCTGCGCGGCGTGCGTCACGACGCGATGGTGACCGAGGCGAACGCGATGTTCGTGCGCAAGGACGTGTCCGGTGCCGAGGCCCGCGTGCGCAACGTGCTGGGGCAGGACGGCTCGCACGCCGGTGCGCGCGAACTGCTGCGCCAGATCGAGGAGGCGCGGCCGAAACAGCAGACGCCGGCGGCACTGGGCGACATGTTCCAGAAGACGGTGACGCTGGAATTCCGCGACACCTCGATGCGCAACGTGTTCGAGGCGATCGCGCGCTCCACCGGCATCAACTTCGTGTTCGACAAGGATGTGCGCCCAGACATCAAGGTGACGCTGTTCGTGCGCAACACGACCGTGGCCGAGGTGATGCGCCTCATCCTGATCACCAACCAGCTCGAGCGCAGCGTGCTGTCGGAAAACACCGTACTCATCTATCCGAACACCGCGGCCAAGGTGCGCGAGTACAAGGAGCTGATCACCCGCACCTTCTTCCTGGTCAACGCCGAAGCGAAGCAGGTGCAGAACCTGATCAAGACGGTGATCAAGACCAAGGACATCTACATCGACGAGCGACTGAACGTAATCGTGATGAAGGACACCGTCGACGCGGTGCGCCTGGCCGAGCAGCTGGTTGAGTCGGTCGACGTTGCCGAGCCCGAGGTGATGCTGGAAGTCGAGGTGCTGGAAGTCAGCAGCAACAAGATGAAGGAGCTGGGCATCGATTTCCCGGACCAGATCGGCTACGGCATCCTGACGCCGAACATCAGCACTACGACGAGCAATCTTGGCGTCACGACCAATTCGACGACCTTGGGCGGTCAGTTGCTGCAAGGCAATATCAATCTGAAGGACACCAACGGGCTGGTCGTGCCCTATGTCAGCAATCCCGGTCTGATCCTGAATCTGAAGGCGACCGACGGCGCCGCCAACCTGCTCGCCAATCCGCGCATCCGCGTCAAGAACAAGGAAAAGGCCAAGGTGCATATCGGCGAGAAGCTGCCGGTGTTCACGACGACCTCGACCGCCAACGTCGGCGTGTCGGCGTCGGTCACCTACCTTGACGTCGGTCTGAAGCTCGACGTCGAGCCGTTGATCCACCCGGAGGACGACGTCGACATCAAGATGACGATGGAGGTGTCGAGCATCGTCAAGGAGGTAACCGGCCCGCAGAGTTCGCTCGCCTATCAGGTCGGCACGCGCTCGACCGCGACCGCGCTGCGGTTGAAGGACGGCGAGACGCAGATCCTCGCCGGCCTGATTTCGGACGAGGAGCGCACCAGCGCCTCGCGCCTGCCGGGCCTGGGTCACCTGCCGCTGATCGGCAAGCTGTTCTCCAGCGAGCGTGGCAGCAACAACAAGACGGAGATTGTCCTGCTGATCACGCCGCGAATCGTGCGCAACCTGAGCCGGCCGGCGCACATCTCGCCCGCCTTGCCCGCCGGCACCGAGGCGGCTGTCGGCGCCGCGTCGCTGTCGATCCGTCAGTCGGGCAAGGATCAGGGCATGCGTCTGTCGAGTTCGGGCGGCGGTGTCTCGCCGGCTGCCGGTGCGGTGCAGTTCGCGTCGCCGTCGCGGGCGGTTCAGCCGGAACCGGCGCCCGCGCCGGAGCCCGAGGAAGAGGCGGGTGGCGCTGAACTGCGCATGCAGTCCTCGGGCGAAATGGCGCCGGGTGGCGAGGCGGGCGTCATCGTGTCGATGACGGCGGGCGCCGGCGTGCGCAACGCGACGGTAGAGATTGCCTATGATCCGAACGTGCTGACGGCTCTCGGAACGGTGACGGCGCCCGGTCGGGCGGCGGTAACCCTGTCCGCCGCGGGCGCGGGGCAGGAGGCGCGGGCCGAACTGCGCTTCCGCGCCGCACCGAATGCGCCGGCCGGCGCCAGCAGCGTGCAGGTGGGCAACGTCGTGGCAATCGGTGCAGACGGCAATCCGCTGCAGATCAGCGCGCCGCCGCCGGTGGATATCGTGATCCGCCCGTAAGCCAAACGCGTCGCAGATACTGCGGCGCGCGCACAAAAGAAAAGGGGAAGGCGGTTTGCCTTCCCCTTGTCCGTTTCGCGCTCCGCGAAGGCTTTATCAGCCAGCCTTGCGGTGCGCGCGGGCTTCCTTTTTCAGACGCTTGAACGTATCCGGATCGGTTGCGCGCAGGTATTCGACGACTTCCACGTCTTCACGACGGATCTTGCTGATGTCGATCTGCTCGACGTGCACCAGACGCAGCAGCGCCTGAACCGGCTTCGGCATATTGCGGCCGCTTTCGTAGCGGGAGCCGCCGCTTTGCGTCACGCCGAGGCGCGACCAGAACTGCGATTGGTTCATGCCCAGCTTCTTGCGGATTTCACGTGCGTCGATGGTATCGGTTGCTTTCATGCTCGTTGTCCTTGATGAGTTGAACATCGAAACTTCGGTGCCGGGATCCTTGAAAATCCGGTGCCTGGCTGCCTGCCGCTTCGCATAGCTGCTTACTCCCGTGCCTATAACTAAAGTCATAGACAAAACCCAGTATAAATGATCACAACGTCCTGCACCAAACAGCTTTGCATATGTTTGCAAGTCGCTTGGTATTGTCGTGGACAGCGTTTTTCGCAAGACGTTTCGCGCAGACTTCGGGCGCCCTGAACCGGAAAAGCCAAGGCGCCATGTCACCGCGGGCGGATCAGTTACAATCGCGGGTTTTCGTACAACGTCCCGGAAGTTCAGATGGCTCTCATCGTCCAGAAATACGGCGGCACCTCGGTCGGCAAGCCCGACCGCATCAAGAGCGTTGCCCGCCGGGTCGCCGGCTACGTCGCCCGCGGCCACAAGATGGTCATCGTGGTGTCGGCCATGAGCGGCGAAACCAACCGCCTGCTGGGCCTTGCCAAGGAGATTTCGCCGACGCCCGATCCGCGCGAGCTCGACGTGATCGCCTCCACCGGCGAGCAGGTCACCATCGGCCTGCTGTCGATGGCCCTGAAGGATCTCGGCCTGAAGGCGCGCAGCTACACCGGCGGCCAGGTGCGCATCCTGACCGATGACGCGCACACCAAGGCACGCATCCTGTCGATCGACGAACACAATATCCGCCGCGATCTCGATGAAGGTCACGTCGTCGTCGTCGCCGGTTTCCAGGGCGTGGACGAAAAGGGAAACATCACCACCCTCGGTCGCGGTGGTTCCGACACGACCGGTGTCGCGCTGGCTGCCGCACTCGGTGCCGACGAGTGCCAGATCTATACCGACGTCGATGGTGTGTACACCACCGACCCGCGCATCGTGCCGGAAGCCCGTCGCCTCGACCGCATCACCTTCGAGGAGATGCTCGAGATGGCGAGCCTGGGTTCCAAGGTGCTGCAGATCCGCTCGGTGGAGTTCGCAGGCAAGTACAAGGTCAAGCTGCGCGTGCTGTCCAGTTTCGAGGACGAGGGTCACGAAGGCCCGGGCACGCTGATTACTGTCGAGGAAGACGTCAATATGGAACAACCCATCATCTCCGGCATCGCCTTCAACCGCGACGAGGCCAAACTGACCGTGCTCGGCGTGCCGGACCGTCCGGGCATCGCCTATCAGATCCTAGGTCCGATCGCCGACGCCAACATCGACGTCGACATGATCATCCAGAACGTCGGCCACGACGGCTCGACCGATTTCTCGTTCACGGTGAATCGTGGCGAGTTCGCACGGGCGATGGAAATCCTCGAAAGCGTCCGTCAGCACATCGGCGCGCGCGAGATCAAGGGTGACAACAAGATCTGCAAGGTGTCGGCCGTCGGTGTCGGCATGCGTTCGCACCCGGGTGTGGCCAGCAAGATGTTCCGCACACTGGCGGAAGAGGGCATCAACATCCAGATGATTTCGACGTCCGAAATCAAGGTGTCGGTGGTGCTTGACGAGAAGTACCTCGAGCTCGCCGTGCGCGTTCTGCATCGCGCGTTCGAACTCGATCAGCCGGCGCAGTAATCAGCCGGAATAAATCGCGCGCGGGTTTGACCGGAGCGGGGCTTACCGGTATGATTCGCGCGCTTTTGCAGTACCGGAGAGGTGGCCGAGAGGTCGAAGGCACTCCCCTGCTAAGGGAGCATACGGGCCAAAACCTGTATCGAGGGTTCGAATCCCTCCCTCTCCGCCAAACAACCATTGATTCTTTAAATGGTTGCAGTATTGAAAAGATGTGCTATAGTTCTGCCTCTCTGCAGCGCGCCCGTAGCTCAGCTGGATAGAGTACTTGGCTACGAACCAAGGGGTCGGGCGTTCGAATCGCTCCGGGCGCGCCAATTTACCGCAGGGAAACAAAGAGATAGGCCAGTCGATTGACTGGCCTTTTTCTTTTGTCCTTCCCTCTCTCGGGCTGCACTCTGCAGCTACCGGCTTCCGTCCTTCATTCCTCCACTTCACCGTACGCGTATGACGTGTGCGGCATCGACCGGTGTGTATCCATTCGTCACATTCCGTCGGTGTTCTTTCGTGCGGCGGCGCGGAATGACCTTGGTAATATGACAAAGTCGTTTCATGACTTCGTTCAGGGGGAGAAGCGGGTGGTCATAAGAAAAAAGAGTGCGGGGTTCGAGGAGGAGCGGGTCACGCCGGTGGCCTGGTTGAAGGCGAAGCTCGGTGTGCCCGAGCATGCGACGTATCTTGGTTTCGGCGTGCAGAAGGACGATGGGGCGCTTTTCCTCGCCGTCTGTGATCCCGCCGGTGCGCCTGCGGGCTGGGGCTGGACCCCCTCGGTCGAGCAGGCACGGAAGTTTGTCGGCTGGCGCGAAGCGGTCGACGCATCGGAGCGCTGCGCGGGCAGCGGCGTCGTGCTGTATTTCGACTATGGCGAGGAGATCTGGGTGTTTCCAGCGCGTTAGTCGGAACGATGAAGAAGGGGCGCCTCCGGCGCCCCTTCTTCATCATCCGTAGCGCAGTTCCGTCGCCTTGCCCCAGAACACACGGTGCGCAAAGAAGGTGTAGGCGAGAATGGTCGGCACAGTGATGGCGCAGCCGGCAAGGATGAGATTCAGTGCAGCAGTGGAGCTCGCTGCCTGCCAGATCGTGATGCGATCCATCACGACGAAGGGGTAGAGGCTGTAGGCGAGGCCCAGCCCGCCCATCAGGAATACGCCCACGGTCAGGACGAAGGGCAGCCAGCACAGCGTGCCCAATGCGCGTTTGCCGTTCAGTGTCCACCACAGTGCGACGAAGCAGGCGAAGGTGGCAAACGGGATCGGCAGCAGGCCGATGAACTGCGGCAGACTGAACCAGCGTGCGCTCACCGTATCGCTGACCCAGGGCGTGGCAAGCGAAATGAGGCCCATCCCAACGACGACCGGTATCAGCGCAAGCCGTCCCCAGTGCGCTGCGCGCGACTGCAGTTCGCCTTCGGTCTTCAGCACCAGCCACGTCGCCCCCATCAGTACATAGGCGCAGGGCAGTGCGATGGCGATCGCCAGTGCGAACAGGTCGTAGGCACCGCCGTCGGCAAAGCCGGTGATGAAGCGGCCCAGCATCCAGCCCTGAGCGACCGAGGTGACGGTCGAGCCGGCGAAGAAGATGAAATTCCACAAGGGCTTGTGCGTGTCCTGTGCCTTGACCCGGAAGTCGAAGGCCACGCCGCGCAGGATGAGGCCCAGCAGCATCAGCGCGATCGGCAGGTAGAGCGCGGTCATGACGACGCCGTGCGCTTTCGGGAAGGCGATCAGCAGGATGCCGACGCCCAGCACCAGCCAGGTTTCGTTGGCGTCCCAGAAGGGACCGATGGACGCGATCATCATGTCCTTCTGTCCGTCGTCGGCACGATGCAGAAGCATGCCGACGCCCAGATCGAAGCCATCGAGCACGACATAGAGGAACATTGCCAGGCCCATCAGGCCCATGAAGATCACCGGCAGGATTTCGGCCCAGCTCATGCGCCACCTTCCTTCTTTGCGGGTTGGGTGCCGAGCAGCGTCGCCGCGCCGCCGGTGGGCGCAGGGTCGTAGCTGTCGGATGGTTTCTCGGCCATGTAGCGCAGCACACTTATATATGCGGCGATCAGCAGCACGTAGGTGATCAGGTAACCGGCCAGCGTGATCGCGATGTGCGGCGCCGGCGTCGTCGAGGCGGCGTCGGCCGTCCGGATCAGGCCGTGCACGATCCAGGGTTGGCGACCGATCTCAGTCACGTACCAGCCGGCGACCGTGGCGATCCAGCCGGAAAAGGTCATCGCGGCGATGCTGACCATGAGCCATCGCGGCGCGTGTTCGGGCTGCCAGCCCTGGCGGCGCAGCAGCCACCAGCCTGCCCAGCTCACCAGCAGCATCAGCGTGCCGATCGCGACCATGATGCGGAAGCCGAAGAACAGCGGCTTGACCGGCGGGTGCGCCTCGAACTCATTGAGGCCCCTCAGTTCGCCGTCCCATTCATGGGTCAGGATGAGGGACGCCATCTTCGGAATGCCGATGGCCATGTCGTTGCGTCGCTCGGTCTCGTTGGGCAGCGCGAACAGCAGCAGCGGTGCGCCCTTCTCGGTCTCCCACACCCCTTCGATCGCGGCGATCTTCTGCGGTTGATGCTGCAGCGTGTTCAGGCCGTGCATGTCACCGACCAGGATCTGTACCGGAATCAGCACCGCCGCCAGCGTGATCGCGGCGCGCAGCGCCAGCGGCGTCGAGGCGTTGGCCTTGCCGCGCAATACCTGCCATGCGGACACGCCGGCGACCAGGAAGGCCATCGTGAGAAAGGAGGCCAGCAGCATGTGCGCGAAGCGGTAGGGGAAGGACGGGTTGAAGATGATTTCCATCCAGCTCGTGACATGGAATTCGCCGTTGATGATTTCGTAACCGACCGGCGTCTGCATCCAGGAATTGAGCACGAGGATCCAGAACGCGCTCATCGTCGTGCCGAAGGCGACCAGGAAAGTTGCAAGCATGTGCACGCGCTCGCTTACCCGTCCATGTCCGAACAGCATGACGCCGAGGAAGGTCGCTTCGAGGAAGAAGGCGGTCAGCACTTCGAAGCCGAGCAGCGGTCCGGCGATGTTGCCGACTTTCTCCATGAAGCCCGGCCAGTTGGTGCCGAACTGGAAGCTCATCGTGATGCCGCTGACCACGCCGAGCGCGAAGGTGAGCGCGAAGACCTTGGTCCAGAAGCGGTAGGCGGTCAGCCAGGGCCGGTGGCTGGTCTTCAGCCAGCGCCAGCGCATGAACAGCAGCATCCAGCCGAGCGAGATCGAGATCGTCGGGAACAGGATGTGGAAGGTGATGTTGGCGGCGAACTGGATGCGCGCCAGCAGGACGGGGTCAAGATCCATCGGTGTGTCTCACTCCTTGCTGCCGGATTTGAGCTGGCCGGTCAGTTCCAGCAGTTTCTGGACTCTTGCGCCCATCCGCATCAGCTTGGCCAATGTCTGGGCGTCGAGTCTCTGTACGTCGTCGAACCAGTTGCTCATCAGTTCGATCAGGTCGTGCATGCCCTTCATGCGCTCCTGGGCGACCCTGTCTTCCTCGCAGCTCGGTGTTTCGAGCAGCGCGCTGCGCAGCATCGACAGGGTCGGTTCCATCTCGCGCCGTCGGCGCTCCTCCGCCAACGTGCGGAAGATTTCCCAGGCGTCGCTCGGTGCCTCGAAATACTCGCGGCGGTCGCCCGCCACGTGCTTGAGCTTCACCAGCCGCCAGGACTGCAACTCCTTCAGCCCCATGCTGACGTTCGATCGCGAATAGGACAGCGTCTCGGCGATCTCGTCGGCGCACAGCGGCTTCGGCGACACGAAGATGAGCGCGTAGATCTGGCCAACCGTGCGGTTGATGCCCCAGCGGCTGCCCATCTCGCCGAAGTGCGCAACGAAGCTATGTACCAGCGGTGTCATGGTCTTCGGACTTTTCAAGTGCTATCTGAATGGTCGTTAATATAAATCAAATTTCAGAAAATACTGAAATTTCGGAAAGATCTGATCGTGACTCTGGCCACGGACCGGTCGTGCGTGAAGGCGGCTGGCGTCGATCCGTGATCGTGGGCAGTGTCGGCCTCCGCCCGCGCGCCGGCGTTGCGGTGCAGCACGCAGGCAGACGGGGCGCGCCGGTATTGGTACAATCTCAGGTTGTCCTTCCGTTTCCCTAGCCGCCTTTACCGGAGATACCCATGGCCGCAGAACGTACCCTTTCGATCATCAAGCCCGACGCCGTTGCCAAGAACGTGATCGGCAAGATCTACCAGCGTTTCGAAGACGCCGGCCTGAAGATCGTCGCTTCCCGCATGACCCAGCTGTCGCGCGCCGAAGCCGAAGGCTTCTACGCCGTGCACCGCGAGCGTCCTTTCTTCAAGGATCTGGTCGATTTCATGATTTCCGGCCCGGTGATGATCCAGGTGCTGGAAGGCGAGGGCGCCATCCTGAAGAACCGCGACCTGATGGGCGCCACCGATCCGAAGAAGGCTGCGCCGGGCACCATCCGCGCCGATTTCGCCGACTCGATCGACGCCAACGCCGTGCACGGTTCGGATGCTCCGGAAACCGCCGCCGTCGAGATCGCCTACTTCTTCCCGGCGCTGAACGTTTACTCGCGCTGAGAGCACACGAGTGACCCGCACCAACCTGCTGCAATTCGACGCCGAGGGCTTCGCCGACTTCTTCACGAGTCTGGGCGAGAAGCCCTTCCGCGCGCGGCAGGTGATGCGGTGGATACACCGCAATGGCGAAGGCGATTTCGACGCGATGAGCGATGTCGCCAAGTCCTTGCGTGCCAAGCTGGCGGACATTGCCTGCGTCGAGGCCCCGGTGCCGGTGCGTGACAGCACCAGTACCGACGGCACGCGCAAATGGCTGATCGATGTCGGTGCCGGCAATGCGGTGGAAACCGTGTTCATTCCGGAAGAGCGTCGCGGCACGCTGTGCATTTCGACGCAGGCCGGTTGCGCGCTGGACTGCGCTTTCTGCTCGACCGGCAAGCAGGGTTTCAACCGCAATCTCGAAGTGTCGGAAATCATCGGCCAGCTCTGGCTCGCCAACCGTGCGCTTGGCGCCGTGCGTGGCGGCGAGAACGACGGTGAGCGCGTGATTTCCAACGTCGTCATGATGGGCATGGGCGAGCCGCTGGCCAATTTCGACGCCACGGTGGCCGCGCTCAAGCTGATGCTGGACGACAATGCCTACGGCCTGTCGCGCCGTCGTGTGACGGTGTCGACCTCGGGCATCGTGCCGGCGATGGATCGCCTGCGCGACGCCTGCCCGGTGGCGCTGGCAGTGTCGCTGCACGCACCGAACGATGCGCTGCGCGACGAGCTGGTGCCGATCAACAAGAAGTACCCGCTGCGCGAGCTGCTGGCCGCCTGCCTGCGTTATCTCGATCGCGCGCCGCGCGATTTCATCACCTTTGAGTACGTCATGCTCGACGGTGTGAACGACAGTGACGATCATGCGCGCCAGCTGGTGGATATCGCCCGCCAGGTGCCGTGCAAGTACAACCTGATACCGTTCAACCCGTTCCCGCAGGCGCCTTTCGGGCGTTCGTCGAAGGAGCGCATCCGCCGCTTTTCCGAAATCCTGATGGCCGAAGGCATCGTCACCACGACGCGCAAGACGCGCGGTGACGACGTCGATGCCGCATGCGGCCAGCTCGCCGGCCAGGTGCTCGACCGCACCCGGCGCACCCGCAAGACCATTCCGATCCAGGAGGTTCCCGCACGGTGAAAAGATTGATTGCAGGCGCGGCCGCCGCGCTGTCCGCGGTATGGCTGTTGGCCGGGTGCGCCGGTGGCCAGACGGCCCGGCCGGGCACCGCCGCACCGAACGCCCCGTCTACGCCGGCGTCCGACTACCGGCCGGTCGAGAACATCGTTACCGGCGCCGCCCGCACCCGCGCCAAATCGCACACCGAGCTCGGTCTGGCTTATCTGGAGGCGGGCAATGTCGCGGTGGCGCTGGACGAAGGCCGGCAGGCCTTGCGCGACGATTCGTCCTACGGCCCCGCCTACAATCTGATGGGTCTTGCCCACATGTACCTGCAGGAGCGTCCGCAGGCGCGGGAGAACTTCGAAAAGGCATTGCGCCTGTCGCCCAGCGACCCGGACATCAACAACAATTTCGGCTGGTTCCTGTGCCAGAGCGGTGAGCACGCACGTGCGATGGAACTGTTCAATACGGCGATCAAGAACCCGCTTTATGCGCACCCGACCCGCCCCTACACGAATGCCGGTCTGTGTGCGATGGAGGCGGGCGATCTGGCCGGGGCCGAGGTGAATTTCCTGCGTGCGATCAACGCCGATCCGGACAACCTGCAGGCGCTCTACAACCTCGCGGCCCTGTTCTATCGCCGGGCGAACTTCTACGAGGCGCGCAAGTATCTGAGCGACTTCCACGCCAAGACCGACCCGGTGGCGGAAAGTCTCTGGCTGGCCGTGCGTATCGAACGCAAGCTCGGTGACAAGGCGTCGGAATCGGGGTTTGCCGGTCAGTTGCGCCGCCGCTTTGCCGGTACGCCGCAGCACCAGGCGCTGATGCAGGGGAACTACGACTGATGACGGTCGATAACGCAGTGCAGGAGTCATCTTTGCAGCAGTCGGTCGGGGCGCAGCTCCGGCGCGCGCGCGAATCGCGTGGCATGACCGTCGAAGGGGTGGGCGCCGCGATCAAGCTGGCTGCGCGCCAGGTCGAGGCCATCGAAGCCGACGCCTACGCGGAGCTGATGAATCCGACCTACGCCCGTGGCTTCATCCGCAACTACGCGGCCCTGATCGGCCTCGATCCGAAAGCGTTGCTGGTGCAGCTCGACCAGCAGCAGGTCCGGGCGACGCCGCTGCTGGTCGAACAGGCCGATGTCGGTGTCGCGATGCCGGTGCAGTCTTCGCGCCGCAAGTGGTTGCTGCCGCTGTTCGCACTCAGCGTGCCGGTCGTCGTGGCGATCGCGCTCTATCTGTGGTCCGAGTTCTGGACCGCGCCGCCCGGTGAGTCAGTGCAGGTGGAGCAGGAAGCGGTGATGCCGCCGGTGGACGCCGTGGCCGAGCCCGAGAACGAGACCGAGCCGGCGACCCCGAGCGCGGATGCGCAGGCGGCCGATGCGGTCGCGACCGAGGCGACGCTCGCGGCAGCCTTGCCCGAGGCTTCCCCGCCGCCGCCGGCCGAAACCGCCAGTGCGCCGCCGGTGGCGGGGCAGCGGCAGCTTGCATTCACCTTCACGGCCGACTCCTGGGTCGAGATCCGCGACGCGCAGGATCGGATTGTCCTGTCCGAACTCAATCGCGCCGGCAGTTCGCGCAGTGTCGGTGTGGTGTTCCCGGTATCGCTGGTGATCGGCAATGCGAAATCGGTCCGTCTGAGCGTCGACGGCACGCCGCACGATCTGGCGCCGGCGACCAAGGTCGATGTCGCCCGTCTGAGGCTCGAATGATGAGTGAACTGTCCTCTGCCATTTCCCGTCGTGCGACGCGCACCGTGCGCGTCGGCGGCGTCGTGATCGGATCGGCTGCACCGGTGGTGGTGCAGTCGATGACCAACACCGATACCGAAGATCACATCTCGACCGCGATCCAGGTCGCTCAACTGGCGCGCGCTGGCTCGGAGATCGTGCGCATCACCGTGAACACGATGGAAGCCGCGGCCGCGGTGCCCAAGGTGCGCGAGCAGCTGCTGAAGATGAACGTCGACGTGCCGCTGGTCGGCGACTTTCATTTCAACGGCCACAAGCTGCTGCGCGAACACCCGGTCTGCGCCGAGGTGCTCGACAAGCTGCGCATCAACCCTGGCAATGTCGGCAAGGGCAGCAAGCGCGACGAGCAGTACGCCGCACTGATCGACGTCGCCTGCCGCTACGACAAGCCGGTGCGCATCGGCGTGAACTGGGGCAGCCTGGACCAGGCGCTGCTCGCCCGCGTGATGGATGAAAACGCGCGTCGGCCGCAGCCCAAGGATGCGGTCGAAGTGATGCGCGAAGCCATGGTTACCTCGGCACTGGAAAGTGCGGCGCAGGCGGTTGAGTGGGGGCTGTCGCCGGAGAAGATCATCCTGTCCTGCAAGGTGAGCGGTGTGCAGGACCTGATCGCCATCTATTCCGAACTGGCCAAGCGCTGCGACTACCCGCTGCACCTGGGCCTGACCGAAGCGGGCATGGGTTCCAAGGGCATCGTCGCGTCGACCGCGGCGATGTCGGTGCTGCTGCAGCAGGGCATCGGCGACACCATTCGGGTGTCGCTGACGCCGGAGCCGAACGGCGACCGCACGAAGGAAGTGATCGTTGCCCAGGAAATGCTGCAGACCATGGGGTTGCGTGCGTTCACGCCCATGGTTGCCGCCTGTCCCGGCTGCGGTCGCACGACCTCGACCTTCTTCCAGGAACTGGCCGCCGACATCCAGACCTATGTACGCGACAAGATGCCGGAGTGGAAGACGCATTACGACGGCGTCGAACGCATGACGCTGGCCGTCATGGGCTGTGTCGTGAACGGGCCGGGCGAGAGCAAGCACGCCAACATCGGCATTTCGCTGCCGGGCACCGGCGAAACGCCGGTCGCGCCGGTGTTCGAGGACGGCGAGAAGACCGTCACGCTGAAGGGCGACAACATCGCGGCGGAGTTCCGCGGCATCGTCGATGCCTACGTAGCCCGCACCTACACCAAGAAGATCGCCGGCAGCACCGGCGCCTGAACGAAGAACAATGAGCAAACTGCAAGCCGTTCGCGGCATGAACGACATCCTGCCGGACGAGGCGGAACGCTGGGAAGCATTCGAAATCATCGTGCGCGACTGGCTGCGCGGCTACGGCTACCGGCCGATCCGCATGCCGCTGCTCGAGCACACGCCGCTGTTCAAGCGCGCCATCGGTGAAGTGACCGACATCGTCGAGAAGGAAATGTATTCCTTCGAGGACGCGCTCAATGGCGAGAACCTGACGCTGCGCCCCGAGGGCACGGCCTCCTGCGTGCGCGCGGTGACCGAGCACAACCTGCTGTACGACAGCCCGCGCAAGCTCTGGTACATGGGTCCGATGTTCCGCCACGAGCGTCCGCAGAAGGGCCGCTACCGGCAGTTCCATCAGGTCGGTGTGGAAGCGCTGGGCTATGCCGGGCCGGACATCGACGCCGAACTGATCATCATGTGCCAGCGCCTGTGGGACGACCTGGACCTGATGGGCATCAAGCTCGAAATCAACTCGCTCGGTTCGCCGGAAGAACGACTGAAGCACCGCGCCGAACTGATCGCCTATTTCGAGGCACATCAGGCGCAGCTCGACGAGGACGCGAAGCGCCGGCTGCACAGCAATCCGCTGCGCATCCTCGATACCAAGAACCCGGCCATGCAGGCGCTGGTCGAAGCGGCGCCCAAGTTGTCCGACTACCTGGGTGAGGAATCGCTGGCACATTTCACCGCGATACAGGACACGCTGCGCGCGGCCAACATCCCGTTCCGCATCAACCCGCGCCTAGTTCGCGGGCTGGATTACTACAACCTCACCGTGTTCGAGTGGGTGACCGATCAGCTCGGCGCCCAGGGCACGGTGTGTGCCGGCGGTCGCTACGACGGCCTGATCGCCCAGCTCGGCGGCAAGCCGGCGCCGGCCGCCGGTTTCGCCATGGGCATCGAGCGCCTGATGGCGCTGTGGGACGCGACGCAGGCCGACGCGCTGGTCGATCGGGTCGAGGTCTACATCGCGCACTCCGGCGCCGGCACCCAGGCGGCCGCCTTTACGCTGGCCGAGCGTCTGCGTGACGGCGGTTTCGCAACGCTGATGCACTGCGGCGGCGGCAGCTTCAAGTCGCAGATGAAGCGCGCTGATGCGTCCGGTGCCATGGTGGCACTCATCCTCGGCGAGGACGAGGTCGCTGCCGGCGAAGTGACCTTCAAGCCGCTGCGCGGTGGCGAGCAGATGCGCGTCAATCTCGACGACGTCGGCGAACATCTGGCTGCGATGCTGCTGGACGACTTCGTCAGCGACCGCGACGACACTTTCCAATAACGAACTTTCAATAACCGGATTACCGGGCAGGAGCCGACACCATGGCAGCACTCGATCTGGAAGAACAGGAACAGCTCTCCGCCATCAAGGCGTGGTGGAACCAGTGGGGCAATGCGATCACCTGGGTGGTGATCGCCATTTCGGCTGCCATCATCGGCCAGCAGGCCTGGAGCTGGTACAACCGTGACCAGTCGGTCAAGGCGAGTGCCGTGTTCGACACGCTGCAGGAGGCGGCACTGGCAGGCGACCTGAAGAAGACGCGCGAAGCGGCTGGAGAACTGACCGAACACTACGCCAGCAGCCCGTATGCGTCGCTGGGCGCACTGCTGTCGGCCAAGGTGCATGTCGAGAACAGCGATACCAAGACGGCCCGCGCGCAGCTCGAATGGGTGAAGGACAAGGCGCCGGAGGACGTGCTGCGCGATCTGGCCCGCCTGCGCCTGGCCTACGTCTTGATCGAGGAGCAGGCGTTCGACGACGCCGCGAAGCTGCTCGACGGCAAGGCCGAGGCCTCGCTGGAGGCCCGCTTCCTCGAAGCACGTGGCGACCTGCACCTGATGCGCGACCAGCGTGACGAGGCGCGTGCCGCCTATCAGTCCGCGCTGACCAAGCTGGACGACATGATCAAGGCCGAAGGCGCGGCCGCTTCGCTGGCCCAGCAGGGCTACCGCAGCGTGATCGAAATCAAGCTGGACGCCGTGGGAGGCAAGCAGTGAAACGTGCTTCGGCCCTGCTGCTCGTCGCGGCGCTGAGCGGATGTTCGTCGCTGTCGCTGGACAGTCTGAATCCGTTCAGCGGCCCGTCCAAACCCAAGGTTCCGCCGCTGGGCGTGATCCAGCCGACGGCGCAGCTGGCCGAGGTATGGCGCTTCGGCGCCGGCAAGTCGGAAAATTTCGTGTTCGAACCGGCGGTGATCGGCGGGACGGTCTATGTCGCCTCGCGCGAAGGTTCGATCGCGCGCATCGACGACGGCCGGCAGATCTGGAAGATCGACGCCGGCAAGAATCTGTCGGGCGGCGTCGGCGCCAATGAGCGCATGCTGGTGGTCGGTACCGAAAAGGGCGAAGTGCTCGCCTTTTCCGCCGACGGCAAGCCGATGTGGCAGGGCAGCGTCACGTCGGAAGTGCTCAGCGCGCCCGAAGTGTCGGACGACATGGTGTTCGTGCGCAGCGCCGACAGCCGCATCCAGGCTTTTGCGGCCGCCGACGGTGCCCGCAAGTGGAACTACCAGCGCGCCAATCCGGCGCTGACGCTACGCACCCACGCCGGACTGATCACGACGCCGTCGCTGGTGCTGGCCGGATTCCCCGGCGGCAAGCTGGTGGCGATCAATCGCACCAACGGTTCCGCAGTGTGGGAATCGAACGTCGCGCTGCCCAAGGGCTCGACTGAGCTGGAGCGCATCGCCGACGTGACCAGCCCGCCGGTGATCGCCGGCCGTGAAGTGTGTGCTGCCGCCTTCCAGGGACGCGTCGCCTGCTTCGAGCTGAGCAGCGGAACCACCGTCTGGACGCGCGACATTTCGAGCAGCGCCGGCATCGACATCGATGCACAGAATCTCTACATCAGCGATGACAAGGGTGCCGTGCATGCGCTGGATCGCGCCACCGGCGCCAGCCTGTGGAAGCAGGACAAGCTGGCCGGCCGTTTCCCCGGCAAGCCGCTGGCACTTGAGGGATTTGTTGCGGTCAGCGATGTCGAAGGTATCGTGCACCTGCTGCAGCGCGAGAACGGCGCTTTTGCCGCCCGCCTGAATGGTGACGGCAGTGCCATCAACGCGGCGATGCAGCCTTACGGACGCGCATTCATCGCCCAGAGCCGCGCCGGCAGCGTGCGCGCGCTGTCGGCACGCTGAGGAATTGATTTGAAACCCGTACTGGTACTGGTCGGTCGCCCCAATGTGGGCAAGTCGACACTGTTCAACCGCCTCACCAAGACGCGCGATGCGCTGGTCGCCGATTTTCCCGGGCTGACCCGTGATCGCCACTATGGCAACGGCCGCATGGGCGACCGCCCCTTTCTGGTGGTCGACACCGGCGGCTTCGAGCCGACCGCGCGCGACGGCATCATGGTCGAGATGGCGCAGCAGGCCGAGCAGGCGATCGCCGAAGCCGATGTGCTGGTGTTCATCGTCGATGGCCGCGCCGGTCTGACCGCGCACGACCGCGAAATCGCGGCCCGGCTGCGCCGCGTCGGCAAGCCGCTGGTGCTGGCGGTGAACAAGGCCGAGGGCATGCGGCGCGAAATCGTCGCGGCCGAGTTCCATGAACTCGGACTGGGCGACATCCACGTCATTTCGTCGGCCCATGGCGAGGGCGTGCGCAATCTGGTCGATCACTGCCTCGAACCTTTCCCGCAGGATCCGCAGGACGAAGACGATGTCCGCGGCCCGAAGATTGCCGTGGCCGGTCGTCCGAATGTCGGCAAGTCGACGTTGATCAACGCGCTGCTCGGTGAGGAGCGTGTGATCGCCTTCGACCAGGCCGGCACCACGCGCGACGCGATCAGCATTCCGTTCCAGCGTGGCGGCAAGGAGTACACGCTGATCGACACCGCCGGGCTGCGGCGCAAAGGCCGGGTATTCGAGTCGATCGAGAAGTTCTCGGTGATCAAGACAGTGCAGGCGATCGAGCAGTCCAACGTCTGCGTACTGGTGCTCGACGCGACCCAGGAAGTGTCTGATCAAGACGCCCACATCGGCGGTTTCATCGTCGAGAGCGGCCGTGCGCTGGTGCTGGTGGTCAACAAGTGGGACGCGGTTGACAGCTACCGCCGCGAAATCTTCAAGCGCGAGATTGCGCGCAAGCTGGGTTTCCTCGGCTTCGCCCGCCAGCTCTACATTTCGGCGCTGGAGGGGCAGGGCGTCAGCGGCATTTTCGGCGCCGTGGACGCCGCCTACGCAGCGGCGATGATCAAGCTGCCGACGCCGCGTCTGACACGGGCGTTGCAGGCAGCGGTCGAAAAGCAGGCGCCGCCCAAGCACGGCCTTTTCCGTCCGAAGATGCGTTACGCGCACCAGGGTGGAATGAATCCGCCGGTCATCGTGATTCACGGCAGCGCGCTGGAGCACATTGCCGACAGTTACCGGCGTTTTCTCGAACGCAGTTTCCTCGAAACCTTCAAGCTTCAGGGCACGCCCTTGCGGGTTCAGTTCCGCACCGCGCACAACCCTTTTGCCGCACGGGAAAAATGATCGGCCGCTCCGGGATCAAATCGGCTGACGCCGCGTCCAAGGCTGCGGTGCATCAAAAAATCCAGTACAGTTGAATTTCAAATATACAAGAGGTGTTCCCATGAGCAACAAAGGGCAAATGCTACAAGACCCCTTCCTCAACACCCTGCGCCGTGAGCACGTTCCGGTCGCGATTTACCTGGTCAATGGCATCAAGCTGCAGGGCCAGATCGAGTCTTTCGATCAGTACGTCGTGCTGCTGAAGAACACGGTCACCCAGATGGTTTACAAGCACGCGATTTCCACCGTCGTGCCGGCCCGTCCGGTCAATATCCAGCACGACCAGGGCGAGGGCAGTTGATTCCGTTCCAGATCTCTTCCATGAAAGCCTGCGCGGATGTTTGATCGTCCGTCAGGTGGGGAGCGTGCGGTCATCGTCCAGCTCGACCTTGGCGCGAGGGACTACGAAGACCGTCTCGACGAATTCACGCTGCTGGTGCGCAGTGCCGGTGCCGAGCCGGTCGCTCGCGTCGGTGGGCGCCGGCAGTCGCCGGACCCGGCCACCTTCGCCGGCAAGGGCAAGGTCGCGGAAATCCTCGATCTGGCCAACGCCAACGAGGCCGACATCGTCCTGTTCAACCACGAACTGTCGCCGGGCCAGCAGCGCAATCTAGAGCGCGCGTTGTCGCGTCGTGTGATCGACCGCAATGCGCTCATTCTCGACATCTTCGCGCTGCGTGCGCGCAGCCACGAGGGCAAGCTGCAGGTCGAACTCGCTCAGCTCGAACACCTGGCGACTCGCCTCGTGCGCGGCTGGACTCACCTGGAACGGCAGAAGGGCGGCATCGGCCTGCGCGGTCCGGGCGAAACCCAGCTCGAAACCGACCGCCGTCTGCTCGGGCAACGCGTCAAGGCGCTGAAAGAAAAGCTCGAGCGCGTCGAGCGTCAGCGTGGCGTGCGGCGCAAGTCGCGCGAGCGCCGGGAAACGCCGGTCGTCGCCCTGGTCGGTTATACCAACGCCGGCAAGTCAACGCTGTTCAATGCGCTGACCAAAGCTGGCACCTACGCCGCGGACCAGTTGTTCGCGACGCTGGACACGACATCGCGCCAGCTTTACCTCGGCGACTTCGGCCAGGTGGTGCTGTCAGATACCGTGGGTTTCATCCGCGATCTGCCGCACACGCTGGTCGCCGCCTTCCATGCAACGCTCGAAGAGACCGCGGGCGCCGATCTGCTGTTGCACGTGATCGATGCGTCGGCCCCTGATCGTGACGCGCAGATCGCAGCGGTGGACAAGGTGCTGGCGGAAATCGGTGCCGATGCGGTGCCGCAGATACGTGTGCTGAACAAGGTCGATCTGGTGCCCGCTTTGGCGCCCGGGGCCGATTCCGGGGCCTGTGATACCATTCAAACGGCGCGTGTAAGCGCTCGTACGGGCGCAGGGCTCGCCGATCTGAGGGCGGCAGTCACACAGCGCCTGATTGACGAACGAATAGCTGCCGCCAACCGGAAATCGCCGAACGACGATCCGCGTGGGCTGAATCTGGAACCCTCTCCGAGGTCTGCACTCCCAGTCATCTCACCGTCGGCGGGTGATGAAGCTTCGTCAGCCGACGGAGCGAACGCTTCACCCGACTCATCCATCCTTACTTATCCAGTCTGAACGTGCTCAATGCGATCTTGATGTCGCTCAATGACCCCCGCTGGGGCAATCAGGGCGGCAACGGCAACAAGGGCGGCAACCAGGGACCGCCCGATCTGGAAGATCTCTGGCGTGACTTCAATCGTCGACTGTCCGGCATGTTCGGCGGCAAGTCCTCGGGCGATGGAGGCAACGAGGCGCGTCCGCCGGTCGGCCCACGTCAGTTCGGTGGTGGCATCGGCATCATTCTCGGCCTGGTGCTCATCGTCTGGCTGGCCAGCGGTCTCTATATCGTGGATGCCAGCCAGCGCGGCGTCGTGCTGCGCTTCGGCAAGCTGCACGAAACGACCGAGCCGGGCCTGCAGTGGCGCCTGCCGTTTCCGATCGATTCGCACGAGCTGGTCAATCTGACCGGCGTGCGCACGGTCGAAATCGGCTACCGCGGCAGTGAGCGCAACAAGGTGCTGAACGAAGCGCTGATGCTCACCGACGACGAGAACATCATCAACATCCAGTTCGCGGTGCAGTACATCCTGAAGGATCCGGTCGCCTACCTGTTCCAGAACCGCCTGCCGGAAGACACGGTGGTGCACGCGGCCGAGACCGCAATGCGCGAGATCGTCGGCAAGAGCAAGATGGACTTCGTGCTGTACGAAGGGCGCGAACAGATCGCCGTCGATGCGCAGCGCATCATGCAGCAGATCCTCGACCGCTATCAGACCGGCATCCAGATCAGCAAGCTGACGCTGCAGAACGCCCAGCCGCCGGAGCAGGTTCAGGCCGCGTTCGACGACGCGGTGAAGGCGGGTCAGGATCTTGAACGGCAGAAGAACGAGGGTCAGGCCTACGCAAACGATGTCATTCCGAAGGCGCGCGGTACCGCCTCGCGTCTGATGGAAGAAGCCAACGGTTACAAGCAGCGCATCATCGCGACCGCGGAAGGTGACGCCAGCCGCTTCAAGCAGGTGCTCTCAGAATACGTGAAGGCACCCGAAGTGACGCGCCAGCGCATGTACATCGACACCATGCAGCAGATCATGACCAATACGAGCAAGCTGATGATCGACGCCAAGGGCAGCGGCAACCTGCTGTACCTGCCGCTGGACAAGCTGATGCAGCAGTCGGGTGTGTCGACTGATGGCGTTGCCCGTCCGGCTGAGCCGATGACGCTGCCGCCGCTGATGAGCGACCAGACGGCAAATGATGCGCGCAACCGTGAAGCGCTGCGCTCGCGTGAGCGGGGAGAGCGTTGATGAAGGAAAAGCTTCCGCTGCTGCTGGGCAGCATCATCCTCGCCATCGTGCTCGCGTCCACCTCGCTGTTCACGGTGGATCAACGTCAGTACGCGATCGTTTTCCAGCTTGGCGAAGTCCGTAACGTGATCGAACAGCCGGGCCTGCATTTCAAGTGGCCACTGGTGCAGAACGTACGCGTGTTCGACCGTCGCATCCTGACGCTGGACAGTGCCGACCCCGAGCGCTTCATCACGTCGGAAAAGAAGAACGTGCTGGTCGACCTGTTCGTGAAGTGGCGCATCACTGATGTCAAGCAGTACTACATTTCGGTGGGCGGCAACGAACGGCTGGCGGAAACGCGCCTGCTGCAGACCGTGAATGCGGGCCTGCGCGAGGAATTCGGTCGCCGCACCGTGCACGAGGTCGTGTCCGGCGAGCGCGACAAGATCATGGAAGACATGCGCAGCAAGGCCAACGTCGATGCGGTGAAGATTGGCGTCGAGATCGTCGACGTGCGTCTCAAACGCGTCGACCTGCCGAGCGAAGTGTCGGAATCGGTCTACCGCCGGATGGAAGCGGAGCGCAAGCGCGTGGCCAACGAACTGCGTTCGCGTGGTTCGGCCGAGGCCGAGAAGATTCGCGCCGATGCCGATCGCCAGCGCGAAATCATCGTTGCCGAAGCCTACCGCGAAGCGCAGAAGATCAAGGGCGAGGGCGATGCCCAAGCGGCCGCGATCTACGGCAGTGCGTTTGGCTCCAATCCCGAGTTCTACGCTTTCTATCGCAGCATGGACGCTTATCAGAAAAGTTTCCGCAGCAAGAGCGACGTGCTTGTGATCGAGCCGAATTCGGATTTCTTCCGCTATCTGAAGAATGGTTCGAAGGCGCCCGGGAAGTAAACACAGCGGGTGAAGCCGGTGGGCGTGCTGTATAGTCCACGGGTTGTTCCACAAGGGAACCGGATCGAAGGCGACAGCCCGCATTGCGGGCTGTGCCTTTTTTGCTGATGGAATCAATCCTGTTGATCGCTGTGGGGCTCATGCTCGTCATCGAGGGTGTGCTCCCCTTTGTCGCGCCCCGTCTGTGGCGCGACACCTTCCGACGGGCGACCGAACTGGCAGACGGCCAGTTGCGCTTCGTTGGCCTGACTTCAATGATTATCGGTATCGCGCTGATCGCGCTGTTCAAGTGATGCGTCGCTGGCTGCTTCCTGAATCCATAGAAGACCTGCTCCCCGATGAAGCACGGCAGGTCGAGCGTCTGCGCCGCGGATTGCTCGACGAATTTGCTCTGCACGGTTACGAGCTGGTTTCCCCCCCGTTGGTCGAGTACATCGAGTCGCTGCTGACCGGCAGTGGCCGCGACATGGATCTGCGTACCTTCAAGCTGGTCGATCAGCTGTCGGGTCGCACCATGGGGCTGCGTGCCGACATCACGCCACAGGTGGCGCGCATCGACTCGCACCTGCTCAATCGAAACGGTGTCGTGCGTCTGTGCTACTGCGGTCCGGTCGTGCATGCGCTGCCGTCCGGCTTCAATGCGACGCGTGAGCCGATACAACTCGGCGCCGAGCTGTATGGTCACGCAGGTATCGAAGCCGACGTCGAGCTGATCGGCCTGCTGTTGCGTGCGCTCGAGGTGGCGGGTGTGCAACCGGCGCGCGTCGATCTCGGCCACGTCGGCGTGTTCCGCGCACTGGCTTCGCGCCTGCAATCCGCGGCGCTGCGCAGCGAGGACGGCGAGCAGGAGCTGTTTGCCGCGCTGCAGTGCAAGGACCTGCCGGCGCTGCGCCAGTTGCTCGTCGACGAACCGGCCCAGGTGCGCGACGCCTTCATGGCGCTGCCGGGGCTGTACGGCAAGATCGATGTACTGGCGAGGGCGCGTGCGGAATTGCCGGACTGGCCGGACATCGGCCAGGCGCTGGACGCATTGGCGCAGCTCGCGGCGGCAATCGATCCGGCCGTGGCGGGTGTGGATCTGGCCGATCTGCGCGGCTACCACTATCACAGCGGAGTGAGCTTCGCGGTCTATTGCGCCGGTCAGGCGCAGGCAATCGCGCTGGGCGGGCGCTACGATGAAGTGGGCAAGGCTTTTGGACGGTCGCGGCCGGCAAGCGGGTTCAGCCTCGATCTGCGTCAGTTGGCGCAGCTTGCACCGACGGTCGAGGCGAAGTCGGCCATTCTTGCGCCGGCGGTCTCTGACGCCGCGCTGCGTGCCCGCGTGAGTGCGCTGCGGGTGCAAGGTGAAACGGTGATTGCGGCACTGCCCGGTCACGACGACGATGTGCAGGAACTGGCGTGCACTCGCCAGCTGGTATTTGTTGAAGGTGAGTGGCAGGTGAAGCCGCTCGAAAGAAAGGTTTGAGCATGGCAAAGAACGTAGTGGTCATCGGCAGCCAGTGGGGCGACGAGGGCAAGGGTAAGGTCGTCGATTGGCTGACCGATCACGCGCAGGGCGTCGTGCGCTTCCAGGGCGGCCACAACGCGGGCCACACGCTGGTCATCAAGGGGCAGAAGTACGCGCTGAACCTGATCCCGTCCGGCATCATGCGCGACGGCGTCGCCTGCTACATCGGCAATGGCGTCGTGCTGTCGGCTTCCCATCTGCTGTCGGAAATCGACAAGCTGGAAGCGGGTGGCATCGAGGTGCGTTCGCGCTTGAAGGTGAGCGAGGCCTGCCCGCTCATCCTGCCTTTCCACAGCGCGGTCGATATCGCGCGTGAAGACGCACGTGGCGGCGCCAAGATCGGTACCACTGGCAAGGGCATCGGCCCGGCCTACGAAGACAAGGTCGCGCGCCGCGCGCTGCGCGTGCTCGACCTCTTCCATCCCGAGCGCTTTGCCGAGAAGCTGCGCGAGGTGATGGAATTCCACAACTTCCTGCTGGAGAAGCAGCTTGGCGCCAAGCCGGTCGACTACCAGCAGACGCTGGACGACGTCCTTGCGCTGGCGCCTCGCCTGCTGCCCATGGTGGCCGACGTGTCGGCGCTGCTGCACGCCGCGCACAAGCGTGGCGACAACCTGCTGTTCGAAGGCGCCCAGGGTACGCTGCTCGATGTCGATCACGGCACCTATCCCTTCGTCACGTCGAGCAACTGCGTGGCGGGTGCAGCCAGTGCCGGAGCAGGCGTCGGTCCGGGCATGCTGCATTACGTGCTGGGTATCACCAAGGCTTATACGACCCGTGTCGGTTCTGGCCCCTTCCCGAGCGAACTGCCGATCGAGGAAGAGGGCAGCGTCGGCCATCACCTGTCGACCATCGGTCACGAGCGTGGAACGGTGACCGGCCGCGTGCGCCGCTGCGGCTGGTTCGACGCGGCTGCGCTGCGCCGTTCGATCCAGATCAATGGCGTGACCGGCCTGTGTCTGACCAAGCTCGACGTGCTCGACGGCATCGAGGAACTGCAGGTCTGTACCGGCTATCGCGTCAACGGTGAGGTGTCCGACCTGCTGCCTCTGGGGTCGGAGCGCGTCGGTGCCTGCGAGCCCATCTACGAGACGCTGCCCGGCTGGGAGGGTACGACGGTGGGAGCGAAGCGGGTGGAGGATCTGCCGGCCAATGCGCGCGCCTACATCGCGCGCATCGAGGCCTTGTGCGACGTGCCGGTCGACATGATTTCGACCGGCCCCGATCGTGAAGAGACCATCGTGCTGCGTCATCCTTTCGAGTGAGGTTGACGGGCCTGATGAACCGCATGCCCCAGAAGGGGCGTGCGGATTTTTTGTTTTTGGCGGCAGCAGAAAACAAAAAAGCCGACATTTCTGTCGGCTTTTCTGCTGGCTTGTTTGGTGCCCAGGAGAGGACTCGAACCTCCACACCTTGCGGCACTAGTACCTGAAACTAGCGCGTCTACCAATTTCGCCACCTGGGCAAGAGGCTGCGCATTTTATACTAGGCATCTACGTTGTCAAGAGAAAAAGAGAAAAAAGTGAAACTGAGCAAGATCCGCCGCGCGGATCCCTTCTTCGAGCGTGAAACCGCTCGCTACGAAAACCCCTTGCCGAGCCGCGAGTACATCGTTCAAGTGCTTGAGCAGGCAGCGGTTCCGATGAGTGCCGACGAACTGGTCCAGGCACTCGACATACTGCCGCACGAGCGCGATTACTTCGTGCGTCGCTTGGGCGCGATGGAGCGCGAGGCGCAGCTGATGCGCAATCGTCGCGACGCCTACATCATCCCCGACAAGGCCGATCTGATCGCCGGTCGCGTGGAGGGGCATCCCGATGGTTTCGGCTTCGTCATCGTCGGCGACGACAAGACGCCGCCCGGGGCCAAGGCGGAGCGCAAGGACATCTTTCTGAGCGCGCAGGAAATGCGCAGCGTGCTGCACGGTGACCGCGTGCTGGTGCGCATCAGCGGCACCGACCGCCGCGGCCGGCCCGAGGGCAAGGTGGTCGAGGTGACCGAGCGCGCGAACACGCGTCTGATCGCCCGCGTGGTCGAGGAGCACGGCGTGCAGTTCTGCATCGCCGAGAACCGTCGCATCCGCCAGCAGATCGTGCTGGCCGCTCCCGAGAAGGGCAAGCGCGCGCTGAAGGCGACGGCCGGTGCCGTGGTCGAGGTCGAACTGATCGAACAGCCAACGCGCTATACGCCGCCCATCGGTCGCGTGGTCGAGGTGCTGGGCAACTACGGCGACTCGGGCATGGAGATCGAGATCGCGCTGCGCAAGCACGACATGCCGCACGAGTTCTCGGCCAAGGTGCTGGCGGCAACCAAGCGTCTGCCGGACGAAGTGCGCGAGAAGGATTGCGCTGGCCGCGTCGATCTGCGCGACCTGGAGCTGGTCACCATCGATGGTGAAACGGCGAAGGATTTCGACGACGCCGTCTACTGCGAGAAACAGGGCAGGGGGTTCCGCCTCGTCGTCGCGATTGCCGACGTGAGTCATTACGTGAAGCCCGGCACCGCGCTCGATGCCGAGGCCTTCGAGCGCGGCAATTCGGTCTACTTCCCGCGCCGGGTGATCCCGATGCTGCCGGAGAAGCTGTCCAACGGACTGTGCTCGCTCAATCCGCAGGTCGACCGCCTGTGCATGGTGTGCGACATGGACGTGTCTGCTGCGGGCGTGATCCAGCGTTACCGCTTCTACGCCGCGGTGATGAATTCCAAGGCGCGCCTTACCTACACCGAGGTCGCCGCCGCGCTGTACGACAAGGACGCCGACGCGCGCAAGCGGCTCAAGCCGCTGCTGCCGCGCCTCGAAGCGCTGGACGCGGTGTTCCGCGTGTTCGGCAAGGCGCGGGCGAAGCGCGGCGCCATCGACTTCGAAACGGTCGAGACGCAGATGCTGTTCAACGATGCCGGCAAGATCGAGCGCATCGTGCCGTACGCGCGCAACGACGCGCACCGGCTGATCGAGGAGTGCATGCTGGCGGCCAATGTCTGCGCCTCGCGCTTCCTCGAGGAGAGCGGGCAGGACACGCTGTACCGTGTGCACGAAGGTCCGAGCGAAGACCGCCTGCAGAAGCTGCGCGCCTTCCTCGGCGAATTCGGCTTCCAGCTTGGCGGCGGCGACAAGCCGCACGCGAAGGACTACGCTGCGCTGCTCGAACGCATCGGCGACCGCCCCGACCGCCAGCTGCTGCAGACGGTGATGCTGCGCTCGCTGCGCCAGGCCATCTACAGCCCCGACAACGTCGGTCACTTCGGCCTGGCCTACGAGGCGTACACTCATTTCACGTCGCCGATCCGCCGTTACCCCGACCTGCTCGTGCATCGTGCGATCAAGGCGGCGCTGGCGAAGAAGAAGTACGAGCCGGGCGACTGGTCCGACATCGGTCTGCACTGCTCGACCACCGAGCGACGCGCCGACGAGGCCAGCCGCGACGTGACGAACTGGCTCAAGTGCTACTTCATGCAGGACCGTGTCGGCGAGGAATTCGAGGGCAGCGTGTCGGCGGTCGTGCCTTTCGGCCTGTTCGTTGCGCTCGATGACGTGTTCATCGAAGGCCTGGTGCATATTTCCGACCTCGGCGCCGACTACTTCCATTACGACGAAGGCAAGCATCGCCTGGTTGGTGAACGCAGCGGCCGCATCTATCGTCTGGCCGATCGCGTGCGCATCCAGGTCGTGCGGGTCGATCTCGACAACACGCGCATCGATTTCCGACTCGCTGGCGGTGCCGAGCGGGACTTCGGTCGTGTGCCGCAGCAGGCGAAGCTGATGCCCAAGCCGGGGCCGACCGGCGCGGCTTCGCGCCGGCGTGTCGAGAGCGACGCGTCTGCGCGGGAGGCGAAGCCGGTATCGCACGCAAAGGCAAAACCCGTTGCGCCGGACGTGACAGCGCCCGCGCCGCGTACTGAACCGCCCGCCCGGGCGGCCAAGCCCAAAGGCAGCAAGGCTGCGGCACCGAAGCCGGCAGCGAAGAAGACGGCGAAGAGCGTAACGAAGAAGACGACTGGAAAGAAGAGCGCAGTGAGCAAAGCCCCGGCGAAGAAGCCGTCCGCCGCCAAGAAGAGCGGCTCCCGCACACCGAAGTCGGCAGTGCCGAAGCGGAGGGTGCGCGAATGAGCGATACCCGCTACATCTTCGGTTTCCACGCGGTCACCGCGAAGATCCGCCACGCCCCGGATGCGGTGAAGGAGCTGTTCGTTTCCACTGCACGCCAGGACGGTCGCATGCGCGACCTGATTCGCGCTGCCGAGGCGTCCGGCGTCAAGTGGGTGCAGATGGAGCCGGCGCGCCTTGACGGGCTCGCCGGCGGCGCCGCGCGTCACCAGGGCGTCGTGGCGCGCGTGCTGGCGCAGATTCCCTATCGCTCGCTCGACGACGTGCTGGACACGCTGTCCGAGCCGCCGCTGCTGCTGGTGCTCGACGGCATCCAGGATCCGCACAACCTCGGCGCCTGCCTGCGCGTGGCGGATGCGGCCGGTGCGCACGCCGTGGTCGCACCGCGCGACCGCGCGGTCGGCCTGAACGCAACGGCGATCAAGGTGGCCAGTGGCGCGGCCGACACCGTACCGTACGTGACGGTGACCAATCTGGCGCGCAGTCTGCGCGAGATGAAGGAACGCGACATTCTGACCATCGGCGCGGCCGGTGAGGCCGACAAGTCGATGTACGCGGTCGACCAGTCGGGCGCGGTGGCCTGGGTGCTCGGTGCGGAGGGCGACGGCATGCGCCGGCTTACCCGCGAAACGGTGGATGTGCTGGCGTCGATCCCGATGCACGGCACGGTCGAAAGCCTGAATGTGTCGGTGGCCAGCGGCGTGTGCCTGTTCGAGGCGCGGCGCCAGCGCACGGCAAAGGGCGGCTGACGGCCGGCTTGTAAGAATCACGACCCGCGCGCTATACTCGCGGGCTTACCTTGCCTCACCGGATTCGCATGCCGGGAGGTGTAACCGCCGGACAGGCTCGTATCTGCCCGGCACTGAACCGCAAGGAGATTACATGCGACATTACGAAGTGGTTTTCATCGTCCATCCGGACCAGAGCGAGCAAGTGCCCGCCATGGTCGAGCGCTACCGTACGCTGGTCACCGGCCGTAACGGCAGCATCCACCGCCTGGAAGACTGGGGTCGCCGTCAGCTGGCCTACCCGATCCAGAAGGTGCACAAGGCTCACTACGTGCTGATGAACATCGAGTGCGACGGCGAAACGCTGGCGGAACTCGAGCACGCCTTCAAGTTCAACGACGCCGTTCTCCGCCACCTCACCATCAAGATGCGCAAGGCTGTCGTTACGCCGTCGCCGATGATGAAGGAAGAGAAGTCGCGTTCGCTGCTGGCACCGGCTGCTGAAGCCGCTGCCCCGGCTGCGGAACAGCCGGCGGCTTGACCGAAGGGCAGGGTGCGGTCGGCCCGGCGGCAAACAGCTTCACCTTGTCCGCCACGCTGATCGAACGCGACGCACTGAGACAGACCCCGGCCGGCGTGCCGATCCTGCGTGGATGCCTTGAGCACTTCTCGCAGCAGATCGAAAACGGTGCGCAACGCGAAGTACGGTTTGAAACCGATTTCGTGCTGCTGGGAGACCTGGCAAGGATGCTCGCTCAAGCCCCGCTCGGAACGTCGTTGATCGCAGAAGGATTCATGGCAGCCCGCAGTGCGAAAAGCAGACAGGGCGTCATGCACATAACTCGTATCGAATTCGTGACCTCGGGCAACTGAGCCCGGCGTCGCAACAGTGGAAGGAAACCACCATGGCTTTCAGACCGAAGAACGGCAAGAAGAAGGACGATCGCGGCTCGCGCAGCATGTTCAAGCGCCGCAAGTTCTGCCGCTTCAGCGCAGAGAAGATCGAAGAGATCGACTACAAGGACGTTGAAATCCTGAAGGACTTCATCTCCGAAAACGGCAAGATCATGCCGGCACGCCTGACCGGCACCCGTGCCGGCTACCAGCGTCAGCTGTCGACCGCCATCAAGCGCGCACGCTTCCTGGCGCTGATGCCTTACACCGACCTGCACCAGTAATCGAGGGAGACGACCATGCAAGTAATCCTGATGGACAAGGTCGCCAAGCTCGGCGATCTGGGCGATGTGGTGAAGGTGCGTGACGGTTACGCCCGCAACTTCCTGATCCCGACCGGCCGCGCCAAGCGCGTGACGCCGGAAAATCTGGCGGCTTTCGAAGCTCGCCGTGCCGAACTGGAAAAGGCCGCTGCCGAACGTCTGGCCGCTGCCAAGGCCGTCGCCGAGAAGCTGGAAGGCTTCATGGTGCAGATCACCCGCAAGGCCGGTGTCGATGGCCGCCTGTTCGGTTCCGTGTCGACGGCCGACATCGCTGAAGCGCTGGCCGCTCAGAACTTCGCGGTGGACAAGTCGATGGTGCGCATGCCGGACGGCCCGCTGAAGGCCGTTGGCGACGCCCAGTTCGAGATCGCGCTGCACTCGGACGTGATCGCCACCGTGACGGTGTCGGTGCTCGGCGAGCATTGATCGTCGGCCTTCGGGCTGCGTCGGAAAGGCCACCTGCGGGTGGCCTTTTTCGTTGACGTCCGTCCTGACGAGCGTTTCATCCACAGCGAAGCCCACAGCTTTTCCACAGCTTGTGCAGTTGTCGTGCAGACGCTGCGCGGCTAGATTGCGGGATTGCCCCGGCAAGTTCTCCAGAATGAAAAAGACATCATGAGCAGCGTGCGCAACGCACCCGGTCCGGACGCCCAAGCCGCCCAGGCCGCGCAGGACAGACAGGTGGCGGCGCTGAAGCTGCCGCCTCATTCGATCGAGGCCGAGCAATCGCTGATCGGCGGCCTGCTGCTGGACAACAGCACTTGGGACCGCGTAGGCGACCAGGTCAGCGAATCCGATTTCTATCGCGACGACCATCGCCGCATCTTCCGCCACATCGCCAAGCTGATCGAGCAGGGCAAGCCGGCCGACGTCGTGACCGTCTATGAATCGATCGAGAAGGGCGACGAGGCGCAGCAGACCGGCGGCCTTGCCTATCTGGGCGAGATCGCCAACAACACGCCGTCAGCGGCGAACATACGACGCTATGCTGAAATCGTCCGCGAGCGCGCCATCCTGCGCAAGCTGGTCAGCGTCGGCGACGAGATCGCAGCCAATGCGCTGACGCCGCGCGGACGCGATGCAAAGACGCTGCTCGACGAAGCCGAGTCGAAGATTTTCGAGATCGCCGAAGCGGGCGCTTCGGCCAGTACCGGATTCGTCGCCATCCAGCCCATCCTGGTGCAGGTGGTCAATCGCATCCAGGAGCTGTACGACCGCGACGATCCGTCGGAAGTCACCGGCGTGCCGACCGGCTACGTCGATCTGGACGACAAGACGGCTGGCCTGCAGCCCGGAGACATGATCATCGTGGCCGGCCGTCCGGCGATGGGCAAGACCACGTTCGCGCTCAATATCTGCGAACACGTCGCGGTCGAGCTCGGCTTGCCGGTCGCCATCTTCTCGCTCGAAATGCCGGGTACCCAGTTGGCCATGCGTTTCGTGTCCTCCGTTGCCAAGATCGATCAGGGGCGCCTGCGCACCGGCCGCCTGACCGACGACGACTGGGGCCGGCTGACCATGGCGCTGGGCAAGCTGCACGAGGCGCCGATCCATATCGACGAGACCGGCGGCATCAACCCGACCGACCTGCGCGCACGCGCACGCCGGCTGTATCGTCAGTGCGGCAAGCTCGGTCTGATCGTCATCGACTACCTGCAGCTGATGTCCGGCACCCGCGACGGCGAGAACCGGACCGCAGAGATTTCGGAAATCTCGCGCGCGATCAAGTCGCTGGCGAAAGAGCTGCACGTGCCCATCATCGCGCTGTCGCAGCTGAACCGCGCGCTGGAGCAGCGTCCGAACAAGCGGCCGGTGATGAGTGACCTGCGCGAATCCGGCGCCATCGAACAGGACGCCGACATCATCATGTTCATCTATCGGGACGAGGTATACAACCCGGACACCCAGGACAAAGGGCTCGCCGAAATCATCATCGGCAAGCATCGTAACGGTCCGACCGGCACCGTGGTGCTCGGCTTCCAGGGCGAGCACACGAAGTTCGTCAACGCCGCACGGCCCGGTTCCTACTGAGGCAGCGCGTGACGGTCTGGCTGCGTCGCCTCGCCATCGTCATCGCCGTTCTGGCGGTGGTCGGTGTCGCCGCCTTCCAGTTCGCGTTGCACATGTTGCGCAGCCAGGTCGAGGCGGCGCTGGGGCCGCGCGGTGAGGTGGCAAGCATCGAGGTCGGGTTGGACGCGGTCGTGCTGCATGCAGTGCGCATCCGTGCGCAGCGTGACGGCGACGCGCCGTGGCCGGCTGAGGACGAACTGCGCGCGCAGCGTGTCGAGGTGGTGCCGCAACTGCGCGACCTGCTGTCGGCGCGCGTACGCATCGCGCGCATTACCGTCGAGGGCGCCTATCTGTCCATGCTGCGTACCCGCCAAGGTGGCTTGCGCGTGCTGCCCGCCCTGCTCGAAACGGGCTCGGCTGCCGACACGGATGGCAGCATGCCGCCGGTGCACGTCGCGCGAGTCGAACTGCGCGACGGCACGCTCGACTTCTTCGACGCCAGCGTGCGGCGCACGCCGCACCGGCTGGCGCTGACAGCGCTCAACGCGGACATCGGCCCGATCGACCTGCCGGCGCTCGACAGCACGACCACGCTGGTCATCGACGGGACCGTCAAGGGGCCACGACAGGACGGTCGGCTGGCGCTGAATGGCGAGGTCGTGCTGGCCACGCGCGACGCGAAGCTCGAGTTCTCGCTGCGCGGCGTCGATCTGGTCGCTTTCCAGCCCTATCTGATCCAGGCCGCGGAAACCGGCGTCAAGCGCGGCACGATGGATCTGGACATCCGTCCAGTCGTTGCCGACAAGCACCTGACGGCGCCGGGCACGCTCACGCTGACCGGCCTCGAACTGGCTTCCGGCAACACCTTCATGGGCATGCCGCGGGCGGCGGTGGTCGGGCTGATGAAGGACAGGAACGAGCGCATCAGCGTCGATTTCACGCTCGAAGGGCGCATCGACGATCCGAAATTCTCGCTGAACGAAGGCTTCGCGACGCGCGTCACCAGCGCCATGGCCGATTCGCTCGGCGTCAGTCTTGGCGGCCTGGTGCGCGGCGTCGGCAACGCCGGCAGTTCGGTGGTAAAGGGTGTGGGGGAGGCCGTCGGCAAGCTGTTCGGCGACTGATGTCCGATCCGCCGCACTCGCCGGGCGTGGGTCAACCCGCCTGTGTCCGCGCCTGTTCGGCGCCCTTGAGCTGTGCGCTCAGGCGCTGCAGTTCGGCCCGCATGCGCGCCATCGCGTCCGGCGGCAGGCCGGACTGACGGGCGACTTCCGCGTGTACTTCCTCGGCTCGTTCCCGCAGCGCGTGGCCGGCCTCGGTCAGTCGTATCTCGAGTGCCCGTTCGTCCGTGCGGTTGCGCGCCCGGGTGAGATAGCCGTTCGCTTCAAGCCGCTTGAGCAGCGGTGTCAGCGTCGGCGAATCGAGATCCAGCCGCTCGGCCAGCGCCTTCAGCGTCAGCGCGTCTTCCTGCCACAGCACCAGCATCACCAGATACTGCGGATAGGTCAGCCCGAGCGCCTTCAGACCCGGCGTGTAACAGCGCGTGATCGCGTGGGCGGCGGCGTACAGGGCGAAACACAGCTGCTGGTCCAGCAGCATCGGGTCGATGAAGGTCATGGCGATGTCCTCCGTAGGTGTCAGAGTACTTCGGCAGCGTGGTCGGCCAGACGCGAACGTTCGCCGCGCTGCAAGGTGACGTGACCGCTGTGCGGCCAGCCCTTGAAGCGGTCGACGACATAGGTCAGGCCGGAACTGCCTTCGGTCAGGTAAGGGGTGTCGATCTGCGCGATGTTGCCCAGGCACACGACCTTGGTGCCAGGGCCGGCGCGCGTGATCAGCGTCTTCATCTGCTTGGGCGTCAGGTTCTGCGCTTCGTCGATGATGAGGAACTTGTTCAGGAAGGTGCGCCCCCGCATGAAGTTCAGCGACTTCACCTTGATGCGGCTGCGGATCAGATCCATCGTCGCGGCGCGCCCCCATTCGCCTGAGCCATTCGGATCGTCCGTCTTGTTCAGCACGTCCAGATTGTCTTCGAGTGCGCCCATCCACGGCGTCATCTTCTCTTCCTCGGTACCGGGCAGGAAGCCGATGTCCTCGCCGACGGGCACGGTCACCCGGGTCATGATGATTTCGCTGTAAAGCTTGGTTTCAAGAACCTGGGTGAGGCCCGCCGCCAGCGTCAGCAGCGTCTTGCCGGTGCCGGCCTGACCGAGCAGCGTGATGAAGTCGACCTCGGGGTTCATCAGCAGGTTCAGTGCGAAATTCTGTTCGCGGTTGCGCGCCAGGATGCCCCAGACCGAATTCTTGTGATGGCTGTAGTCAACCAGTGTTTCCAGCACCGCCGTCTTGCCGGCGCGCTCGCGCACCAGCGCGTGGAAGGGCTTGTCCTGCTTGGCGCCAGCTTCCTTGTAGACGAATTCGTTGATCAGCAGGTCCGGGCACAGCGGACCCTTGACCCGGTACATCGTGCGGCCGTTTTCCTTCCACGACTCGAGGTTGCCGCCGTGCTCGTCCCAGAACTTCTCCGGCAGCTCGCGCGTGCCGGTGTAGAGCATGTCGGTGTCTTCGAGCACCTTGTCGTTGAAGTAATCCTGCGCATGCAGCCCGAGCGCGCGGGCCTTGATGCGCATATTGATGTCCTTCGACACCAGGATGACCTGACGACCCGGGTGACGCTCGGACAGGTGCATCACCACCGCGATGATCTGGTTGTCCGCCTTGGCGGTCGGCAGTGCGGTCGGCAGTACGCCGTTGATCGCTTCGGTCTGCAGCAGCAGATGACCGCTGGCGAGGTCGCTTGATGCCGCGGCCAGCGGGATGCCCTCGGCGATCTTGTCTTCGGCACCGCTGACGATCTCGTCGAGCAGGCGGCTCACCTGGCGCGCGTTGCGCGCCACTTCGGTCATGCCCTTCTTGTTGTTGTCCAGTTCTTCGAGCGTCATGATGGGCACGAAGATGTCGTGTTCCTCGAAGCGGAACAGCGACGTCGGGTCGTGCATCAGCACATTGGTGTCGAGAACGAAGAGCTTGGTGGCCGGGAGCGACTTGCGGGAACGGCGGGCAGGGGCTGCTGCGGGGCGTCGGGTGGCCATGTGATCCTGTGGGCGTGAAGTCTCGGGTGGTGTCGTGGGTGCGGCGTTTCAGAGCGAGCGGATGAAGGCGAGCACCTCTTCCGCGTGGCCCGGCACCTTCACGCCGCGCCACTCTCGCAGGATAAGGTTGTCCGGACCGATGACGAAAGTGCTGCGTTCCACACCGCGCACCTGTTTTCCGTACATGTTCTTCATCTTCATCACGCCGAACAGCGTGCATGCCGTCTCGTCCGGGTCGGACAGCAGTTCGAAAGGCAGCTCGAGCTTGGCCTTGAAGTTCTGGTGCGACTTGATGCTGTCGCGCGAAATGCCGACCACGTCGGCGCCGAGCGCCTTGAGATCGGCGTAGCGGTCGCGGAAGTCCGCACTTTCAGTGGTGCAGCCCGGTGTGCTGTCCTTCGGATAGAAGTAGATCACCAGCGGCTTGCCGGCGGCGGACAGCAGGAAGTCGGCGCCGGAGGTGGAGGGCAGGGTGAAGTCGTCAGCCCGGATTTCGCTCATCGTGTATCGGTCTCCAGTGCTTGCAGAAAGATGGGGTCAGGATGTCGCGTCGGGCAGCAGCAGCGCGGCGGCCACCGCTCGCCCTTCGGCTACCAGGATGTTGTAGGTGCGGGCGGCGGCGAGGGTGTCCATCACCTCGACGCCGATGCCGGCCTCGATCATCGGCCGCAGCAGAGAGGGGTGCGGGAAGCGCTGGGTCGGGCCGGTGCCGAGCAGCAGGATCTGCACCGGCAGCGCGGCGAGTTCGGTGAAGTCTTCCGGCTTCAGGCGGTCGAGGTCGTCGGCGCCCCAGTCTTCGCGCAATTGCTCCGGCGCGATCAGGATGGTGCGCGTGACCCGGCGTTCGCCGATCTGCAGATAGCCGTCGCCGAAGCCGGTGACCAGCGGAATGGTGGGGCGGGGAGTCTGGTGCAGCTTCACGTCGCGTGGGGAGAAGTCCGGGGTGGTTCGCAACTGTATCGTCGTGGCCGCCAGAACGGTTTTGCCCTGCTTTCGGCGGTCGCTTACAATCATACCTTTTTCGCCTGCCGGCAATGTTGCCAGGGCAGCGGCAAGTGCGCGCGCGCCGCCGCATAGGTAATCCACATGTCCCGCCATACGCCCAAAGAGTCCTCCGAGTCCGCCATCGTGCATCCGCCGGTCACCAAGTCGTCCAAGCTCGCCAACGTCTGTTACGACATCCGCGGCCCCGTCCTCGCCCGGGCCCGCCAGATGGAGGAGGACGGCCACCGCATCATCAAGCTCAACATCGGCAACCTCGCGCCTTTCGGCTTCGATGCGCCGGAAGAGATCGTGCAGGACGTGATCCGCAATCTGCCCGACGCCGCCGGCTACACCGACTCGCGCGGCCTGTTCGCGCCGCGCAAGGCCATCATGCAGTACTGCCAGGAGAAGAAGATTCCCGGCGTCGGCGTGGACGACATCTTCATCGGCAACGGCGCGTCCGAACTGATCGTGATGGCGATGCAGGGCCTGCTCAACACCGGTGACGAGGTGCTGGTGCCGGCGCCCGACTATCCGCTGTGGACCGCCGCAGTGACGCTGGCCGGCGGTACCGCCCGCCATTACATCTGCGACGAGGGCGCCGACTGGATGCCCGACCTCAACGACATCCGCTCGAAGATCACGTCGAGCACGCGCGCCATCGTCATCATCAATCCGAACAATCCGACCGGCGCGCTTTACTCCGACGATCTGCTGCGCGACCTGGTGCAGATCGCGCGCGAGCACAAGCTCATCGTGTTCGCCGACGAGATCTACGACAAGACGCTGTACGACGGCGCGACCCACACCTCGATCGCCTCGCTGGCCGACGATCTGCTGTTCGTCACCTTCAATGGCCTGTCGAAGAACTACCGCGCCTGCGGCTACCGCGCGGGCTGGATGGTGGTGTCCGGCGACAAGCGCCACGCGCGCGATTACATCGACGGCCTGAACATGCTGGCGTCGATGCGCCTGTGTTCGAACGTGCCGGGCCAGTTCGCGATCCAGACCGCGCTCGGCGGCTACCAGAGCATCAACGACCTGATCAAGCCGGGCGGCCGTCTGGCGCGCCAGCGCGACGTGGCGTGGGAACTGCTGACCGACATACCGGGCGTGAGCTGCGTCAAGCCGCGCGCTTCGCTCTACCTCTTTCCGAAGCTCGATCCGAAGATCTACCCGATCGAGGACGACCAGCGCTTCATTCTCGAACTGCTGGAAGAACAGCGCGTGCTGCTGGTGCAGGGTACGGGCTTCAACTGGCCGCGCCCGGACCACTTCCGCGTTGTCTTCCTGCCGCACGAGGACGATCTGCGCGACGCCATCGGCCGCATCGCACGCTTCCTCGACGGCTACCGCAAGCGCCATGGCACCTGAGTCGCCGGCGCTGGACGTGGTGCGCGTGGCAGCCGCCCGCGCGGTTACGGAACCGGGCTGGCTCGCCCGGGCCGAAACCGTGCATCGTGCGCTGCGGCCGGATCTGCCGGCCGACTATGCCGGCACGATGCGGGGCATCGTGGCCGACGGTGGCGAGATCGCGGTCGCCGTCGCCGACGGTGAGGTCGTCGGTGTCACGGTCTTCCGCAGCTATCGCAACACGTCCTGCGGTGTGTTCTTCTACGTCGATGATCTGGTGACCGATCCGGCGGCGCGCTCGCGCGGGGTCGGCAAGCGGCTGCTCGACTGGCTGGCGGCCGAGGCGAAGTCGCGCGGCGCGACCCGGCTGCGGCTGGATTCCGGCACCCATCGCGTCGATGCGCACCGCTTCTACCATCGCGAAGGCATGCACATCGCCTGTTTTCATTTTTCGCGTGACCTGGCCTGACCGGTCCGCGGCACCCATTACAAGACGAGGGACAGCATGAAACCCATCAACGTAGGCCTGCTCGGCATCGGCACCGTCGGCGGCGGCACCTGGACGGTGCTCACCCGCAACCAGGAAGAAATCACCCGTCGTGCCGGTCGCCCGATCCAGATCACCGCCGTTGCCGACCGCGACGTCGAGCGCGCGAAGTCGATGACCGGTGGTGCCGCCCGCGTGACCGGCGACGCCTTCGAGGTGGTGCGTGACCCCAGCATCGACATCGTGGTCGAACTGATCGGCGGCTACACCGTGGCCAAGCAGCTGGTGCTGGAGGCGATCGCCAATGGCAAGCACGTGGTGACCGCCAACAAGGCACTGCTCGCCGTGCACGGCCAGGAAATCTTCGCCGCAGCGCAGGCCAAGGGCGTCATGGTGGCGTTCGAGGCGGCGGTGGCGGGCGGCATTCCCATCATCAAGGCGGTACGCGAAGGCCTGACCGCCAACCGCATCGACTGGATCGCCGGCATCATCAACGGCACCACCAATTACATCCTGTCGGAAATGCGCGACAAGGGCCTCACCTTTGCCGACGCGCTGGCCGACGCGCAACGTCTGGGCTACGCCGAAGCCGACCCGACCTTCGACATCGAAGGTGTGGATGCCGCGCACAAGATCACGCTGCTGTCGGCGCTGGCCTTCGGCATCCCGGTGCAGTTCGAGCGCGCCCACATCGAGGGCATCACCAAACTGACCGCGGAAGACATCCGCTACGCCGAGGAGCTGGGCTACCGCATCAAGCTGCTGGGCATCACCAAACGCAAGGCCGACGGCTTCGAGCTGCGCGTGCATCCGACGCTGATTCCGGCCAAGCGCCTGATCGCCAACGTCGAGGGCGTGATGAACGCGGTGGTGGTGAAGGGCGACGCGGTGGGCGCGACGCTGTACTACGGCCGCGGCGCCGGCGCCGAACCGACGGCCAGCGCGGTCATCGCCGATCTGGTCGATGTGACCCGCCTGCATACCGCCGACCCGGAACACCGCGTGCCGCACCTCGCCTTCCGCGCCGATCAGCTGTCCGATACCCCCATCCTGCCGATCAGCGAAGTCGAGAGCGCCTACTACCTGCGCTTGCGTGTGCAGGACAGGCCGGGCGTGCTGGCCGACATCACGCGCGTCCTCGCCGACCAGGGCATCAGCATCGACGCGATGATGCAGAAAGAACCGTCGGAAGGCGAACAGCAGGCCAACATCATCATGCTCACCCACGTCACGCGTGAAAAGCAGGTCGATGCGGCGATCGCCCGCATCGAGGCGCTGGACAGCACGGTGGGTGCGGTGACGCGCCTGCGTCTGGAAGAACTGAACGGCTGAGCGGGCAGGGCGGGCCGGCGTTCAGCCGGCCGGCGCCGGCTCGGCGCTCATCGCGTCGGCCAGTTCGATGCGGTGGTAGAGCGCCGCCACCACGTCGGTGCGATCCAGCATGCCGACCAGACGATCGGCGCCATTGATCACCGGCACTGCCGGCTGACGACCGGAGGCCAGCGCCTCCGCCGCGTCGGCCACGCTGTCGTTCTGGCGCAGCACCAGTACGCCGTCGCGCACCTCGCGCATCATCTGTCCGACCACTTCCGCCTTGTCCGAATGCGTGTGCGGCGAACGCGCCAGCAGATGACGCACGGCCTCGCCCATCGAGCGGTTCGGCTCGGGCGACACCTCGCGCAGGAAGTCCTCCAGCGACAGCAGACCGATCACCCGCCGGCTGCGGTCGACCACCGGCAGCGTGTCGACGCGCAGCTTGCGCATCAGCAGCCAGGCATCCGCCAGCGGCGTTGCGAATTCGACAGCGGGCGCCGTCACCGCGCCATCGATCAGGTCGCCGCAGCGCATGCGATGCACGCGCTTGAAGGCATGCCGCAACGTACGCTCGTACAGATCGACCAGATCGTCCTCGCGGATGTCGAGGAAGCTGTCGATCTCGCTCAACGCCGCCTCCAGGTCGCGATGGGCGATGACGGGCGGCGCCTGATGCATCTGCTGCTGGGCGGCAGGCGGCGTGCCCTGGGGATAATGGCGGCCGGGGACGAGATTGTTTACCACCATCACCGCCACCATGATGGCGATCGTGTTCGCAGCGGTCGCCATCAAGGCGGGCTCGATGGCCGCCCCCTGCGCGGCGGCCATGGCCATGGTCAGCGCCATCGCGCCAGCGGGCGGATGAATGCAGCGCGCCCAGGCGGTGAGCCAGATCGACGCCGCCAGTGCGACCGCCATTACCCACGGTCCGGCCGGCAGCCACAGACCGCAGGCGTAGCCCAGCGGCGCGGACAGCAGCAGGCCGCCGATCACCGACCACGGTTGGGCCAGCGGGCTGTGCGGCAGCGCGAACAGGATGACCGAGGTCGCGCCCAGCGGCGCCAGGATGCGTTTTTCCTCGGTGCCGAGCGGCAGCACGAAGAGCACGCCTTCGAACAGCAGCAGGCCGAAGAAGCCGGCGAGCGTGCTGCGCCAGCGTTCTGCGCGGGACAGCGGGGGGGCATCCGATACCAGGTGGCGCCGCAGCAGTTCGGTCAGGCCGGTCATCGATACGGTCCGGACAAAACCGCGCAGTGTACCTGCACGCCCCATTCTGGTGCGAACATGTATCCATAACTGCGGGCCCCTCTCCACCGGCTCCTCTCCCATGGGAACGCTGGCGCGGGGCAGCGGGTGCGCTGTGCTAGATTAATGCCCCTTGCGCGCGCTGAGCGCGCCGCTTCTCGACCACGAATCCGATGCACGACGCGATGTATTACGTATCCACCCGCGGCCAGGCGCCGCAGAAGCGCTTCACCGAAATCCTGCTGGGCGGCCTGATGGAAGATGGCGGTCTCGCCATACCCGTGCAGTACCCGCGGTTCTCGGCGAGTGATCTCGAAGCGATGCGCGGCATGGATTACCGCCAGCTCGCCTTCGCCATCCTGTCGCGCTTCGCCGACGACATTCCGGCCGCCGACCTGAAGGCGCTGATCGACCGCACCTATACGCCGGAGGTGTATCGCAACACGGTGTCCGGGTCGGACGCGTGCGACATCACGCCGCTGTACACGCTGGAGCCCGGACTGCACCTGCTCGAACTGTCCAACGGCCCGACGCTGGCGTTCAAGGACATGGCGATGCAGCTGCTCGGCAATCTGTTCGAGTACGCGCTGGAAAAGAGCGGCCAGCAGCTGAACATCTTCGGCGCAACTTCGGGCGACACTGGCTCCAGCGCGGAATACGCGATGCGCGGAAAGCACGGCGTGCGCGTGTTCATGCTGAGCCCGCACGGCAAGATGAGCCGTTTCCAGACGGCGCAGATGTTCAGCCTGCAGGATCCGAACATTTTCAACATCGCGGTACGCGGTGTGTTCGACGACTGCCAGGACATGGTCAAGGCGGTGTCGAACGATCTCGAGTTCAAGTCGAAGTACTGCATCGGCACGGTGAACTCGATCAACTGGGCGCGCGTGTCGGCCCAGGTTGTGTACTACTTCAAGGGCTATTTCGCGGCGACCAAGCACAACGGCGCACAGGTGAGCTTCACCGTGCCGTCCGGCAACTTCGGCAATGTCTGCGCCGGCCACATCGCTCGCATGATGGGCCTGCCGATCCGTCACCTGGTGGTCGCGACCAACGAGAACGACGTGCTGGACGAGTTCTTCCGCACCGGCGTCTATCGTCCGCGCGCCACCGCCGAAACGCTGCACACGACCAGCCCGTCGATGGATATTTCGAAGGCCAGCAATTTCGAGCGCTTTATCTACGACCTGGTCGGCCACGACGCTGCCCAGGTTCGTGCAATGTGGGGCGAGGTCGATCGCGGCCGTCCGTTCGATCTGTCGGCGTCGTCGCTGTTCGGCAAGGTGGCTTCCGAATACGGATTCCAGTCCGGTGCCAGCAATCATGCGCACCGCGTCGCCACGATGCGGCTGGCCGACGAACGCTGGGGGCGCGCCATCGACACGCACACCGCCGACGGCCTCAAGGTCGCGCTGGAGCGGCGCGAGGCCGACGTGCCGATGATCGTGCTGGAAACCGCGCTGCCGGCGAAGTTCTCGGAAACCGTGGTCGAGGCGCTGGGTCGCGAACCGGTACGCCCGGCCGGCATGGAAGACCTTGAGTCGCTGCCGCAGCGTTTCGAGGTGATGGATGCCGACGTGGCGGCCATGAAGGATTACATCGCGCGCCACGCCGGCTGAGCGCGGGGGCGGTCGCCCCACGGATTCAAGACATTCGCCGGCCTGCCGTAGACCCGTACATCGAACTGTGTATGTACGGGGACAACTCATGGGTGAGCCGGTGAACGCATCGCTTGAAGCACTGCAACGACTTTCGGCCGAACTGGAATCGGGGGACATCGTGTTCCCGACCAGCATCGACGTTTCGCTGCGCATCCGCCAGGCGCTCGAAAACCCGGACATCAACATCAACGAAGTCGCGCGCCTGGTCGGCGCCGAGCCGGTGCTGAGCGCGAAGGCGCTGCGTCTGGCCAATTCGGTCGCCTACAACCGCAGCGGCAACGAAATCACCGACGTGCGCACCGCGGTCAACCGGGTCGGCACGGAGCCGATCCGCATGCTCACGATGTCGCTCATCGTCCGCCAGATGGTCGATGCGAGGGCCGACGAGCGGCTGCGCGTCATGACGCACGACCTGTGGCAGCACACCATCCACGTGTCGGCGCTCAGTTTCGTGATCGCGCGCCGACTGTCCCGACTGAACGCCGATGCGGCCATGTTCGCCGGCGTCGTGCATGAGATCGGCCAGTTCTATCTTCTGGCCCGCGCTTCCGCCTTCCCGGCGCTGCTGCAGCGCGAGGAGGAACTGAGCGGCCTGATGTTCAGCTTCAGCCGCAGCGTCGGCCGGGCAGTGCTCGAATCGCTGAAGGTACCGACGCAGATCATCGATGCGGTCGACGATCCGTCGATCACCGGCCCGGTCGTGCCGCCGCGTTCACTTGCCGATGTGCTTTTCCTGGCCGAGAGCATGGCGGCCTTCCCCAACCCCTTCTGCTGCGCGACGGCTGAGCACGACGCGGCGATTGCCGAAACCGTCACCGCCGACATCGACAACGAAACGCTCGACGCGGTGGTGGCCGAGTCGCAGGAGGAAATCGACTCCGTCATCGCAACGCTGCAGGTGTGATTGCATTGACCGCCGGCCGAGGAGCTCAAGTCCGCGTCCGGCGGACCGTTAATTTCGGTGAAATCTGATAACAGCTGAACCAGGGCAAACCCGTCGAAAGACGGCGACGCAAAGTTTCCGGTCTACAGGGTGACGACACCCCATGACAGCGGGGCCGCCGCTATACTGCGCCACAGGTTGCGCTCCGACCTGAACCTTGCCCGGGTTTCGGCCTTTTCAGGTCGCTTTGAGCGACCGCAAAGGTAAACAATGAGCGCCGCTTCACCGATGCCTCCCAATCTGCCGCCCGAACGCGGACGCGTAATCAACGACTGCCGCGATTTCACGCTGCGTCGTCTGCGCGAATCGCTGCATGGCATGCTGACCAAGATCGAGGAAGATCTGGTCGCGCGTGCAGAAGCCGAGCTCGATCGCGACCAGCGCAACCTCTACATGTTCACCTGCGGCAAGGCCCGCGAGAACTGGGCCGGCATCGAGCAGGCCTTCATCGACAATCTGTCGCGCTATTTCGACGCCCGCGTACGCGGTGAGCCGCTGAAGGCGTCGGCTGCCGCCACGCCGAAATCGCTCGACGAGCTGAGTCTGGTCGAAGAGGACGTGCTGACCCAGGATCTGGCGGTCAGCGAGATCACCCGCAAGCTCAAGGAACATTGCGACGAGGACCTGTACGCGGTCGAACAGCGCCTCGGCAGTCTGCTTGGCAAGCAGGATCCGACCGATGCCGACAACCCGATCGGCACCGAAGCCATCGCCAACGCGCTGCGCGCGGCGTCCGAGGAAGTGGACCCGGGCGTGCAGATGCGTCTGGTGCTGCTGCAATCACTCGAACAGCAGATTTCCAACGAACTGGCCCGTCTCTATCAGGAACTGAATACCCGCCTGGTGCGCCAGAACGTGCTGCCCGGACTGCGCCGCGGCTTCCGCCGCGCACCGATGGCCGGCGCGCGGCCGCGCGGCGCCGGGGCGGCACCGGGCGGCGAGCAGCCGGCGATGCCGCGGCCGGACTTCGGTACCGTGTCATCGGTACAGGGCTTCGGCAGTGCATCGATGACGCAGGGATTCGGCACGGCGTCGATGCATCAGGGCTTCGGCGATCCGTCGCTGTCCGGCGTTGGCGGCTTCGATGGCGAGGGCGACATCTACGCGATGCTGGCCCAGCTGGTGCAGGGGCAGATGGCGGCACAGGGCATTCCGATGCCGGCTGCCGGTGGCAGCGGGCCGGCCGCCGGACTCACGCCCGCTTCGCCCTTCGTATTCGAGGCGCTGAGCGCGCTGCAGGCCGAGGCCGATCACCTGCCCATGACGCCGGGGCTCGGCATGCCGGTGCCCGTGAACGTGCTCCGGGACTTCCGCAGTTCGGATCTGGGGCGGCATCTCGGGCAGTTCGACGCGATCACGGTCGACATCGTCGCGATGCTGTTCGACCTCATCTTCGACGACGCCAATATCGCCGATCCGATCAAGGCGCTGGTTGGACGGCTGCAGATCCCGCTGGTCAAGGTGGCCATGCTGGACCGCAGTTTCTTCTCCAGCAAGGCACACCCGGCCCGGCATCTGCTCGATCTGATTTCGCAGGCGATGCTGCGCTGGGGGCGCGATGTCGGCCACGATGACCCGCTCTACGTGAAGCTGGCGGAGATCGTCGATCGAATCCTGCGCGACTTCGAACGCGACATGAGCTTGTTCGAGGCCTGCAACACCGACCTCGAAAGCTTCATCAATGCGCTCGAATCCGAGGAGACGCAGCGCGCCGAAACGGCCGCCCGTCTGGCCGAAGAGCGCGAACAGGAACGTCTGCGCCGCGACGATGCGCGTCGCGCCGCCGACGACGCTGTCGATGACCGTCTGCGCACGCCGCTTCCTGCGGTGGTGCAGAACCTGCTCGACGGCGTATGGCGCCGCCTGCTGCGCACGCTGGCAGAGCGCGGGGCCGATACTGAGGTCGATTACCGGCAGGCCCTGGTGACGGCCGACGAACTGATCTGGAGCGTGCAGCCGAAGAGCGATCCGGAAGAGCGGCGCAAGCTCGTGCAGGCGCTGCCCGGCCTGCTGCGCCGACTGAATCAGGGTTTCGACACGGCCGAGGCGCATCCGGCCGACAAGTTGCTGCTCCTCAACGGCCTGTTCGATCTGCACGCGCAGTGGATCAAGCCGGGTGTGTCGCCCGGCGCGCCGCCGCCGGTGAAGCAGTGGGTGCCGGGCGAGGGCTCGGCCAACGACGCGGTGCCGGCGCCCGAGGTGGTGACCGAGCACGTCGAGCAGGATGGTCTCGAGTACGAGGACATTTCGCTCAATCTGCCGGCACATCTCGATATCGCCGACGAGGGCCGGGTGGCCGAGCTGAAGCGTGGCGACTGGGTCGAGTTCAAGCAGCCCGACGGCAGTTTTTCGCGCATGCGCCTGAACTGGGTCAGTCCGCAGCGTGGTATCTACCTGTTCACCAATCCCGGTTCGCCGCGGGCCACCTCAATCGCGCCCGACGCGCTGGCGCTGCAGCTGGCGCGGGGCGAAGCGCGTATCGTCGATGCCGCGCCAATGTTCGAACGTGCGGTCAGCCAGGCGCTGGCACAGCCGCGCGACGAGCTTGCCGCCGGCTGAGTGTCCCGCGCGCGGCAGCGCATTCAGCGCGCGTGCTGGCGATCGTGCTTCTGGTGGCGGATGTTGCGCTTGGCGCGGTCCTGCATGTTTTCCATGCGCAGCGCCTCCTTCCTGTTCAGCGAGCCGTCGGCCAGTGCCCGGTTTTCGGCGTGATCGATGTGCGCCTGCTGGTGTTCGAGCCGCGTTGCCTCGCGCTGGGTGAGCTTGCCACTTTCGACGCCGCCGTCGATGCGCTGTTCCTGTCGCGCCTGACGCGCATCGATGCGTTGCTCCATGCGCTCGGAGGGCGTCTGCGCCAGCGCGCCGCCGGCGACGAACAGGGTGGTGATGGCGAGCAGGCCGGGAATGAATTTCATGGTGTTCTCCGCAGGTTCAGCGTCGGCGGGATGCGTCTGCTGTGACCGTGAGACGTGCCGCCCGGGCCGGCCCTTACGCGCCGGCGCTGTAAGCGGATGTAATGTGCGATCACGCGCGTAAGGAATGCCGCGCCGCGGCGTCAAACTGTTGTGTCCCTCCCTCTGCCTGCGATGATGATTTTCCGTCTCACCCTGCTGTGTGGCCTGCTCTGGACAGGTGTCGCGCAGGCCGAAGTGCCGGCGGTGCCGGACCCGGGTGCCTGGAGTGCCTTGCCCGCCGACCGCAGGGAAGCGCAGGCGCACGAACTGCGGCAGAAGCTGAAGGCGGCCACGCCAGAGGAGCGGCGCGAGTTCCGCGCCCGGCTGCGCGAGCGACTGTCGTCGCTGCCGCCGGAACAGCGCCGGGAAATGAGCGAGCGGCTGCGCGAGGACTGGAAGTCGATGAGCGCGACCGAGCGCGAGCGCCTGCGCGCCGAACGGCGCGCCTACATACAGTCGCTGTCGCCGGATGAGCGGCGCGCGCTGTTGCGCGAGCGTCGCGAAATGCTCGAACGGATGACGCCCGAAGAACGCCGGCGGCTCAAACGTGAACTTGAACGCTGAGGGCGCGCTGTCCGGCTTCGGTGTGCTGCTGCCGACCGGCTGGCGCAGCGACGCGCTGTTGCTGCAGCAGGCGAGGGCGGGTGAGCGGGTGGCCAGTGACGAACTGGTGAAACGCCTGCTGCCGCCAGCCCATGCGCTGGCCTGGAAACTGACCGGCGACGCCGCCGAATCGGATGACGTCGTGCAGGAGGCGTTCTGCCGCCTGTGGCAGCACGCTGGCCGCTTCGAAGGAAGGGCGCAGCTGTCCACCTGGTTCCTGAGCATCGTGCGCAATCTGTGCATGGACCGCTTCAGGCGCAGCCGGCCGCGCGCCGACGAGGCGGAGCTCGAATTGCTGGCCGATCCACGGCCCACGCCGGAGGAGCACTGGCACGCGGCGGCGCGAAGCGGCGCATTACGCGCCGCCCTGGCAGGTTTGCCCGAGCGCCAGCGTGCGGCACTGATGATGTGGGCCTGGCAGGAGTACGATGTGGCAGCGATCGCGCGCGAGCTCGGCATTGCCGACAATGCCGCGCATCAGCTGCTGTTCCGGGCGCGCACGCGCCTGAAGGCCCTGCTGGCCGGGGAGACTGACGATGACTGAACGATTTTCCGATGATGCGCTGCGCAGCGCACTGCGTTCGCTGCCGCCACCGCCGGTGCATGCCGCACTGGCGGCGCGCGTGCGTGACGGCGCGCCGCGTCGCGCCGCGTTGCCGCGCCCACGCTGGGTGACCGGCGTTGCGCTCGCCGCGCTGGTGCTCGCCGTGGCGGCCGGCGTGTTCGAGTACCGTGCCTGGCAGGAGACCGAAGAGCTGGCGCAGCTCGACGAGCTGTCGATCACCACCATGCTGGTTCTTTGACGCAACGGGTTCTCACCGTCGGGCCGGCCTGCTACGCTGCGCCGCTGCCTTGCCGATGGAGTGCTTCAAATGCTGATTGACCGCCAACGTTCCTCGCTGCTGCTGATCGACATGCAGGAGCGCCTGCTGCCGGCGATGGACGACGCCGACCGCCTGCTGGACAACGTCGTCTGGATGGTGAAGATCGCGCAGCGACTGTCGGTGCCGGTGCTGGTCAGCGAACAGTATCCGAAGGGCCTGGGGCCGACGGTGCAGGCCCTGCGCGATCTGATCCCGGCGGAATCCATCGTGCCCAAGATGCACTTTTCATGCGTATCCGACGGTTGCCTGAAACCGCTGCTCGATCCTGCGCGCGAGCAGGTTGTCATCGTCGGCATCGAGTCGCACATCTGCGTTCTGCAGACCGCGATGGATCTTCAGACCTCAGGTCGCCAGGTGTTTGTCGTAGCCGACTGCGTCGCCTCGCGCGATCCGTCCAACCGCGGTCTTGCGCTGGAGCGTCTGCGCCAGCACGGCGTTGTCATCGTGTCGCGCGAAATGGTCGCCTTCGAATGGCTGGGCGCGGCAGGATCCGAAGAATTCCGCGAGATCAGCCGCACCTATCTGCGCTGACGTCGGCCAGCGTGGCGCAGCCGCACAGCGCCATGCACATTTCCAGTTCGTCGCGCAGCAGCCGGATCACGTGCGCGACGCCGAGCGCGCCGCCGGCCGCCAGACCCCACAGATAGGGGCGACCGACCATGACCGCTCGCGCGCCGAGCGACAGCGCGCGCAGCGCGTCGGCACCGCTGTCGATGCCGCTGTCGAACAGCACCGGCACGCGGTCGCCAACCGCAGCGATCACCTCTGTCAGGCAGGACAGGGCCGGTGGCGCGCAGTCCAGCACACGCCCACCGTGGTTCGATACGACGACCCCGTCGCAACCGAGATCGACGGCGCGCGCGGCATCCGCCGCGTGCAGCACACCCTTGATCAGCAGCGGCACCGGCGTGCGCGCGCGCAGCCAGACGAGGTCGTCCCAACCGGGCGCGTCAGCCATCCAGCCGTCGAACACTTCGCTCTGTCCCGGCCGCAACTGGCGCTGGCCTGGCGGCTCGATGTTGACCGCGCGCACGTCGGCCGGCAGCGGTGAGGCGGCGAGCTTGATCGGTGCGTCGACGGTGAACACCACGCAGCGATAGCCGGCGGCAAGCGCGCGATCGAGCAGACGCGCTGTGCGCTCGCGGTCGCTCTGCCAGTAGAGCTGGAACCACAAGGGCTTCTCGGCCGCACGGGCGATCTGTTCGAGCGGCTGGCTGGCCAGCGTGCTGACCACCATCTGCCCGTCCTGCGCGGCGGCTGCCATCGCACTCGCACACTCTCCGTCCGGATGTTGCAGGCGCTGGTAGGCGATCGGCGCCAGCAGCAGCGGGTGGCCCAGCGACTCACCGAAAAGTTCGATCCGCGTATGGCCGCCGCGCACGTCGACCAGAGGTCGCGGCCACAGCGGCATGGCATCGAGCGCGGTACGGTTGGCGCGACCGCATACGGTGTCGCGGCCGCCGTCGAGGTAGTGCCAGATGTCCGGATGCAGCAGTTCGCGCGCCCGCTCACGATAGCCGGCGATCGACTGCTGCAGGTTCAGCGGCGTGTTCAGGCCGAACCCCAGCGGCGCAGCAGGTTGTGATAGATGCCGGTCAGTTTGACCATGGACGTCGTCTCGCCCAGTTGCTGGCGCAGCGTCAGCAGTTCCATGTCGAGGTCGAACAGCAGGCGGCGCTGCTCGGCGTCGCGCACCATGCTCTGAATGAACATGAAGCAGGCGACGCGGGCGCCGCGCGTCACCGGTGTCACCTCGTGCACTGACGACGACGGGTAGAGCACCAGGCTGCCGGCCGGCAGCTTGACGCTGTGACGGCCAAAGGTGTCGTCGATCACCAGTTCGCCGCCGTCGTACTCGTCCGGATCGGCAAGGAAGAGCGTGGCCGACAGGTCGGCACGCACATAGCCGCTGCCGTCCGGCATCGCGCGCATCGCGTTGTCGATGTGCTGGCCGTAGCGATTGCTGCCGTCGGCATAGCGGTTGAAGAAGGGCGGCAGGATCTTCGCCGGCAGTGCGGCGCTGAAGAACAGCGGCTCGCGGTTGAGCGCGGCCAGCACCCGCTGGCGCAGTTCCGGCAGCGTCGGCGCACCTTCCGGGACCTGCTGGTTGTTCTTCACGACAGTCGCCTGCGATCCGGCGGTGAGGGCGCCGCTGGCCCACTCGGAACGATCGAGCAGGTCACGGAGGGCGGCGACTTCGTCGCCGGAAAGCAGGTCGTCTATCGTCAGCAGCATCAGAATGAGTAGATCGCGGAGAGCACGGCCGCGCGGCTCGCACCCGGAATGCTCTGGCCGCTGGCAAGTTCGAAGATGTACTTCTTGTCGAGCAGGTTATACACGTTCAGGCGCAGCTTGAGATCCTTGCTGACTTGATACAGCGCAACCGCGTCGAACACCCAGTAGTCATCGACCGTCGTCACCAGATCGCCGGTCAGGCTGCTGCGGATGATGGCGTTGCGCGTATCGATGTACTGCGCACCGCCGCCCACGCTGAGGGCTTCGGTCAGCTGGTAGGTCGCCCAGCCACTGAAGCTGTGGCGCGGCGTGTTGTCCAGCGTCTGACCTTCCTCGATCGGGTTGTTCGACTTGCGCACCTGACTGTCCTGGAAAGTGTAGCCGGCGAAAAGGTTCAGACGATTGGTCACGCGGCCGCTGGCCGACAGTTCGAAGCCCTGCACCTCCTGTACGCCCTGCAGCACCAGCGGCGGTTCACCAGGCAGGCCTGGCGTGCGGCCGTTGAATTTCTCGGTGCGGAACAGCGCGGTCTGGATCAGCAGCGCGTCGCCCAGCGCGTTCCACTTGGCACCCACCTCGTAACTGCGCGTGCGTTCCGGCTTCAGATTGAAGGTTTCCGGAGTTACCGGCAGATTGTTGTTGCCACCCGCGAGCTGGACGATGTCAGCGCGGCCGCTCGGGTCGAAGGAACTGCCGTAGCCGGCATACAGGCTGAGCGTCGGAACCGGACGATAGATCAGGCCGAGATTGCCCGACACCTCCTTGTCGGTGCGCGACAGGTGTTGGCTGTACGCCGGCACCGTGCCGTCGTTCAGCGCGCGCACCGTCGTCTTGACGTGGTCCCAGCGCAGACCGGCATTGATGTCCCATTGCGGCGTCAGCGAGATGATGTCGCTCACGTAAAGCGCCGTCGTTTCCAGGTCGAGCTGGGCGCGGGTGCCGTTGTATGGAATCAGCGCTGCTGGACGCAGCTGCGGATCGAGCAGATTGGTTGCCGGTCCGTTGGCGTCAAGGCGGCGCTTGTTCTCGTTGTCCTCGCGTGACAGCTCGAGACCGGTCACCAGGTGATGCTTGACGCTGCCGGTGGCGAACTTGAAGGTCAGATCCGTCTGGTTGATCAGCAGGTCGGTCTTCTGGTCGCGCGGCTTCTGGTTGCCGACCACATTGGTCGCACCGGTGATGGTCGTGATGTTGCCCGGCGAATAGCGCGGCGACGAGAAAATCGAGTCGTTGTGCGTATAGCCGTAGCGCAGCTGATTGCGGATGCTCACTTTGTCGTTGAAGTCGTGCTCGAAGCGGAAGCTCGCCTGATGCGCTTCGAGGTCCTGGTAGTCGGACGAGTGACCATAGAAATTCGAGTACCTCACCGGCGCCACGCCTCCGCCGAAGCCGGAATTGCGCAGGCTGAAATTGCGCGCGTTCGGCAGGCCCGAATCAGGTCGGTTGTCCTGCCTCGTGTATAGATAGCTCAGCGTGACGCGGGTCGGCGTGCCCAGACCGAAGGACAGCGAAGGCGCGATGCCGAAGCGCTTGTTTTCGACGTGATCGCGGCCCGGCTGGTCGTTCTGGTGCGACATCAGGTTGAGCCGGAAGGCCGCGCCGTTCAGGCCTTCGATCGGCTGATTGATGTCGGCGGTGATGCGATAAAGGCTGTCGGTGCCGATGCCGGCCTCGATCTCGCGCTTCTGCTTCAGTGACGGCAGCTTGGACACCTGGTTGATCGTGCCGCCGGTCGAGCCGCGGCCGGCGAAGGCCGAGGCGGGGCCCTTGGTCACTTCGATGCGCTCAGTGTTGAACGGATCGCGGAAGAACACGCCGGCGTCGCGCACGCCGTCGACCAGAATGTCGTCGCGCGCCGAGAAGCCGCGGATCTTGAGCTGGTCGCCGGACGGCGGATTGCCCTCGCCGGCCTGGAAGCTGATGCCTGTCACGTTGCGCAGCGCGTCGCGCAGCGTCTTCGTGCCCTGTTCATCGAGCAGCTGCTCGGTCACGACCTGCACGGTCTGCGGGATGTCCTGGATGGCCTGCGGCCGCTTCGGCGAGCTGAGCACTTCTGCCTTGTAGGGCGCCGGTGCCTGGCCTTCCACCTGTACGGCAGGCAGCGTGACGACACCGCCTTCGTTCGCCTGCGCGCTCATGCCGAAGCTGCCTGCCATCAGAGCGGCGCCCAGAGGCAGCAGCGTACGGTCGATCCTGCGGGCGTAGGCTGTCGTGCGGACGCGCCGGGTACGAAGGTGTGCGGACATCGGGGTTTCTTCTCCGTGGTGACGTCATGGGGGCGGGAATCGCGACGCAGCCGGCGTCGCCCCGGAATCAATTCGCGCGCAATGTAAACGAAATGCAAATGTTTCTCAATGTCGGTAAGGATTCGCTCTCGATATGTATGCAGTGAGGACGGACGACGAAACGACGATGCGCGGGGCGGACCACCCCATGCACCGGAGGATTTCGAACTGGACGGGGAGCGATTGCGGCGCGCTGATGCGCGCCGGTTCAGGCGGGGGAGGGACGGGCTCCGCTCAGAGGTAGAGCACGGCCGGGAAGACAGTGACAGCCAGTACGAACACCAGCCATTCGAGGTTGTTGCGGGCGAGGAAGCCGGTGAAGTGCAGGATGAGCACCGTGATTGCCACCACGTAGTACAGGATGAACCACATCAGACGGAATCTCCGCGGATAGGGGCTGGACGAGGCTGGCGCCGGACGCTCAGCGTTCGACGTGGCGAAGTGAGAGGTCGATGGCGCGGACGTTCTTGGTCAGGACGCCGATGGAGATGCGGTCGACGCCGGTTTCGGCGATGGCCCGCACGCGGTCGAGGTTCACGCCGCCGGACGCTTCGAGTTCGGCACGGCCGGCGTTGATGGCGACCGCTTCGCGCATTTGTTCGATGGACATGTTGTCGAGCAGCACCATGGTGGCGCCGGCGTCGAGCGCCTCGCCCAGCTGGGCCAGCGTTTCGACCTCGATCTGGATGAAGGCATTCGACGGTGCGATGCCGCGTGCGCGCGCCAGCACCGGGCGGATGCCGCCGGCGGCCATGATGTGGTTTTCCTTGATCAGGATGCCGTCGTACAGGCCCATGCGGTGGTTCAGGCCGCCGCCGACGGTGACCGCGTACTTCTGCGCCAGGCGCAGGCCGGGCAGGGTCTTGCGGGTGTCGACGATGCGTGCCGAGGTGCCGGCGATGGCGTCTACGAAGCGACGCGTAATGGTGGCCGTGGCCGACAGCAGCTGGACGAAGTTCAGCGCCGCACGCTCGGCGGTCAGCAGGGCGCGGGTTTCCGACAGGATTTCACACAGCTTCTGGTCCGGCTCGACCCACTCGCCTTCCGCCACGTGCCAGGCGACGGTCGCCTTCGGGTCGAGTGCGCGCAGGCAGGCCTCGAACCAGTCGCGGCCGCACAGCACCGCTTCTTCGCGCGCCGTCACCATGCCGGTGGCAGCACGCCCGGCCGGGATCAGCCGTGCTGTCAGGTCGCCGGTGCCGACATCTTCGGCCAGCGCCTGCGACACGTTGCGTTGTATTTCGATGGACAGCTGATCGTTTTCCCGCATGGCTCGTCTTCTGTATTTGTCGCGGCGCATTCTAGCATCGGCCTGCCCCGGCCCATGCGAGCCGCAAGGCTGGCACAGGCAATCCTGCCTTCCTCCCAAGTTCGTCACGAATCGGCGTCACGTGTGGACGCCGCCGCTTAAAGTTGCGCCGCCCGCTGCCGTAGCTGGGGGATCTATACGAGAGCCGACTCGAACAGGCTCCGCTCGCATCGTCCTTTTGGGGAGAAGGAAATGTTCATCCACGTGGACGCGCCGCTGGCGCGCGGCCCGGCATCGGCTCGTCGATGCGGGGCGCCGCTGCCATGACGGGGCAATACCACCCGCTTCTGGTCGCGCTGTCACTGCTGGTGGCGGTGATGGCCGCCTGGTCAGCGCTCGATCTGTCGCAACGCATCCACAGCACCGACCGGCGCGCCGCGCGCATCTGGCTCTTTTCCGGTGCGCTGGTGCTCGGAACCGGCATCTGGTCGGTGAACTTCGTCGGCATGCTCGCCTACGCGCTGCCGATGCAGACCGGTTTCGACCTGATCATCACCGTGCAGTCCTGGCTGACGTCGGTCGGCATATCGCTGCTCGCACTGCTGGGCGCCAGTCGGCTGGCACCGGCGCAGCGGCTGCGCGCACCGCTGGCGCTGGTGGTCGGCGCCGGTGTCGTCATGGTGTTCCACCTTGCGTTGTCGGCGATGCGCATCGAACCCGCGGTCGGATACCGGCCGGGTCTGCTGGCGCTGGCCGTGCTGTTGGCCTGGGTACTGGCGGTGGCGACAGCCCGCGCGCTGCTGAGGATGCGTGCGCTCGATGGCCGCGCGCTCTATCTGTTCAAGGTGCTGGCGTCGATGGCGATGGGGCTCGTGTTGTGCGCAGTGCACTACATCTGCATGGCGGCCACCCGCTTCGAGGCGAACGCGGTCAGCCTGGCCAAGCACGAGATCGATCCGACCTGGCTGGGGCTGACCATCGCCGTCGCGGCCATCGGCTTCACCTGGATAGGCAGCGTCGCCGCGCTGTTCGATGCCCGCATGGAACATCGCACGCGGCAGCTCGCGATGCGTCTGAAGGCGGCCAACAGCGAACTGATGCACGCGGCGCTGCACGACCCGCTGACCGATCTGCCGAACCGTGTCAATTTCGACGCTGCGCTGGCCGAGGCGGCCGAGCGCGTGAGGGGGCGAGGGGCGCGACTGGCGGTGCTGTTCGTCGATCTCGATGGCTTCAAGCCGGTCAACGACGTGCTCGGTCACCACGTCGGCGACGAGGTGCTCAAGTGTGTCGCACGCCGGCTGCGCAACGGTCTGCGTGAGGGCGACCTGGTGGCCCGCATCGGCGGTGACGAGTTCGTCATGCTGTCCGAGGGCGCGATCGATGCCGAAGGTGCCGGCCGGCTGGCGCAGCGGCTGGTCGATGCCGCCAGCCAGCCGATGCTGATCGGCACCCATGAGATACAGGTGTCGGCGTCTGTCGGCGTCGCGCTGTTTCCCGACGACGGCGACGAGAATCGCGTGCTGGTCTGCGCCGACACCGCGATGTATGCCGCCAAGCACGCCGGCCGCAACACCTGGCGCCTGTACTGCGAGGACATGGATGGCGGTGGCGCCGACATCCTCGGCATGCAGCGCGCGATCCGCCGTGCGCTCGACAACGACGAGTTCGTGCTGCACTACCAGCCCAAGGTCAGTGCGGTCGATGGCGAGTTGCGTGGCGTCGAGGCGCTGATCCGCTGGCAGGACCCGGAGCGCGGCATGGTGCCGCCGGTCGAATTCATCCCGGTGGCCGAGCGCTTCGGGCTGATCAACGCAATCGGCTTCTGGACGCTGCGCGAAGCCTGCGGCCAGATCCGCAGCTGGATGCACGCCGGCCGGCGCATACCGGTGGCGGTGAATCTGTCGCCGCAGCAGTTCCGGCAGCCGGACCTGGTCGAGCGCGTGCGCGCCTGCATCGACGAATTCGACATCGATCCTGGCCTGCTGGCGCTGGAAATCACCGAGTCGGTGGTGATGGAAAGTTCGACCAGCGTGCGTCGCGTGCTCGAAGAACTGAAGGCCATGGGCGTCACGCTGTCGATCGACGACTTCGGCACCGGCTATTCCTGCCTCGCCTATCTGTGCCGACTGCCGGCACGTCAGCTCAAGATAGACCGCACCTTCGTCATCGACATGGACCACGTCACCGAGGCGCGCCACGTGGTCGAGGCGGTCATCCGCCTTGCGCACTCGCTGCGCATGGAGGTGGTGGCCGAGGGCGTCGAGCGCTCGGAGCAGGTGATCGCGCTGCGCGCGCTCGGCTGCGACCTGATACAGGGCTATTACTTCTCACGGCCAGTGCCGGCGGGCGAGATCGAGGCGCTGCTGCAGAGCCGGCAGCTGGGCGAGCTGTCGAACCGGGCACGCAGCCTGGGCGAGGGCTTGCAGGCCGACGCGGCCAACACGCCGCAGCCGCTCGAACTGGCCGCCGGTTGAGCGTCAGCGCCGGTGGGCCAGCCAGGCACTGGCCAGTCCGCAGACGACGATGAGGCCGGCGCCGCCGACGGCGCTGGCGCCTGGCAGGTCGCCGAACACCAGCCAGCCCATCAGCGTCGCCCACACCAGTTGCACGTAAATGAGCGGGCTGAGCACCGACGCCGGCGCGAAAGCCATCGCGCGTATCAGCAGGAAGTGGCCGGCCATGCCGGACACGCCCAGCGACACCACCAGCAGCGCGTCGACCGGCCCCGGCAGTTCGCTGTGCGCGGCCGCCGGCAGCGCCAGCGAGGACAGCGTTGCGCCGACCACAGCCGTGTAATAGAGCGTGGTCAAAGGCCGCTCGGTCGGCGCCAGCTTGCGCGTCGCCAGCTGGTACAAGGCATACAGCAGCGAGCCGCCGAGCAGCATCAGTACCGGAAGCAGCGGCAGATGACCGTCCGGACGCGCGATCAGCAGCACACCGGAAAAGCCGAACAGCGCCAGCAGCCAGTTGGCGGCCGTCACCCGTTCGCCCAGCACCGGCCCGGCGAGCAGCGTCACGATCAGCGGCGTGACGAAGAACAGCGAGGTGCCTTCGGCCATCGGTATCGTCTTCAGCCCGCCCATGATCAGGAAGGACACGCCCGCCAGCAGTGCGGCGCGCAGCATCTGCAGCCGCCAGCGCGGCGTTGCCAGCAGGTCGCGGCGCATGCGCGGCCACAGCACCGCACCGAGCACGATGGCGGGCACCAGGTAGCGCGCCCACACCAGTACGCCGACCGGGTAGCGCTGCGACAGGTATTTGCCGGTGGTGTCCAGCACGGCGAAACAGAACAGAGCGGCCAGCATGAAGGCCACGCCGATCAGCGGATGCCTGCGGTCAGAGGTGGATATGGCCGACTTCCTGCAGATCGGCACCGGCGATCAGTGCGTTGAAGGCGGCGCGGGCCGATTCGATCACCTCGCCGGCGGTCAGGCCGTTCGGACCCTTGCCAAGTGCGACCAGACGGTCGCCGGCCAGTCCGTGCAGGTGCACGCCGCCGATCAGCGCGAGGTCGGCCGGCCAGCCCTGGGCCAGCAGGCCGGCGATCAGGCCGGTCAGTACGTCGCCCATGCCGGCCGACGCCATGCCCGGATTGCCCGTTGTGTTGATGAACCAGCGTCCGTCCGGCAGCGCCAGCACGCTGCCACAGCCCTTCAGCACGACCGAGGCGCGGAAGCGGCGCGCCATCTCGCGTGCCGCAGCGATGCGGTCGTGCTGCACCCTGGCGGTCGTGCTGCCGAGCAGACGGGCGGCTTCCATCGGGTGCGGCGTCAGCAGTGTTGCGGCGCCCCGGTCGATCAGCGCCTTTTCGAGATCCGCGTGCTGCGACAGCAGGTTCAGCGCGTCGGCGTCGAGCACCAGCGTGGCCGGCGACTGCACCGCGTCGCGCATCAGGTCGAGTGCGGCCGGGCTCTGGCCGAGGCCGGGGCCGATCGCCACGCAGGTGGCGAGGTCGCCGGTCAGTACTTCCGCCGGTGTGCGGATCATCAGTTCCGGCTGTTCCGGGTCGAGCGGCAGTGCGGCGTGGTCGAGCATGCCGACATAGACGCGACCGGCGCCCACCTTCAGCGCGGCACGCCCGGCCAGCAGCGCGGCGCCGGCCATGCCGCGTGCGCCGCCAACCAGTACCGCGTTGCCGTGCGTGCCCTTGTGGCTGTTGCGCGCGCGTGGTCGCAGCAGGTGATCGAACAGGCCGCGGCCGACCTGCCAGCCCGAGGGCTGTACGACGGCAGCGCAGTCGAGCCCGAGGTCGTGCACCGACAGCTCGCCGCAGTGGTCGGGGCCGTCCAGCGTCAGCAGACCGGGCTTGAGCGCAATCATCGTGGCGGTGTGCGAGGCGCGGACCGCGCGGCCGAGCACGGCGCCAGTGTCGGCATTCAGGCCGCTGGGCACGTCGATGGCGAGCACCGGGCAGTCCATGTCGTTGACCGCGTCTATCCAGGCTGCGTGTTCGCCCTCGATCGGGCGCGTCAGGCCGATACCGTACAGCGCATCGACGACGATGGAGAAGTCGCCGCGCGGCAGACGCGGCACGGTGACGCCGCCGGTGGCGCGCCACGACG